>JAZLLB010000175.1:0-10055 GCA_045597925.1 Acutalibacteraceae bacterium
ATGTTAAAAAGAAATTCCCCGCTCCCCTTACTCCCGCGGTTATTGAAGAAAAAAACGGCATGAAATATGAATCTCTCATTGACGAGAGAATGACAAGCACCTTTAACGTAAGGCGCGTTACGCTTGACGGCGGCAGCTTTAATATGAAGGACTCTGTTAAAATCTATGTTGTAACAGACGGTTGCGGCAAAATCACAGGTGACGGATACGAAAAAGAAATCAAAAAGGGTGATTACTTCTTTATTCCCGAAGCGGCAAAGGATAAATTCTTATTGAATGGTAAGATGACGCTTATTGAATGTTACAGATAAATAATATTCCTGAAAAATAAAATAACCTATAAAAGCAGTAGAGCATATTTGAAAAATCCTGTAAAAAGTATTTGACAGATATGCTCTATAACTATATTGGTTCTGTAATATATTGAAACAAACATAAAGAACGCACTTCCGGAGTATTTCATCTGGAAATGCGTTTATTGTTTTTATAAATCTCTCTTTTTAGGCATAAGCACAACTAACGAACCTGAAATCAAAACCAGTCCGATTACAAACATAACTACCCACAACGGCATTCTGCTGTTATCACCGGTATTCGGGCGGCTGTCATTACTTTCATCTGCCTTTGCAGTCGTTGCTTCTTCCGTGCTTTGAGATGCCTGTGTACTCTGCGGCTCGGTATTTGAAACTGATTCCTCAGTTTTAGTTGAGCCGGACTCTGAAGCAGGTTCTGTTGTCTTCGGTACTTCAGTTACCACTTCTCCCGTCACATGCTCTTTAGTTGTTACAGTCTTATAAACATTTGCGAAAACAATTGAATCCTGTTTTTCGCTCACACCGTCTTTATACACAGTCGCGGCAACTTTAAAATCGTATGAATTATCGCTATTGAATACAGTTATGGTCACATTATAAACAGCATTATCATACGTACAGTCAGGATTGCTTCCGGCTTTCTGTTTTACAGTAAACTTATATTTCCCGGGTTTACTGAAAGTTAATTTATCAAAAGCTCCTGTACCTTCTCCATTGATTGTGCATATACTCTCGTTTCCTGTATCAACACTCTTCATCACAATTACAAAGCTCTCTGATGTTGCGGGTAAAGTCCCGGAAAGCTTTACACTTGCTTCAATCCCAACAGATACAGACTCCGCAGCAAACGCAGTAACAACAAACGAACTGCACACAATCAGTGCAAATAATACGCATAACACTTTATTAAATTTTCCATTCATATCATTCACACTCCCTGCTTTATAATAGTTATGATACCATTAATGAAAGCAAAACTGTTCGCGCGTCAGTAAATTCATTAGCGCATGTTGACAACGCGATCATATGAGCCGGATTCGCATTTCTGCTGATCTCACTCATCTTTGCTTTATCAAAATACAACGCATGATTCGCCGTATAATCCAGTAATCTATTTGCATCTGTATTAGTTCGCGGGCTAAAAATAACACTTTCAGAATCCGCTACAACCAACACAGCAAAAATCTCAAGTTTATATACTTTATTCGGGGTAATCAGCTTACCTGTTTTATTCTTATCAAAGAATGATTTCTTCTTAAATTTATCAAGGTCACCAAACATCTTTCCGCCTGCCATATGATGACCGTAAACAAGATTATATACATCTGAAAAATCAGAAGAACACCGTGAATCGAGAAATATACTCCCCGCCAGAGAAAAATCTCCGTATACATCAGTGTTGATGTACGAATAATTATCTTCACCCTGAAGAACAGGATAATCTATTCCTGTATTATCTATTGTGAGCCACGCGCACACATCTTTATTTATCGTGCAAAGCTCTTCGAAGGATTTCGCAATTGATTTGTCGTCTGACACATCAGGCTTAAATCTAAGCATATCAGACTGAACATGATCCGCATCAGCATATACTCTGTAATTATCCCACAGAGAATATCCGGCATACAGTCCCGACACAAGCAATGAAAAAACAACAATTGCCGTAACTACAGAATTCAAGGTTTTTAAAAGTCTTTTTAAAAACTCCATTTCTGTCTCTCCTCAGAACTATTTTGCGGAGAATATCCGTTTCATTTAACTGCCGCAGATTATTCTCCGCATTCAGTCAAAATATCGTTCATAAAAAATCTAAACAACAAGGCTTTTAACAGCTTCACACACAAACGGTACAGCCCTGTTTTTTCCCTTCACCCCGCAGAGCAGAAACTAATCTGCCCTGCGGATAATCACTTCTTAGGAAAACACGTGCTAAATTCGCACGTATTAATAATCCTCTGCCTTACGCTTTTTGAGAATAATCATTGCACATGCAGCTACAACGAAAGCGAGAATAAGAACGTAGGGAAGAACATCAAAAACAACGCCTGTATCAACTTCGGTATCGTAGTCATTTGTAATACCTACATCAATTGAAGCCGCTGCTACTGTTCCGGCACAATCATCTACCTCTGAACCGTCAATAGCGTAAACAGGTGCATCATAACCCTCGCCTGTGTAGTCGCTTTCAACAACTTCATAAGTTACGCCGTAAGGGATATTATCGAAGCTGAATGTTTCACCATGCTTAAGTTCGATTACCTTGCTGCCTTTATAAAGTTTATCAGTTCCTGAATATGTCATAGCAACATACTCTGTCTTTTCTTTGGACTCGCCATCTAATACTTTATAAGCAATACCGTTCGGCGCAACCTGCTTAGCAGATGCAAATGAAACTGTAATGGTGAATTTCTCAGACTTGTCTCCGAGTTTACCTGTAACAGTCTTACCTACTGTGAAGCCGTTCTTGTCAGAACTCTCGGGATCATTAGCAGCCGCTTTATAAGTATTCGTAAACGTATCACCTATCGGGGTTGTATCCTGAGTCTTCTCATACTTCTGGGTTTCCTTATTATAAGTACCGCCGCTGATTTTTCCTTCGTCGTAAACAACTTTTACCTCAACGGTGAACTCGCCTTCCTTTTCGCCCTGAATAACATAAACGGTAAGTTCAGCAACTTCCTTGTCATATTCAAGACCTGCATAATCGGGAGTGGGATCACTCTGTGTGATGTCGTAGGTAAAAATACCCGCCTTTTTAAGGCTGCTTCCTAAAATTGTGAATACAGCAAATCCCGGTTCTTCGTCTTTGCCAACACCGCCTTCAAAATGAACAGCCGCTTTACCGTCCGCAGCAAATGCAGGAGCGTCTGATACTGTTGCGGTTGAACCTGTCACACCTGTGCAGGTACCGATTGCAAAATTGAAATCCACCGCTGGCTTGTTTGAACCGGCATTTTCCGATTTGTAGTAAACAGGAATGTTAAATGTTGTATCTGCATTAGCCGCAAATGCAACCGCACTGAGCGCAAACATCATAACGAGTGCCAGTGCTACTGATACTACTTTTTTCATTTTCTCTTCCTCCTAAGAATGAAATCTTTTTATGTAAACTTCCTGTGTGTGAGGAAGCAACATACACAATAAATAATCATACGTTCTGACGGCGCAAAATAGTTATTACCTTGCCTTTTACGTCATCCATACTTACTGAGCCGAAATCCCTGCTGTCTTCACATCTTGTACGGTAATCACAAAGAATGAAGCATTCACCTTCGGGAACAACGAACGGATAAGTAACTCCCTTTTTGGGATAAGTGGGGTACATTATTTCACCCTGCTGAACCGTTCCGTTTACGTAAAGGATTCCGCCTTCTCTGATGATTACAGTATCGCCTTCAAGCGCAAGAATTCTTCCGACTCTTTTCTGACCGTCAATTTCAAAAACAACTGCGTCATTTTTTTCATATTCCCTGTGAAGCCGATAGGAAAATACCAAGTCTCCGTCTTTTATCGCCGGATACATCGACATCCCATCGGTCTGACACACAAGAAATACAAAACTCATCAAAACCCAAACTGCTAAAGAAATGACTACTACCCTTAATAATAGCCCTATATAGCCACGCCTGATGCTTAAAGCATCGCGCCTTTGCCTGATTACTTTTTCCGGAACAGCGGAAACCGCTTTTTCGTCAGCCATCTGTATCACCCTTTGTATCACTCTCCGGCGTTTTCATTGAAGCGGCAAGCAAAGCATCATACCTCGCTCTTTCCGCAACAAGCACGCTGTTATACAAAGCGTTCAGCTCATCAAGCTTTTTCCAGACATCACGTTCATCAACTCCGCCAATCAGAGTTTTTTTGAACTTAACTTCTTTAAGCCATTCCGCTACTTTTCCAAGCTCACAATTATCTGTCAGTACTTTATCTGCCATAATAACCATTCAATTTCCGATTAGTTTTTATTTTTATGAAAACAACTGTAAATCCGGCTGCCGCCAAAATCGCAAGCAGAATAAACGGAATATACTCAAGCTTAACTCCGACTTCTACCTTCTGGTTATTTACGTTAAACAGCTCAACTACCGTGTCTTCTTTTACGGTAAATGTATATCCGCCATCTTCCTGAGGCTTAATGCTTTCGCCGTTGACTTTAACATCTTCAAGAACATATCCTTCGAGTTTGCTTTCATAAATAGTGAAAGTCGAATCAAACTCAACGTTCTCAAAGATTTTCTGTTCTTCATCCTTGAGAGTTCCTGATACGGTTTCGTCTCCGTCTGCACTCTTGTAGCTGCCGCTGATATCAAAGCTGTCGCCGATATTAATCATATTACCGCTGATGTGATTTATAACGGTAACTTTAGCGCTATTTGGTGTCAGCTTATTGTTTGTGATGGTTATCTCAAGACCGTTCACTACATTGAAAGTCTTTGAAACATCACCGCCGTCAGCGGTAAATGTCTGCGTATTGCCCATGTTGTCGGCTATTATAACCTCATACCCTGCGGGAACTGATTTTTCAGTCACTGTAACGGTGCTGGGACGTCCTTCTGAACTTACCAGCAGGTCTTTAATACCGTCGTATGTCAGATGAGCCTGGTCAAAAACAATTTCGGAATATGTACTCTCTTCTGTTACCGCCTGCTCATAGTTATCAACATTAGTATAACGTCCCGTAAAATGCGCACTTGCCGATGCTTCAACAGTAAATGACGCGTCCATGGGAGTATATCCTGCAAATACTTTTTTAACGGTAACATCAGTAGGAATATCCGTCTTAGGCTTTTTAAAGTCATTTACGGGATTGCCTTCAGGGTCAATAATGCCCGAACCCTCTTCATTTGTATCTACGCCTGTAATACCGTGTACTCCATCGGCAACTTTTACAGGTATTGTTACAACGAGTTTTTTACCTCTGTAACTAACAACCTTACCGCCTTCAATAACAGGACCGCACCAGTTCGCAGAATAATCAAAACCGGTTACATTTACAATCTTGGGGTCGGTATTGTCAACCTGAACATCCACGCCCTGAACGAGCTCTTTCGGTGTATCCCACTGTTTATCTCCGGGTCCTAAATAATCCTGAGTATAAACATGAATCCTGTCAGTGCTTTTATCAATAGTAAACTGCTCTGAAATTATATCACGCAAGGTTGTCTTATTTGTCAGCGTTTCAATATTTGCTTTGGGAGTATTTATCTCTTTTGACAATTTCTCAAAAATATCGTCTAGACTCTGGGATTCATTTACAGGATAATAATACTTTCCTTCGTTCTCAACTTTTCCGTTGTTGGTCATAGATTCTGCTTTCGGATATTTAGAGGACATATAGTTCATATACCTGTCAACATTAGTACTTGAGTCTAATATTCCGACTGTATACAGCGTAACTCCTTTGTTTTTAACATCAAGTGCGGTCTTTATACCGGCATCATACTGATCATAACCACCACTGGAAGACCCGGAAGCACTCTCTGAATTAGGCTCACCATCGGTGAACATAATCATAACTTTATTTCCCTTTATGTCGGAAGCACTGTCATACAGTGTAAGTCCCTTTTTTAAACCTGATGACTGCGCCGTAGAAGAGGCTACCCAATCAATTCCCAAAACTTTAGATATGAGTTCGTTGGTCGCTGAAGAATAGTTGCTTTGATTGTCCTTATCTTTGCCTATCGAAACCAAATTGCTTACTACTTTAGCAGAACTTCCTGTAGTAAAGGTTACAACACCGATTCGGCAATTTTCAGTATTGGGGTCGCTCGGGTCTGCAACATTAGCATCTGCAACACTCTTGATAAAATCAACCACAGCTATCTTCAATGCTGATAAGCGTTCGCACACAACACTGTGAAGATTACCGATACCATCATATACATCTTCATCCTTAAGCTCTACCCAATTCCCTTTAGAAGCCTCTCTCTCCCAACGGTTCGCCGATTCATTCCAACGAACATACTCATCATTCGATCTTATTAATCCGCCCGAACGTAATCTGTATACTCTGGGCAAATCCTTACGCCATGTATTAAGCTCAGCTAAACTCTCGGCAACATCCATAGCGTCATTCATAGAATCGGTTATATCCAATGCCAAAACAATGTCTGACTTCACTTTAGACTCATATGTAGTTACCGTTTCACCTGTAACATATGCCTCAAGTGTAATAGTCTTGGTAAGAGGGTCATATGATTTGTTCATTTCAAGACCGCTGACCTCTTTATCCGGCTCCTGCGAACCGTCTTCCGAAGAAGCACGCATACAGAAAGGCACTGCAATGCCGAACACAATGGCAACGCACGCCAGTATTGAAATTGTCTTCTTTAAAAATGTATTCACTTTGCTGTACCTCCTATCTCATATTCAATGCGTTTCTGCATAGCTATGCACACATTCTACCACACCAAGTTGCACAAAAGTTACACACTTTCAGGAAAAACTATACTTTTATCAAAAAATTTTTAAAAAAATCAGAAAAAAATCAATATTTTTACGGATTATAGACAGCCGCGACGACCGTTCTTGCCGATTCAAAGCTGTGAGAACAGGTCGAAAGCAGAATAATCCGGTATTCCTCCTTATTGAGCCCCGTGAAATCCGCGCCCGAAGCCTTTGAAAGAGCGGCCGCGTATTCTTCTGTTATTTCGCTTTCGGGGAGTACATATATATCCGAATCCTTATCTGTTTCAAAGCACGCAACAATATGAGCGTCAATATCTCCGTTCGGGGTGTAAATTTTAAAATCCGGATTTTTACGCAGGAACGGCACGTCAAGAAACTTTTTAAGTCTGCCGAACATTGAGCCGTTTCGCATATAATGCCCGTAAATAACCGTAACGGGCGATGTGAAATCATTTTCGCACCTTTCATCTATAAATATGCTCCCGCCGATATTGTATGCGCCGTCAGGCAGATGCCTGAGATATGTATTGTCGTTTTCCCCCTGCAATACAGGATAACTCACCTTAATCTGCGGAATATCTATCCACCCGCAGATATCGTGATTCAGCTTTTTAAGGCTTTTAAAGTCAACAGCTTTCTTTTCTATTATATTACCGTCACTCTCACCGAAATCAATTTTCTTTACATAAAGCTCCTCCTGTTCTGAATACAGAGTAATCGAAGCCTTATATTCGCGGTTTATCACAAGAATTTTATATCCGGCAAAAGCGCATATTACGATTCCGAGTATGAGCGGTATTACAGCAAAAATTTTCTTTTTCATATACATCACTTTCAAATAAAATACTATTTTTATTTTACTATCAATAAATGCGGCAGTCAAGCAAAAAATACTTAAAATACTTTTTTCTGATTCTATTGATTAATTCTGATATTTATTGTATAATTCTCAATAATATACACAAAACGAGGCGAAATAATGAAAAAAAATACTGTTAAAGAAAAGAAAGCACCGGACAGCTCCGGTATTCAGCTGAATAAAAAAACAATATTCGGCATTACCGCTCTGCTGCTGGTAATTATGATTTTTGCGGGAGTTCTCACACGAATTGTTCCGCACGGTGAATACAGCCTTGATGAAAACGGCGCGATTATTCCCGGAACATATCACGAAATTTCAGACGATGAGGTAAATTATCCGTTCTGGAGGGTTTTTATCGCCCCGTTTGAGGTTTTCACAACATCGGATTCGGCTATAGGCATAGGAATTATAGCTTTTATTGTTCTCGTAGGCGGAACTTTTTACATTCTTGAAAAAAGCGGTGTTTTAAAATATATTCTTAAACAGACAGTCAACCGATTTTCCGATAAAAAATATCTGCTGATTGCGCTGATTACACTAATCTGTATGCTTTTAAGCTCGGTTATGGGAATGCTGGAGGAATGTGTTACCCTCGTACCGCTGGCGTGCGCCATATCTCTGGCTCTCGGGTGGGACTCTTTTGTCGGTCTCGGCTTCAGTTCAATGGCAATCGTTTTCGGATACGCCGCCGCCACATTTAACCCGTTTAATGTTGTTCTTATTCAGACTATGGCGAAGCTTCCGATTTTTTCCGGACTTGCGTTCAGAATTCTCGTCTTCGCGGTAACATACGCGATTCTTTTGGTATTCCTTATTACATATGCGAAAAAAATAGAAAAAAATCCTCATAAATCGCTCTGTTATGAATCAGACAAGGCATTAAGAGAGAAATACCTTTCGGAAGAAAGTGAAAAGGTACTCGACAACCCCATGCTGCCTAAGGCAACAAAAACATTCGTAACCAGCATTTCAGGTGTTGTAGTGCTTACGGTTATAAGCTTTATCGCACAGCGTTTTATTAAAAATTCCGATATCGCGAGCATCGTCAGCTACACTCCGCTTGTGGCAATGGCCGTTCTTTTCACATTCGGCGGTATTAAAGCCGGCAGTATTGCGGGCATCAAAGGCAAAAAGCTGTTTAACGGCTTCATTGATGGTGTTAAAACAATCCTCCCCTGCCTGCCGCTGATTCTCTTTATCCTCGGCATCACATACATACTCAGCAAGGGCAAAATTATTGATACCATTCTTTATTATATTTATGAAGCTGTAAAGGGTTATACTCCGACTCAGGCACTCCTCATGATAACAGGAGTAGTCATTATCATCGAATTTTTTGTCGGCAGCGGAACAGCAAAAGCGTTTCTTCTTATGCCGCTGATTCTTCCGCTTGTTGACCTGCTCGGCATCACAAGGCAGTCACTCACACTCGCGTTCACAATGGGTGACGGCTTCTGCAATATTCTCTACCCCACAAGCAGCATGCTTATTCTCTCTATCGGTCTTATAAATGTTTCATATACCAAATATCTCAGATGGTCATGGAAAGTATTCATTCCGATATTCGCTGTTATAGCGGGATTCATCTGGCTTGCGGTAAAAATCGGATATTAATTAATATAAAAAAACAGAGCTGACGTAAAACAAATCCAAGTGTTTCGCGTCAGCTCTGAAAGTTTTCATAAGTAATTATTCAGCTTCAATAACGGGTGCTTCGGGAGCGTTTTTCTTAACACTCTCAATACCGTTCAGGCAGCCTGACTTTGCTTTATATCCTTCCGAAGCGGCGATGATTTCGCCGTTTCTTGCTTTAAGGCGGAAACGGAATTCACCGGCTTTGTCAAGATATACTTCAAACTTCGGGTGCTTAACAGCCTCAAAGTTCTCATCAGTCTGATCCTCTATTCCGCCGGCGCAGCAGCTGCGTACGCTTTCAACGCCGTTTTTGCAGGCGGCAAGTGTTGTATAAATCTCTGATGTGGCAATAACTTCGCCGTTACCCGCTTTAAGGTCAAACTTAAAGCCTGTCTTTGTTTCTTTAATTACAAATTTTCCCATTTCAACACGCCTTCTTTCTGAATATTTGTGTTGTTAATTATATACTGTTTTTTTACAAAATTCAATACTTTTTTATAAAAAACATAAAATTGCAGCCGTGGTATATGTTACTTCATCAATACCATAAGAAGCCGAGGAGGAAAATCCATATCATCCACTGACCGAAAGATAATTTAACATTTACCGTGCAGGTATCTTTCGCTGTGTTACCAAATTCATCTGTCACTGTGCAGGTGATTGTTGCCGTACCTTTTCCTTTTGTGGTGATATTTCCGTCTTCGTCAACTGTCGCGACAGAGGGATTTGATGATGTATATGTTACTGTGTATTTTATTTCTCCGTCAGTCTTGATTTCAGGCTTGATTTTTGCGGAATCTTTATATTTAACATCAATGTTGCCGACTGAAACAGAT
>JAZLLB010000176.1:0-1369 GCA_045597925.1 Acutalibacteraceae bacterium
CGGTAAAGCCCATAACCGAACCTGCCGAAAAAGCGACACGGAGTCCTTTGTTAAGACCCTGCTGCGCAGCGGCTGCTGTTCGGTTATTTGAAGCGGTGGCAATTTTCATGCCGATAAATCCGCTGAGTCCCGAAAAGAACCCGCCCGTTAAAAATGCGAACGGAACATACCATGTAAGCATACCGAGAGCCGCCATAATGCCTATAACAACAGCCATTACAGCAAAAAAGATGCCTACGGTCTTATACTGCCTTTTCAGAAAAGCGTTCGCTCCTGAACGAATAGCCCGGCTGATACGCTTCATGTCATCATTGCCTTCATCAAAGCTGAGAACCTTTTTAGCCTGAACAGCAACGAAAGCCAATGCGATAAGCGAAGCCGCAAGGCTTACAATCCAAAGATTATCCAATAAAATACTCATTTTTACACCTCATTTATCTATAGTGCAATTGTAGCAATTTTTTGATAAAATGTCTATACATTCAGAATATTTTTTTTAAATATTTGCGGTAATCAGACATATTTCATAATTGCTTCAATAATCGCCTGTTAACTGTTATTTGTTTAATCCGAGGATTTCCATTGACTCCTCGCGCATTTTATATTTCAGAATTTTTCCGGCGGCATTCATCGGGAAAGCGTCAGTAAACACAAAATATTTCGGAACCTTGTGACTTGCGATATGTGAAACGCCGAACTCCCGCATACAGTTTTCGTCCGATTTTTCGCCTTTGTGAAGAACTATCCACGCACAGGCTTCCTCACCGTATCTTTCGTCGGGTACACCTATAACCTGAACATCACGGATTTTAGGATTTGTAAGATAAAATTCCTCAATCTCTCTCGGATAAATATTTTCACCGCCGCGGATAATCATATCTTTAAGTCTGCCTGTAACCTTATAATATCCGTCAGGAGTACGGCAGCAGATATCTCCCGTATGAAGCCAGCCGTCTTTATCAATGGTTTTGGCGGTAGCCTCGGGCATTTTATAATAACCCTTCATAATATTGAAGCCGCGCGCGACAAACTCGCCGTTCTCTCCGTCCGGAAGTTCAATGCCGGTTTCAGAGTCGATGATTTTACACTCAACGCCGGGAAATGCGGTTCCCACTGTTTCAACTCTGTGGTCTAAATCCTCATTGACTTCACCCATCGTACAGCCCGGAGCGGATTCTGTCTGTCCGTAAACACTGATGATTTCTTTCATATTCATTTCATTTGCGGCACGTCTCATAAGCTCAGGCGGGCAGTTTGAGCCTGCCATTATACCGGTTCTTATATTTGAAAAATCCGTTTTTACAAAATCTTCATGATTGAACATACCTATGAAATGTGTTGGAACGCCGTTAAAGCAGGTGATTTTTTC
>JAZLLB010000177.1:0-1653 GCA_045597925.1 Acutalibacteraceae bacterium
TCCCGTGATTTTGCCATAGGTAAGGATATACGCATATATAAAATGCGCGCTTATCTGATGAAAATGAGCGAGTATTTTATAGGTGAGCGCAAATTCTGGACAAGCAAAATGTATTTTTACTATTTCTGTTCGGATATGATATCTTTGACGTTAAGTGTCGGTATTGAAGTCGGTATTTTTGTGTATATAGTTTTTTCCGCAATGAAAGGCAATATATCAAAAACCGAGCTTGTGCTTTTCGCCTGTTCGGTTACGGAATTTACATATTGGATAGGAAACATAGGTGATGTTTGCGGAATGATAATACCTATGAATATTGAAATCGACAACCTGCGCGAATTTCTCGATATTCAGAACAAAATGAAAAATACAAAAGGCAGACCCCTGCCTGCCAACACGCCGTATGAAATTGAATTTAGGAATGTTTGCTTTACATACCCTGAAAGCGAAAAAGAGATTCTGCATAACATAAATCTTACAATTCACGGCGGTGAAAATCTTGCCCTCGTGGGCGTGAACGGTGCCGGCAAAACAACACTTGTTAAGCTCCTTTGCGGCCTTTACCGCCCGACGACGGGGCAGATATTATTAAACGGCATTGATATTTCGGGATTCAACCGCGACGATTATTATAAAAAAATATCCGCCGTCTTTCAGGAACCGCGTTTTCTGCCCTGTACCATACTTGAAAACGTTTCAATGCTGCCGGCACGCGAAAGCGACAAAAACCGCTTTTATGATTGTGTTAAATCGGCAGGGCTTTTTGAAAAAATACAATCTCTGCCGGAAAAAGAAAACACATATCTTGTAAAGACAATCAACGAAAACGCCGTTGAGCTTTCAGGCGGCGAAATGCAGAGACTGCTGCTTGCAAGGGCAATTTACAAGGATGCTCCCGTGCTTGTACTTGATGAGCCGACAGCCGCGCTTGACCCGATTGCCGAAAACGAAATCTATCTTAAATATAGCGATATTTCAAGCGGCAAAACCTCAGTTTATATTTCTCACCGGCTTTCCTCAACACGCTTTTGCGACAGAATAGTTATGCTTGACGGCAGCACCGTTGCCGAAGTCGGCACACATGAAGAACTGATGAGCAAAAACGGCAAATACGCCGAGATGTTTAACATTCAAAGCAAATATTACAGAGAGGGGGCGGAAAACAATGAAAACTGAGAACAAAAGAACCATGAAACAAGATTATCTGATTTTGAAACGCGCCATAAAGTTTGTGAATGAAACAACGCCGCACTTTACTTTTCACTGTGCTTTCTTCTCATTCTGCGGTTCACTGACGCGAGTCGGCTCAAATTACATAACCGCCTCAATAGTTGACGAGCTTACCGGCGACAGAAGAATAAAAATTCTCGTGATTCTGCTCTCCTGCTATCTTATCGAAATTCTATTGCGTATAATCCGTGATTATTCATGGCGCAGAGTGCGCACCTTTAATATAATCGCCCCAAAATGGGAAGAAATGCTTTTAAACAACAAAAGCTTTGAAACGGATTATAAAAATACCGAGGATGCAAAGGTTCGTGCCAACAGGCAAATGATAACAGACCGTGCGGGTCAAAGCGGATTTAATGTCCTAATGGAACAGGTGGTTTGCTTTTTTGAAGGTCTTTTTTTACTGCTTATGAGTGTGGGAAT
>JAZLLB010000178.1:0-15635 GCA_045597925.1 Acutalibacteraceae bacterium
ATAATCACATTCAGCAGGGCAACGCTCTGGGTATTGACGTTCGCAAAATTACGTGGAAACGCTGCGTTGACATGAACGACAGACAGCTCCGCTTTATCACAGACGGTCTGGGCGGCAAGGTAAACGGAACTCCCCGTGAAGACGGGTTTGACATTACCGTCGCAAGCGAAATTATGGCTGTTTTCTGCCTGGCGAGTTCAATTACCGACCTCAAAGAAAGACTTTCAAGAATTATCGTAGGCTATACATATGACGATAAGCCGGTTACGGCAGGAGACATAAAGGCTGTTGGTGCTATGACAGCGCTTTTAAAAGACGCGCTCAAGCCCAACCTTGTTCAGACTCTTGAGGGAACTCCGGCATTCGTTCACGGCGGACCCTTCGCGAATATCGCGCACGGCTGCAACTCTGTTATGGCTACAAAGCTTGCTCTCAAAATGGGTGACTATACTGTTACGGAAGCAGGCTTCGGTGCTGACCTCGGAGCGGAAAAATTCCTTGATATCAAGTGCCGTATGTCAGGACTTACACCTGACGCGGTTGTTGTTGTCGCGACAGTCAGAGCACTTAAAATGCATGGCGGACTTGATAAGAAAGAGCTTGCAACAGAAGACCTCAACGCTCTTGAAAAGGGTATTCCAAATCTTCTGCGCCATGTTTCAAACATCAAAAACGTGTATAAACTGCCGTGCGTTGTTGCCGTCAACCGTTTCCCGACGGATACAGACGCTGAAATTGATTTCATTATTAAAAAATGCCGTGAGCTTGGCGTAAATACGGTTCTTTCAACTGTATGGGCGGAAGGCGGCAAAGGCGGCGAGGCTCTCGCGAAAGAAGTCGTACGTCTCTGCGAAGAAGAAAAAGGCGATTTCACATTCTCATATGAGCTTGACGGCACAATTGAAGATAAAATTGAGGCGATTGTTAAAAAGATTTACGGCGGCAGCGGCATAACGGTTATGCCCAACGCCAAAAAGCAGATTGCGCAGCTTACAGCTCTCGGTTACGATAAGCTGCCCGTCTGCGTTGCGAAAACACAGTACAGCTTTTCTGATGATCCTTCAAAGCTCGGCGCACCAGAAGACTTCACTGTTACGGTTAAAAATGTAAAGGTGTCAGCGGGCGCGGGCTTCATAGTTGTTCTCACCGGTGATATTATGACTATGCCAGGACTGCCCAGGGTTCCGGCGGCAGAGAAGATTGATGTTGACGAGAACGGCAAAATCTCAGGGCTTTTTTGATAAAGATACAGTGATATAATTCGCATAATGAACAAAAAGGGGCTGTGGTGAAACTTTTACGTTTCGTCACAGCCTCGTGATTTATGCGGTTTTATAAGATATACTTTATCTCAGAACTGGAAATATATAAACGGGTTGCTTCCTGTATACGCGAGACCGAGAACCGTGAAAATCAGAATCGCAAAAACAGTAAGTCCCCATATTTTATCAAGTGGAAGCTGAGTATAGCTGTCTTCAATTTTGAGCAGGCCTTTCTTTTTACTCTTGACCGCGGCAACGACAGCCTCTATTATGATAAATCCTATGCCGACGAACGCCCATATAAACGGATGCTCAACGCCCTTCTGCATGGTGAATACCGCTTTGATAACGTCCCATGCTATGCTGAAATTGTCCGCACGGAAGAATATCCAGCCGAAGCATACAAAAATAAAAGTGAAAACTGTGCTTATCGCGTTTGAAAGCGGTTTGCCTTTGTAGTTTTTATCTCTGCCGCGAAGCTTCATATAGAGCTTATGTACGCAGAGCCCGATTCCGTGGAAAAGACCCCACGCCGCAAATGTCCAGTTCGCTCCGTGCCACAAACCGCCCAAAAGCATGGTGATGATAAGATTTATGTATGTGCGTATCTTGCCTTTGCGGTTGCCGCCGAGAGGAATATAAAGATATTCCATAAGCCATGTTGAAAGACTGATATGCCAGCGTTTCCAGAATCCACTGACGTTTTTTGAAATGTAGGGAAGATTGAAATTGCGGTTGATGTCAAATCCGATGCATTTGGCACTGCCGATTGCCATATCGGAATATCCCGCAAAATCGCAGTAAATCTGAACAGCGTACGCGACTACGCCGAGCAGAACGGTCATTCCTCCGAATTCTTTCGGATTGCCGAAAACCTCATCAACAAAAACGGAAATATTATCGGCTATAACTATTTTTTTGAGCATTCCGATAAAGAAAATCTGAATACCTTTTTCAAGATTCTTCAGTGAAATGCTTCTGTCTTCATCAAGCTGAGGAATAAAATCGTTCGCCTTTACAATCGGACCCGCCACAAGCTGGGGGAAGAATGAGATATAGAGAGCAAGCTTTAAAAAGCTTTTCTGCGCGGGCAATCTGTTTCTGCTCACGTCAATTGTGTAGCTCAGTGACTGGAAAGTGTAGAAAGAGATTCCTACAGGAAGAATTATTGAAAGGGTATGTACTGAATTTATCCCGAAAGCTGAGACGAATGAATCTATGAAGAAATTGAAATATTTGAAGATACCCAAGATAACCAGCGGCACGGCAACACCGAAAGAAAGAAACAGTTTTCGGTGCTTATTGTTCTTCGATATCTCAATGGCTGTAAAATACGCGGCAAGTGTAAGTGCCAGCATCAGGAAGCAGAATCTGAAATCCCACCAGCCGTAGAAAATATAGCTTGCTAAAAGCAGAAACGAATGTCTTAAATTCTGCGTTTTTGAAAGCCCGAGTTTTTCTTTTAAAATGTTTGTCACTGCCATGAATGAGCAGACAATTGTGAAGAAAACAAGATATGTGATGCTTGAAAATGTCATTTTGCTTCCTCCATATCTTCTATTGTTTCATAAATTCTCTGTGCGAGCAGACGGTGACCGTATGAGTTCATATGTCCCTCACCGATGGCGGTGTTTGAAAAGCCGTACGGAATTTTCCTTTCTTGTTCATACGCTTTTATAAAGTCATCTTCCATATTCACAAAAGTTATATCATTTTTGTCACAGGTCTTTTTGAAAATATCAACATATTTTTCCCTGTGGAGCATGATGATTTTATCCGCTCCCTCAACTGTAAAATGGGGATGATATATTATTATAGGTGTGACATTATGCTTTTCAGTGGTTGCTTTAACCTTTTCGATAAGTGTTTCAAGTGCCGCGGAATACTCAATATCGGGGTTTTCCGGCAGGGGCAGTGAAGAATCTTCATCGTCTTTACCCTTGCGTATATTTGAAAGCTGAAGATACATAAGCCTGAGATACGGAACTTTCTGAAGCATACCTATAATTCCGCCGCTTTCCGATTTAAGCCGCGGGAGCGTACCGTCAATCGCGCCCGCCACGGCGTCTGCTTTAAGTTCCACACTCTGACATTCCATAATAACATATTTTGCCGGCTTATACAAAGAGAGCGCGGCGTCAAGATTTCTGCATAAATACGGAAAGCTGTGTCCCGCTGTGGCAATATTGTAAGCGAACATGTCATCGCCGAATAAATCGTTGAGCCTTGATACGCAGATTTTGTTTTGCGAAACATTGTAGCCCTCGCCGTGAGAAGTGCCTGTGAAAAGAATATCTACAGTTCTGCCGTTCGGATTTTCTTTGTTGTTGAAGCCGTCACTGTCTGTTCTGCCCAAAGCAAAACCCTCTGTACCTCGGGAATAGAATTTTGATTTTTCCCATTTATAATCCGTCGCGCCTGTTTCGTTTGCGAAATGGACGGGAATGTTATAATACAGCACACAGCCGCCTGACACCACTGCAAAAGCGATAACGCAGGCAACAGCAGCTTTTATCAACCATTTAAAAAAGACGTTAAACTTCAATTTGTTTCCCCCGTTTGAGATGAATTGCTGATTTTTTCAGCGGATTCTGATATTTACTCTTTGCAGATTGCGCCGTAAAGATGAACGACGTTCATATCTTCTTCCATGTCAAGACCGTGCGAACCGCTGCCGCTGTCAACATCATGACAGCCGTGGTCGGGGAGAAAGCCGTAAATCACGTTATGATTTTTCCACTGAGCCTTAATTTTTCTTATAATTTCAGTGTAAAACGCAAGATTCTCTTCAAGCGCGGCAAGAGCTTCCGGCGATTCTGTACCCTCACGGTGCATGGTACCGTCATAATTGCCGTTGTATATAACAATCAAATCATAAATATCCTCGTCAATAAGGCTGAGAGCCTTTTTGTTTACTTCCTCAATTGTGTCATAAATAAAATAGTCCATTTCTCTTTCAAGAAAGATTTTAGAGATGCTGTCGCCTTCAGTTGAAACTATAACGGGCCTTTTGCCTGCCTTTATGAGCATATCGAAAATTGTTTCGATTTTGAGAACAGGCTTAACATATTTTTTTATGCCGTGAATTTCGGGCATTACGCCTGTATACATTGAGCCGAAGCAGACGGGTGTAACGCTGGGCATAACCGAAAGCATGGGAAGCGCGAGGTCTGATTCAAGAACCGCGTCGGTGAATTTTTCCGTATATTTCTGATAAAGCCACAGTGCGACGGCATCGGGATTGTAAAGCACCGCTCTGTCCGCTTTTTTACCGCCGAGTTTTTTGTTTACCAATGCGCTGACAACGGGATTGGCTTTCCCGAATTTCGGACCGCACTCAACACCCATTGCGCCGCATACCGTCGCGGCAACACTTGTTATGCAGATAGAATTGTATAAATCAGGCATTTTCAGTCTCTCCTTGATAAATCTGTTTTATCTGTTCGCCTGAAACATAGCAGGCATAAATTTTATTAAGCTTTTCTTCGCCGTCTTTTTCTGCGATTTTTACAACAATATTTTTAGCTCTTACGGGCGGGAATGTGCAAATCATTTTGTGCCCTACTGTGAATCCTCTGTAAATCGGAACATTGACAGATTCATCTGTTGTTTCCGATACGCAGATGTCGAACGTTTTTATGTGACCGCCGTCCGAGATATCCTCCTCAAGCACAACGTGGTCAACGAGTGAGTATTCATCAAGCCTGATGAAATATTTTTCATCATCTTTTTCGATTTCAGACGAGGGAACACGGCAGTCTGTAAGTCTGTGGTTCATTTCATATGTCATGTATTTTATAAGCTCTACATTTTTTTCGGGGAGCAGTCCGCGTCTGTCAGGACCTATATTGATAAGCAGATTCGCGCCTTTGCCGATTGTGTGGTAATACATACCGAGAATTTCTTCGGGAGTTCTTATGCAGTCCTTGTGGGTTTCGTTATAAAACCAGAAGTTTTCCCACTGATTTCTTACAACACAGCAGTCGCATTCGCCGGGATAGAAGCCGTCAAGCCCCTTTTTTCTGTTTTCGTTATTCAGATGAATAATTCCCCATTCGTTGCCCGACCAGCGGATATCGTTGCCCCATGTGCCGTTTACGATGATATCGGGCTGAAGATTTCTTATAGTGTCCGTGATTCTCTTATCGTCAAAGACATGACCGTCACTGCCGCAGCCGTCAAACCAAAGATAGTCGATTTTACCGTAGTTTGAAAGAAGCTCCGTCAGTTGAGCGACAACAAAATCATCGTATTCTTTGCCCGTTCTCGATTCTGTATCAAACTGTGAGCATGAATAATAAATTCCGCAGAACATACCGAACTCACGGCAGGCATCGACGTATTCACTGATAACATCGCCCATGCCGTTTTTATAAGGCGTATTTTTTATGCTGAATTCTGTCTGCTCCGTCTGCCAGAGGGCAAAACCGTCGTGATGCTTTGAAGTAAGCACAGTGTATTTTACTCCCGCGTCTTTAAGCTGCTTTATCCATTTGCGGCAGTCCTGCTCTGACGGATTAAATGTGCTCAGCTCCATGGGTTTCATGTCCCAGTCACGGTGAGCCTCGTTGAATGTTCTTATTCCGTAATGAAGAAATACGCCAAGCTCCATATTCAGAAAATCGAGCTGACATTTTTTCGGTGTGTTACTGCTCATAAACAAAACTCCTTTAATAATTTGCTGTAAGTAAATCAATAGGTTATTCTGTGAAAGCCTGCGAAAACGCTTTTGCGATATTCATTCCCCATTCACGCAGAAGGTCAGCGGAGTATACTTTTTCGATATCACCCGAATACGGCGTTTCGATTGTAACTGAAAAATCCGCTTCGCAGCGTTTTTTGAAAAAATTATCCGCAGTCTGAGCGCCGGGCATATTGCTGCTGTCGCCTATGTGAGTGATATAGCCGTCATACTTTATTCCGCTGAATGACGGTTGGTTTGTGATTGCTTTGAGTGCATTTACAAAACGGATTTCAGTCAGATCATTTTCTTCAGCTGTTGAAGTCAGGTGAATATGCGGTCTTGAATCAGCGCCGCCCCATCTCCACGGCGAATGAAAATCAATGAAATATTTCACATTCAGCTTTTTGGCGTAATTGCACAGAGCCTTTACCGAATTGTAAATCGGCTTATCGGTATAGTCTCTGTTATGGTCGTGAGGTTTTCTGCCTTTTCCCTGGTCGCCGTTTTCCGCGCCGTCAATGTCCATAAACGGAACGATGTGGAATGTGAATTTATCGAGAAGCCCTCTGTGGCTTTTCAGTATGGCTGTGATTACTCCCTCCAGCGCGTAAGATGCGGTGGATTCACAGCAGTGATGTCTCGCGGTGAAAACTACATCTTCCCGGCCGTTCCCGAATTTAATGAGCGGAATATCTCTTCCTTTTTCGCTTAGGGTGAGAACCTGTCTTGTGACAGCTGTATCTTTTGAAACCTCTGTGTAAAAATTCTCAAAATGAGATATCTGGTAAGGAATGGTAAACGCAAAATATCTGCTTTCCGAATTTTTATCAAAAACGAAGCTGAAATGTGTGCCGTCTTCATAGCCGACCGGGTCATATTCCCAGCTAATTCCGTCTTTGCTGACAGCCGCGCCGTAAGGGCAGACAACCTTGTTATTGCAGAAAGAAAATCTCACCTTGCCATCGGGCGGATTGTCGATCCTGAAATTCCAGTAAAACCACCATTCGGCGGTGTCTCTTATATCCTGCTCAAGAAAAATTTCGGTGAAGCCCGCCTCTTCTTTAATTCCCTTAACAATTATATTTCCGCCGGGGAAGTCAGATGTAATTTTCATATCAGTCTCCGTACTATTTTTCAACAGGCTTATAATGCCTTAAGTTTGAGTCAATGAAAAGCGTTCCCAGGTTAAGAGCGTGAAAAACGGTTCCATCTTCCATTTCGAGAACCGTAATTCCCTCTCCCTCGCCGCCGAAGTTGTCAATGAGCTTCGGCTGATACATGATTCTGTCAAACAGTTTTTCGTATGTTCCTGTTTCAACATTGACGGAATATACCGCTCTTGTGCTGTCATTGGTGGCGGCAATCATTTCACCCCTGTACATTTCGGCACCCTGAATTGCCTTGACCTCGCTTTCAAGCGGAATCGCTTTGATAAACTCAAAAGTGTCAATATCGTAGCTGTAAATTTCGGTGGCTTTTTTGCTGTTGCCGACGTAAATACATTTTCTTTCAGCGTCACAGCACACCCACGGGCAGCCGCGGAACAGAATTTCCGTATCGAAAACCACATATTTGCCTGTGAATTTAAGCGTTTCAGCGTCAAATACCGCAACCGTGGGGCTGTTCCACACCTTACTGTCCTCCATGGCGACATAAATCATGCCGTCATAGTAGCTTATGCCGCCCATGTGTTTAACGCCTAATTCTTCAAGCCCCCTGAACGGCTTCATATTGACTTTTTCGATTACACCCGTCTTTATATTCTGCTTTAGAAGAATATTTTTGCCGCTGAAAAACCAGCTTTCGCCGTCATTGGTGACGCCCTGGCTTTTTGCGAGAGTAACAAGTCCGATTGACGAATCAACCGAATCATATTTGTAGATGTCTCCGTTGAACATCATGTTGAGCCCGTTGGGAATCAGCATGAAAAACGCTGTGATAAATGAAAGAATTTTTGCGATTACTGCCATTTTTACCTCTCCTTTAATCGTTTTTATTATCCTTGCACGCGCCGATAAGCTCCTGCGTTTTGCACTCCGCAAGGCATACAACCGCGTCGCCGGCGTTGTAATAAATTCTTATGGTGTCTCCCTCTTCAATCATTCCGCAGGGGAAGAGTACATTATCTCTGAAGCCTCCGCCTGTTTCCCACTTCGTTTCGGGAATCATGAGCGGAGCCTTTGACATTCCGATAACCTTTGACGGGTCGTTGAGGTCAAGGAGCATAACGCCGATTGAGTATCTCTTTTTCCATGTATCCTCCCAGCCGTTCTTGCCGCGCTCGGGGTCAATGTCAACAAAATGATAAAGAGCCAGCCAGCCTGCTTCTGTTTTGACAGGCGGTGCGCCGGGACCGATTTTATCGTTGCAGAACGGAACATTCTCAGTGCCTAAAACGAGCCTGCTGTTACCCCAGTAAATAAGGTCGGGGGATTCCGAAAGCCATATATCGAATTTGTCCTTGCCGCCTCTTGAATAAACGGGCATGGGTCTTTCAAGACGGACGTACATACCGTTGATTTTTTCGGGAAAAAGCACCATGTTGCGGTTATCGGGTACGCTCATTGAAAGAATCTCGAAGTCCTCAAAATCGTCGGTAACGGCAATTCCGCCGCGTACCCCGTGCTTTGTGTCAACAGCGAAGCAGACGTAATATCTGCCGTCGATAACCGTGATTCTCGGGTCGTACGCACGGCTGATTTCGTCATCGCCCAAAGCGAAGCACGGCTTGTCTGAAACCTCCCAGTGAATACCGTCATCACTCACGGCAAGACCGATATTTGTCCCGTCAAAGCGTTCGCCGCTTTCCCATTCCTCTTTAGTGCAGCCGTAGTCATTTCTGAACATCATAACGTATCTGCCGTCTTTTTCGGCGACACCCGCGTTGAATGTCAGATTTGACGGATACGGCACATCTTTACATGTAAGAACAGGCTCGGGGTATCTTTTAATAATTTCGTTTGATTTAAATTCCATATTTATCACCGCACCTTATTTAACAGGATTAATTGTTTTTATTATGATAGGCTCAACGGGGACAGCGGGTGTTTGGTCTGTTGAGTTATATGTTCTCGGGACTTTGCAGAAATCGTCAACAACCTCCATGCCCTCAATGACCTTGCCGAATGCCGCGTAGCCGCCGTCAAGCAAATCAACTGTATCGTAGCAGATGAAAAACTGCGATGAAGCGGAGTCAAAATTATCAGATAATCTTGCCATGGAGACAACGCCTCTTTCGTGCTTTAAGGTATTCTGTGTGAAGCCGTTCTGAGCGAACTCGCCTTTTATTGTTTTGCCTGAGCCTTCAAAGCCTTTTCCGTCTGACGAGCCGCCCTGTGCTATGAAGCCGTCAACAACTCTGTGGAAAGTAAGGCCGTCATAGAAATGTTTGTTTACAAGATTGATGAAATTGGCGCAGGTTTCGGGGGCGTATTCGGGATAAAGCTCAATTATGAACTCTCCGCCGTTTTCCATAGTTACCTTAACCTTCTGATGACCCGCAAGCTGTTCCGGCGCGGCGTTTTCCGTTTCGGCTTTTTTGCCGCCGCATCCCGCGAAAGTCAGGACGCAGAACGCCATACACAGAACAACACAAATAAATTTTCTCATCTTAAAAACCTCCGTGACACTCTTTTGGATTATTATAACATATTAAAGAAATATAGACAAGTGAATTTTTTATGATATAATGATAAAAAAACAATATCGGCGGTATTAAAGTGAAAAAGAAAAGAATTCTGCTCTGCGCGGTTAACTCAAAATATATACATTCTTCTCCTGCTGTGCGTTATCTTAAAACGGCGGCGGATATTCTGCTGCCCGGAAACGGGTATGAGACGTCTGTTTTTGAGAGCAGCATAAACGATACAACAGAGCATATTATTTACAATATAATGAGCCGCAGACCCGATATAATCGGATTTTCGTGTTACATCTGGAATATAAGTGCTGTTGAAAAGCTCTGCAAAAGTATAAAGTCGGTTGATGAGAGAATAAAAATTGTTCTCGGCGGTCCCGAGGTGTCATACGGCGTAAGTCACACGAATCTGAGAGAATGTGATTATGATTTGATTGTAAGCGGTGAGGGAGAAAAGGCGTTCCCCGCGGCGGTTCTTTTTCTCAGCGGTGAAGAAATTCCGAAAGAGCTTCGCACAGAAAAAAACGGCAGAGTTTTTACTGCCGATTATATAAAAAATCTTGATGAAATCCCGTTCATTTACAATGAAGAAAATATTAAGGATTTTTCCGACAGAATTATATATTACGAAAGCTCGCGCGGCTGCCCGTTTTCATGCTCCTACTGCCTTTCTTCGGTGTGCGGAAAGATGCGCTGCCTTTCACTTGAAAGAGTAAAAAGCGATATTGATTTTTTCATTGAGCATGACGTTTCGCAGGTGAAATTTGTTGACCGCACGTTTAACTGCTCACCTGAAAGAGCGTATAAAATCTGGGAATATATTTTAAAAAGAAGCGTTGACAGCAGAACCAATTTTCATTTTGAAATCGGTGCCGATTTAATCACCGAAAAGCAGATTGATTTGCTTAAAAAAATGCCCGGCGGCAAAGTTCAGCTTGAAATCGGAATACAGTCCACCAATGAGAAATCACTCAGAGAAAGCTGCCGTTTTGCTCCGAATGAGCTGATTTTCAGAAACGTGAAAGCCTTGAGAGAGGCCGGAAACATCAATCTTCATACTGATTTGATAGCAGGTCTGCCTTATGAAAATCTTGAGAGATTCATGGAGTCTTTCAATCAGGTTTATGAGCTGAACGCCCATCAGCTTCAGCTGGGATTTTTAAAGCGTCTCAACGGCGCGCCGCTTAATAATCTTGTTGAAAAGCACGGATATGTTTTTACTTCGTACCCGCCTTATGAAATACTTAAAAACAAATATATCTCGTATGATGAAATACAGATACTCAAAGAGGTTGAAGATGTTCTTGATAAATATTTTAATTCAGGAAGATTTGTTTTATCTTTAAAAGAGCTTGAAAAATATTTTAAAAATCCGTTTGAAATGTATGAAAAAATCGCCGTTTTTTTTAAAGAAAAAAATCTGACATTTGCGTCTGTTTCTTCAAAAAAATTATATGATTTTCTAAATGAGTTTTCGCGCAGAAACGGTGCTGAAATTTCTGAAATTCTGCTGGAAGATTTTTATTTGAGCGAAAACTCCGAGATACCGCCGGAAAGTCTGAAGCCGCTTGTACCGCTGAATAAACACGCGCACCCCGCTGCGGTTCGGCTTCTGAAAGACGAGGGGCTTTCAAAAGAAAAAAAGATTTTCGCGAAATTTATAAACAATAAAGCGCTGATAATCGACTACGGAAATAAAAATCCCGTTAACGGAAGATACAGGCTTCTTTTTGGAAGGACGGTGAGCTTTGGTGAGGGAAATCTGCCGTTCGTGTCCGAGAAAATGCTCGGCAGACAGAAACGAACGCACAGGCTTCTGCCGTATGGACAGCACCTTCAGAGTTGCGCGCGCCGCGCTTCATTACTGGGAGGAACCGTGCATAAGCGGTGAAAGCGGCAGCGGAACGGTGTTTTTTTCCGGCTGCAGCCTGAAATGCGTTTACTGCCAGAATTACGAATTGAGCCACGAGCTTTTCGGTAAGGATATCACGGACGAAAGACTGCTCGAAATTTTTTCGGAGCTTATCGCACATGGAGCGAATAATATTAATCTCGTAAACCCCACGCATTACGCCGAAAGGCTTGCGGAGCTTCTTAAAAATAACAAGCCGTCAGTGCCTGTTGTGTATAATACAGGCGGTTATGAAACAGTTGAAACGCTTAAAAAGCTTGAGGGCGCAGTTGACATTTATCTTACCGATTTAAAATATTTTGACTCCGCCGTTTCGCAGAAATACAGCGGCGCGGCTGATTATTTTGAATACGCCTCGGCGGCTCTGCTCGAAATGCGCCGTCAGATTCCCGAGGATATTTACGATGAAAACGGAATAATGCAGAGCGGAGTTATCGTCAGAAATCTTATTCTGCCGGGCAACATCAGCCAGAGCATAAAGGTGCTTGACTGGCTGAGCGACAACCTGCCTCACAGTACGGTAATCAGTCTCATGAGCCAGTATACTCCCTGCGGCGAAGCGGAAAAGTATCCGTCAATCAACCGCAGAATTTCAAAAAGAGAATACGATATTGTAACGAATCATCTGTTTGAACTTGATTTTGAAAACGTGTATCTTCAGGAGCTTTCTTCAGCGAAAGAAGAATATATTCCGCCTTTTGATTTAACGGGTGTGTGACTGATAATAATAATTACGGAGGTTATATTATGAAAAAAACTGTTTTGAGAAAATACGCGTCGCTTATCGCGAATGTGGGCGCGAGAGTAAAAAAAGGTCAGGAGGTTATGATTTACGCCGAGCTTGACCAGCCTGAGTTTGTTAAAATGCTTGTTGAGGAATGTTACAGGGCGGGCGCGAAAAGGGTAGATGTTGAGTGGAACTGGCAGCCCCTTACAAAAACTCACGTCAGATACAGAAGCGTTAAAACACTTTCTGAAATTTTTGACTGGGAGGTTGAAAAGCTCAGGCGCAGAGTTGAGGTTCTGCCCGTTATGATTTATCTTCTTTCGGAAGACCCGGACGGCCTCAACGGCATGAATCAGCAGAAGTATTCAAAGGGAACTCAGGCGAGATACAAAATTATAAAGCCGTTCAGAGATGAAATGGAAAATAAATATCAGTGGTGCATCGCCGCTGTTCCCGGTGTTGAATGGGCGAAAAAAGTGTTCCCCGAATGTCGCAGAAACGAAGCTGTTGAAAAGCTGTGGGAAGCGATTTTAACAACTTCACGTTGTGACGACAACCCCGTTGAAGCGTGGAATAGGCACAACGAAAATCTTAAATCAAAATGCGATTATCTGAATTCTTTAAATATCGAATCACTTCACTATAAGTCGAAAAACGGAACTGATTTAATCGTCGGACTTATTGACGGCTCGGAGTTCGCGGGCGGCGGGGAATACACTCTGTCGGGTAATTATTTCAACCCGAACATTCCCAGTGAGGAAGTTTTTATTTCACCAGAGAGGGGAAAGGCGGAGGGCGTTGTTTATTCCGTAATGCCGCTTTCTTACCGTGGTGAGCTTATAGAAAATTTCTCAATTAAATTCGAAAACGGCAGAGCGGTTGAGGTTCACGCCGAAAAGAACGAAGATCTTCTGGAAGAGCTTATCAACATGGACGAGGGCGCGGCGTATCTTGGCGAATGTGCGCTTGTTCCGTTTGATTCGCCGATCAGAAACAGCGGAATACTTTTCTATAATACCCTTTTTGATGAAAACGCCGCTTGTCACCTTGCTCTGGGCGAGGGGTTTTCGCAGTGCATTGTCGGAAACGAAAACATGACCCTCGAGGAGTGCCGTGAAAAAGGCATCAATAAATCCATGATTCACGAGGATTTCATGATTGGCGCCGAAGACCTTGACATAACCGCGAAAACCCGTGACGGCAGGGAAATTCCTGTATTCCGCAACGGCAACTGGGCGTTTTAGAATATTGACTAAAGTAAAATTTGAATATCTGAATATTTTCCGAGCTGAGGCAATACCGCGTACCTGAATTATGCAGTATTGCCTTAAAGCAATTATGAAACCCATTGTATTGACTTTTGTCAATTATTGTAATATAATTTTTTTATCTTATATATGGAGGTCATTTAATGAAAACCGATGTATTGGTTATCGGCGCGGGCGCGGTCGGTACGGCTATCACAAGAGAGCTTACAAAATACCGTCTTAATGTTATCTGCGTTGATAAAAGAGAAGACGTAGGCGGTGACTGCTCCAAGAGCAATTCCGCAATTATTCATACTGGCTATGACGCAAAGCCCGGCACACTCGAAAGTCAGCTCGTTGTCGCTGCGAATCCCAGATACGACCAGCTCACAAAAGACCTTGACATTCCCTTTAAGAGAGTCGGCGCGATTCTTCCCGCTATTACAGAAGAGCAGTTTGCACAGCTCCCCGCAATCAAGGAAAAGGCTGTTCAGAATAGGGTTTATGACGTTGAGTACCTTTCAAAAGAGCAGATTTTGGCTATGGAGCCGAACCTCAACCCCGAGGTTAAGGGCGGTCTTTATATCCCGAGAGAAAGCATTATCGACCCGTTTATTTTTGTTGTTGCCATGGCTGAAAACGCGGTAGCGAACGGCGCGAAATTCATGCTCAACACAGAGGTTACTGGTATCCGCATGGACGGCGACACAGTTGTCGGCGCGGAAACCACAAACGGATATATCGAGGCGGATTACATAATCAACGCCGCGGGTCTTTTCTGTGATGATATCGCCGCTATGGTCGGCAAGAATGATTATTATGTCAACCCCAGAAAGGGTCAGTTCTACATTCTTGATAAGAACACCGCCTGCAAGGTTAACCACATCGTTCTTCCCATTCCCACAAAGGTTACAAAAGGCAAGCTCATGTGTCCCACAATTCACGGCAATATGCTCGTAGGTCCCACGGCTGAGGAGCTTGAGGACAAATATGACAAGTCAACAAACGCTGAGGGACTTGACAGCATCCGTGCTGACGTTCAGAAGCTCATTCCCGGTGTTATCCTCAGCGATACAATCACACAGTATTCGGGTCTTCGTCCCAACCGCAACCCTGAGGGGCTTAATATCGACACTTACGATGATGTTAAGCATTATGTCAATCTTTCAGGCGTACGCTCAACGGGTCTTACTAATTCCGTTTCGTGCGGCACATATGTCGCGAGCCTTCTTAAAGAAATGGGACTTAAAATGGACTGGAACGAAAACTTCATTTCAAAGCGCAAGGGTATTGTACGCTTCAAGGAGCTTTCAAAGGAAGAGCAGCATGCGCTTATTAAAGAGAATCCTCTTTACGGCAATATTGTTTGCCGCTGTGAAACAATCACAGAGGGTCAGATTGTTGACGCTATTCATTCACCTATTCCGGCAACAACGGTTGACGCGGTTAAACGCAGACTCCGTGCGGGCATGGGCAGATGTCAGGGCGGCTTCTGCGGACCGAAGGTTATTGAAATTCTCGCCCGTGAGCTTAACGTAAGCGCGGAGGATATCCGCAAGGGCAACAGTAAATCATATATGGTTTGCGGAAAGGTTAAATAAGGTGACGCTTATGTATGAAATCAAATGTGATGTTTGCGTTGTAGGCGGAGGTCCCGCAGGCCTTGCCGCGGCGGTCGCCGCGAAAAAAGAGGGAGCAAAAGACGTTCTTATAGTTGAGCGTGACGAATCTCTCGGCGGTATTCTTCAGCAGTGTATCCACCCCGGCTTCGGTCTTAAGCTTTTCAACGTGGAGCTTACAGGTCCCGAATATTTCGGAAGATTCGTTGACGAAGCTGAGAAAGCGGGCGTTAAAGCACTTTTAGGCAGCATGGTTCTTGAAGTTGCGGAGAATACTGTTACCTGCATAAATAAAGAATACGGTGTATGCGAAATCAGTGCGAAGTCAATCATTCTCGCTATGGGCTGCCGTGAAAGAACACGTGCCAACATAGTTATTCCCGGAACCCGCCCCGCGGGCGTTTATACCGCCGGTACAGCTCAGAGACTTATGAACCGCCAGAACGAAATGGTAGGCAGAAAGGTTGTTATTCTCGGCTCGGGCGATATCGGTATGATTATGGCGCGCCGCCTCACTCTTGAAGGCGCAAAGGTTGAGGCTGTTGTC
>JAZLLB010000179.1:0-6595 GCA_045597925.1 Acutalibacteraceae bacterium
AGCTGTCTGATAATCCTCCGCCGCAAGGTCTTTGCCGATGTAGTTAGCTGAATCTGCTACATAACCCTGAATCTGCTGCCAAACTGTTGCTGAATAGTCAGCCTCATTTGCTTTGCCTGCTTCTGTTACAGCTGCTTCAAGAGCTGATGTATCAGCTTTCTCTTTAAGTCCGTCAATAGCATCAGAAAGGTCGTTTGCCGCTGCTGTAACTGTCTCCGCTTTAGTTGCATTCTTCTTTGCATCATCAGCCGCAGCCTTCTTAGCGTTAAGAGCTTGTACTGATGCTGCTGTGTAACCTGAAAGATCCTCGGGGATTTGTCCGAGAACAGTATTAATAGCTGTGATGTCTACAAGAGCATCGGTAGCTGTTTTAAGGTCGCCTGCTGCTGCATCGATAGCGTCCTGAGTTGTAGCGTTTGTCTTAGCAGCTACTGCTGCCTCATACTTCTCTTCTGCTGCTGTCCAAGTTGCTTCTGAGAAGTCTTCCTCAGCTAAGCCACCAAAAGTCTGGATAGCTGCATCAAGAGCTTCGTAATTAAGCGTCTCTTCTTCGCCTGAACCTACTTTGAAGTTAAGAACCGCGTCTGTGTAGTCGAGCTGGTCACCGCAAACCTCAAAGGGATCTTCAGCGTAGTCGCCGTCTTCAAAACCTGCAACGTAGTTGTAGTATTTGCCTGTGAAGTTGTCTGCCATGTAAATTGTACCTTCATCGCCATCCTTAGCGTTAGGATTTACATAGAAGGGAACTGCATAGATATCTTCATCGATATCAGCAACTGCATCATCTTCATAGCTTACGTCAAGGAAATGATAATAAGAATGGTCGCCGTTTTTAACCGCGTACTTAGTTCTTGTCTTATCATTCATAAGAGCCCAGTAAGCAGAACTGCTTAAGCTACCGCCCATTGAATCAACATATTCACTGCCCTCATTCAGAACAGTTGTTTTATAACCGTTCTTTGTAGAGTTATAAGTAACTGAAAGGAAAAGGTCTGAATAGTTGATAACATTTTCCCATGTTGACGGGTAAATCTTACCTGATGTCTTCATACCAACTGTTACCCAAACGATCTGACCGGGCTGAACATAGATTGTACCTGACTTGTCAGCGTACACATGGTCTGCGAAGTCAATATCGTTGTAAACGGTAAAGTCTGCTTTCTGACCGGCCGTTTCACCTGCGCTGCCGGGAGCTGCTTCAATACCGGCAGCTGCAACTTCCGCTGCGCCTTCTGCTTCAATAGGCTCATCATCTTCGTCAAGAATGACAGTCTGAGCGTTGAGCCTAAAAGCGATTTTCTGCTCGTCAGCTGCAAATACTGCAAACGGAACTGTTCCGAGAATCAGCACTGCTGCAAGAACGATAGCAAGAACTTTTTTTGCTGTTTTCATTTAGAGAATTCCTCCTATATTTTTTTATTTAATAAGGTTTCGAGCTGCGCTCCCGCCTTAATAAATCAAAATTACTTTGCCTGATCGATTTCAGCGGCACCGGCGAGATAACGTGAAATCGCAGACGCGTCTGTTCCTTTAATAGCACCGTCGCAGTTAATATCGGCCGCCATGAAAACAATGGGGTCATATGCGCTCTCATCCTCAAGGTCAATAACACCCGCGAGGTGGCGTGAAATCATGGATCCGTCTGTTCCTTTAATAGAACCGTTACCGTCAAGGTCGCCGTAAAGAAGAACTTTATAGTCAGCAATCCATGTTGAGCCGTTCCAAAGTCTTACCTTTGCGCCTGTTCCCCATGAACCGCTGGACGAAGCCTTATAAGTGAGGGTTGCGTTACCTGTTGTTGTAACATTAGCCTCAATAACAGCCTTAGTCATGCCGTCTTCCCAATTCTTGAGAATAAGATTCTCTTTGTCAATAATTACGTCAGAATCCGGGAAGGTTGTGATGTCATCATTTGAACCGGTTTCAATGCTGACTGACCAATCATCAACATTAAAAGTTGCTTCAACACGGCAGATTGTTGTTGCGTCAGCGGGATTTGTAACCGCCTGATTGTAAAACGCAAATGCCGGCTTAAGTTCTTCAGCTGATGGAATAAGAATTGTTCCCGCTTCTGCCGCGTCCTGCTTAACCTTGAGCTGGAAGCTGAAGCATTTAACAGGTTCCGCACTGCTGAAGCTGTTGATTACCGAAGATGTGATTGACGCTGTCCATTGAATCGCAACGATACCGTACGATGCTGCATCATAGCTGTCTGTTACATTACAAAGCTCAATGGGAGTGTCTGACAAATCCGTATTAACATCAAGCGAATTCTTCTTGCTGAGGCAATCGCCATACGCGGTAAGTCTTACATCATTACCGGCGGGAAGCTCAAAAACATCCTTGCTGTAAAGAACAGGGATACGCATACAGGTAGCGTTGAAGTTAGAGCTGACATAAATGTCAACAGTTACTGCCTCGCCGGGAGTGTATGTGTCCTTAGAAGTTTTGACTTCAAAAGACATTGTACCTTCCAAGGCGCTTGCCGGGAATGCAAATACAGCGAGAACAAAAATCATTGCCAGCGCAACCGCCAAAATTCTTTTTGCTGCTTTCATCTTTGAATTCCTCCTTCAATAATATTTTATCATCCCGAGGTACCGGAGTACCCCGGGAATAATAATCCTTTAATTAATATTTACAAATATCAATTAAAACTTATGTGATGCGAAGTTCAATTCTGCAGCACCTGAAAGGTGACGTGAAATAGCTGATGAGTCAGTACCTTTGATCGTACCGTTGCAGTCAACATCTGCCGCGTAGTCTTTCGCTGATTCGCCGCTATCGCTGAAATCAACACCTGCGAGGTAACGTGAAACAGCTGATGAGTCAGTACCCTTAATCTGGCCGTTACCGTCAACATCGCCCTTGATTACGATAATATATTCACCGATAACATCACCGTTTACTGTAACAGTAATGGTTGAACCTGTTCCGATTACTTCTTTGCCCTTGCTGTCTTCAACTGTAAACTCAACGTTGCTTTCATCGCCCTCTATTGTAAAGTACTCAGAGATATCATCAATTATATCGTCTGTAGCAATACCATAGAGGAGTTTTTCGCCGTCACAGTTTGTGATAACTACAGGTGCATACTCCGGATCAACGGGGCTTACAGCAGCTATTACAACGGTGGTTTCTTCTTCACCTTCAGCCGGGATAAGTCTCTTCTGAGCTTCGATGAGTTCAGTGTAAGCCATGTTAATCTTTACCTGATTTGAACTTTCTTCATTATTAACAGAGTCTGCGAAAGCCATTGCTGTCTGATATCTTGCGAAGCTTTCTTCAGTGTAAAGATCGCCGTCATAATTCTTTGCATTCGCATTTGCGATAGCATGATCAAGATTAACCTTGCAAGGTGTAACGGGACGAAGTCTTGCATAGTAGTTGTTAAGTTCCCATGTCTTCATAGCAACATCAAGATATTTGGGCTTCTCGGGATTTTCGCCTGCGGGATCGTAAATACCGCCCTCTTCATATTTTGATGCGAATTTGTCAGCTGCCTTCTGAGCATCACGGAAGTTAGACCATGTGTATGTGAGATAGTCAGCTGAACCGAAGAATGAATAGTCGCCGTCTTCTATGAAATTCTTGCCCTTATTTGAAGGAGCGATTTTGTCAAGACGCGCTCTGAGATCTGCAACGCCGCCTACCGCTGACGCTTCAAGAGCCTCAATCGCCTCTTCAAGATCTTTGGCATAGCCTTCATATTTATAAGCCATACCTGCTGCTCCGGTACTTGTGAACTGACCGAAGTTCTTTCTGCTCTTTACAAGTGTAGCAGCCTGAGCCATTGCGTCAAGGTATGCGTTAAACTCAGTTTCACCGTAGTCAGCCGCCTGACGCTGTGCGTTAACTTCTCTGTTAAAGAGACTGTTAAGACCGTAGTCTTTATAAAGGATTACGTTAACCTGCTGCTGAACATTTGTTGCACCGTTAACGGTAATACCGATATTCTGATAATATCTCTTGTATCCGCTGTTTGTGAAAGCTTCAAGATCCTGCTCATCGGTTCCTGTATAGCCGTCTATTATAAGAGGCTGATAAGTACCCTGACCGCCTGCAAGAATCTTTCTCTCTCCGCCTTCATCATCCTTATTTCTTACTCTGACGAAAGAAAGACTTGTCATTGATGTAGCAGCTGTGAGATTTGCCGCGAAACCGGTAGCTGTAATATCACTGGCTGTTGCGTTCTTGAATTTGAATTCAGCGTCGTCAAGACCTTTTACGCTGGTAGTGTAAATGTTCTTAAGACCACCGTTTGCACGGTAACTGCCTGTTGTTACCTTCCACTCATCAGTTTCATCTGTGTTCTGCTGTGAGAAGCAGGTGTAAATACGTGCTTCAAGAGGTGAGCTTGTAAGAGCCTTACCGTCTTCTTTGATAATGTTATACTTAATAGTAATAACTGTATCTGTAATATTTCTGAATGAACCGGTAAGACCTACTGTTACTGTCTGACCACCGTCAATTACATTATCTGAAGGCATAGCAATGTTGAAATTATAGGTAGTTGTTGTACCTGAAACTTTACCTACAGCTGTGATTCCTTTATCAACAAGCTGAATAGCGAAACGTGAATCCTGATGGAATTCACCTGTTTTAGGATCAGTGTAGCCTGTGTTGATACCTGAAGACGGGTTTGTAATATCAAATGTGATGTTAGCTGAACCGCCTGAATACCAATAGAAAGGCTTGATTGTAAACTCGGGTTCCTCAAATTCCTGTTCGCCTGTAAGACCAAGTGCATCTGTTACGATGGGAAGAACCGCGGGAACAAGAGTTGCTCTGTAGTCGTAAAGATCTGAGAAAAGAGCGTCAACAGAATTGCCGAGATTCCCTCCTGAGATAATTTCCTCAAGTGACCTCATGTTAGTGCTGAAGAGATTGGGGAATACAATATTTAATGTTCTGACAACTACGTCAATAACGAACTGCTTCGGAGTCTTTGCTTTAAGCTCGGAGCTGCTGCTGTTATTTGCAATAGCTGCAACGATGTTTTCAAGGTCAAGGTTAACAATGTTGCCGATAAGAACATCTTTAACAAGAGTCTCAGCTGTTACTACTCCGTTCGGGAACACACTTGCATCGAACCAGTTTCTGCCAATAATCTTGAAGATAAGAGTATCAAGATTCTTCCAGCCGCTGTCATTCTTGTTAAGTGTAACACCGCTGAGAAGTCCGCTGTACTTATCAATTACCCAGTTTGCACCGGCTTTCGCAAGAGCGTCAATGCCGATACCGTAATCAAGTCCGAGACCCGGATTATCGTTAAGAGCCTTAACGCCGAAATCTGAAAGGATTGTATAGATTGTGTTGATATCATCAACGGGATATGCTGATTCGCTTGAATAATCTCTTTCGGGAAGCTGTGTCGCCATGATATCCTTAACAAGATATGAACCAACCTTTACAAGGCTGTCAGCAGTGTTGGGAATCCAAACGCCGTCGATTGAAGAGTTGAGGATTGTACGTACAACATAAGCAACAGCTTCCTGCTCTGTCATAGCATCAAGCTCCTCAGCTGTTTTGATCTCAACAAAATCTTCAAAGAAATCTTCGCCTGTTACAGCAAGAACTTCTTTACCGATGTTGATGATGTTGGTAACGATCATCGAGTTGTCACCTGACTCCCACTCAAAACCGATGTCATCAGCAAGAGCGAGGTTGATGATTGAACCGAGAATATCGTTAGCCTGCTCTAAAACAAGCTTGTTCGGATCAAAGTCGAAAGTCTGGAATGTGAAATTGCATTTGCCGTCGTCTGTAATATTGAAGTATGACTTGTACTTTTCAATCTCATCAGCGTTATCAGCAATAAGCTCTTCTATGTCGTCAAGCCAGAGTCTGTTCGCACGGGGAACAAGTACTGTATTGTAGAGAAGTCTGAGAGCCTTATCAATGTACTGAAGCATTGTGCCTGATGAAATGTCTGTGTCTTCCGGTGTTAACACTCCCTCAGGGAAAATCGGTTCCTCACCATCAAAACCTGTAATAAGAAGAGCGTCTATAATGTCCTGAGCCATTTTATCCATTGTCTGGGTGTATTCGTCAGGAGCGTCTTCAAGGTAAACAAGCTCGTAAACAGCGTCCTTGATAATTCCGGTAACCTCAAAATCACTGAGGTCAACGAACTGTGCAACGATAGCACCTAAATCCAGGTCGTTTTTAACGAATCTTGATACAAGACCCTTGTTATCATAAAGGAACTTGAGGAGCGAGTTGATAACCGCAACGTCGCTGCTGTTGTTGCCTCTGCGCGGGCCGTTATTGATGGAGTCTTTATAATTAAGACTATCAAGCTCGCCTACAAGGCTTTTGTAGTTTTGCCAGAGTTCGCCGCCGAGGATAGCACAAACACTGTCGAGGGCACTGTTGACCGAAGTAAGGTCAAGGTTACCTACAAAGATATCCTCCGTGGTGAAAACCAGCTGCTCTTCTGCAAGCATACGGTCTACTTCGTCAAGTGCTGCCGTCGCATACTGCTCTGCTGTAAGAGTGGGCACGTCAATAGAGTTATACTGACTGCGGGCAATGCCGTCGTCTCTCCATGCTGTGCCGTATGCACTGGCAAGTACTGAAACAGAAGTTACCA
>JAZLLB010000180.1:0-20864 GCA_045597925.1 Acutalibacteraceae bacterium
GAATAAAAGCGGACGGATTTTTATATAACATGGTAAGAATCGCAGTAGGAACGCTTCTTGAAATACAAGAGGGCAGAATCGAAAAGGATTCTCTGCCACGGATTATAGATTCGCTTGACAGAAGCGAAGCGGGCAGAACAGCACCCGCACACGGACTTTATCTTAACAGGGTTTTTTACGGGGAGTGATAGCGTGCCGGTGAAAAAGGCAAAAGCCAGAAAGAAAACGCAAAACAGAAAGCGGGGAGAAAACAGTCCGACTACTCAGGCGGCACTGAAAATAGCTTTAATATTTTTTGTCGCGGTTTCGATTATATTCATTGCAGCAAGAACTATCGGCGGAGTTACTCTCACAAGCGTTGCGGGCGATATAAAGGTTTTCTTTCAGTCTGTCGGACGGGGAGAGGGATATCCGTACAAGACAACAGGCGAGCCACCTCAGCTAATTTTCAGTAAAAACGGAAAAGCTTTCGTCTTCAGCAGGGATAAGACGCTCCTTTTAAGCCAGAGTGCTAAAAAGATATCCGAAATTCCTATTGAGTACGGCAATCCCGCAATAAAATTTGATAACGGAAAAGCCATTGTTTATGACAGAGATTCGGGGAAACTCAGAATTCAGAGCACATCTGAAATTATCGCGGAAAAAGATATGGGCGGAATAATTCTTGCCGCCGGTTTAGGCAAAAGAGGAAACTTTGCCGTAGCGACACAGGGAAAAGGCTCCGCTGTTGAGCTGAAAGTATATAATAAAAGACAGTGTGAATGTTTTAAATGGGAATTTACCGGTGAGAAGGTTACGGATATCGACCTTTCTGATGACGGAAAATACGCGGCGGTCAGTACAATGGTCTCAAAAAACGCACAGGTTAATTCAAAGGTTTACGTTTTTAAATTTGACAGTAAAAAATATATTGCCTGCTTCGATTTTGAAAACTGCGCGGTTGTGAACGTCAGCTATGATTCAGCTCATAATATTGAGATAATCAGCAATACCGGCAGAAGCTATATTAGTGACAACTCAACTCTCGGCGAGACTGAAAAATTCGGTTCGGATATTCTTTTTAAATTGAGTAAACCGGATAGAAAATACAGCGCGGTTGCTCTTAAAAAATACGGTGGAGATAATTACGGAACCGTTAAAATATTCAAGGGCGGCAAGCTGAAAAGCTCGATTGATGTTGACAGAGAAATAAAAGATGTTGTATGCACTGAAAAATATACGTTTGTGCTGACGTCAGATTCTGTCATGATATTTAAAAACAGAAACGGCGTATTGAAAAAAGAAATCGATGCCGATATTTCCGCTTCTGAAATAACGGTATCCGGAGGAAAGGTATATATAATGTCACCGTCAGAAATCATTCGTGAAAAAGTCTGACAAGGAGGTTTTAATATGGAGGTTGTAAGTGGATACATAATTGACGTTGTACTGATTTTAATATTCGGAATAAACGTTTACATTTATTACAAAAAGAGCTTTGTGAAAACAGTGCTGGAATTTTTCTCTTTCTTTGCGGCAGCTTTTTTGGCAAAGATGTTTTCAGAAAAGGCAGCGGATTACATCATAGCAAACACAAGCCTTTTCCAGGGTGATTCGGGAAAGGCAAAAGCAACGCTTGTGCTGATTGTTGTGATGTTTATTCTCTTGTCGGCACTGTTTAAAACGCTGATATCGTATGTAGATAAATCGCTTAAGGTGCCGATAATCAATTCGGCAAATAAAATGCTCGGAATGTGTCTGGGTGTTCTTATCGGTTTTCTGGTTGTGGGCGCATGTGTTGCTTTAATAGCAATGCTTGAGTTATCGGGATATGAGCCTCTTATTAAGATGGCTGACAGCTCCGGCATAATGAAGTTTTATAGTGAGGTTATTGTAAAATGCTATCCGCATGTTGCGGAGATTATCGAAAAAGGAGTATGATTATGAAAGAATTACTTAAAGGCTGGAATACGATTCCGAACTGGCTTACTTATCTCAGAATAGTTTTGGTTCCCGTTTTTGCTGTGCTTTTTTATAAAGGCTATATCGCGGCGGCTCTCATAGTTCTTGCTGTTTCGGGTCTTTCTGATTTTTTTGACGGCAAAATCGCGAGAAGACTCAATATGGTTTCCGATTTGGGCAAGCTCATTGACCCCGTTGCCGATAAGCTTACCGAAATAACAATAGCGGTTCTTTTCTTTCTCAAGTTCAGAGAGGGTGAGGGACTCATTAAAACATTCAGCTGGATTTTCCTTGTTTTCATCATTAAAGAATTTGTAATGGTAGCCTTTGGCGCGCTCATGCTCGCTATGGGACTTCGTCCCTCAGCGGCGGAAATCTGGGGCAAGGCCGCAACAATGGTATTTTATCTTGTTATGATTGCAATAGTAATGTTCGGACCGGGAGTAGGTCTTCTTGCAAAATACTGGACTATTCCCGACCTGCCGCTGCTTATAATGGTAATTGTATCAGCCGTTCTGACGGTCGTGGCTTTCATAGGCTACATTCCGTCATCGGCAAAGCAGATTCTCGGTAAAATCAGCAGCAAAAAAAGCAAATAATCAGGAGTTGAATTATGAAACAGGTTTTATGCAGTAAGTGCAAAATGCGCCCTGCGGTTATATTTATGACAAAGATGGACGGAGACAAAAAGTCCGATTCAGAGGGTCTTTGTCTCAAATGCGCAATGGAGTCAACGGGTCCCATAAAGCAGATGATGGAAAATATGGGCATCACTGAGGACGATGTTGATGAAATGAGCGAACAGTTCGGTGCCATGATGGGTATGGGCGACAACGGCGAAGGTTTTGAACCCGGCGGAATACCCACGTTTCCGTTTATTCAGGGTATGATGGGCAATATGAATCCCAACGTGAATGATGATAATGACGGAATAAAATCCGACAGTAAAGATAAAGAAAGTAAAAAAGAAAAAGGCAGAAACGGCAAGGATAAAGGCGAAAAGAATAATAAAAAAAGAAAGTTCCTGCCGCTTTACTGCACAAATCTTACGCAGAGAGCGAGAGAGGGAAAGCTTGACCGTATTATCGGAAGAGACAACGAAATCTACCGCACGATACAGATACTGTGCCGCAGAAGTAAAAATAATCCCTGCCTGATAGGTGAACCCGGAGTAGGCAAAACCGCAATCGCGGAGGGACTTGCGCTGAAAATCGCTGCGGGGGATGTTCCGGCGAAGCTTGCGAATAAAGAAATTCATCTGCTTGATTTAACCTCGCTTGTTGCGGGTACTCAGTTCAGAGGGCAGTTTGAGGGCAGAGTTAAAGGCCTTGTTGAAGAGGTCAAATCCGAGGGGAATATAATTCTTTTCATTGATGAGGTTCATAATCTTGTCGGTGCCGGAGGTGATGCTGAGGGTTCAATGAACGCGGCTAACATCTTAAAACCCGCTCTTTCAAGGGGAGAGGTTCAGATAATCGGCGCGACTACGTTTACCGAATACAGAAAGCATATCGAAAAGGATTCCGCCCTTGAAAGAAGAATGCAGCCCGTAAAGGTTGAAGAGCCTTCAATAGAAGATACCTGCGAAATGCTCCGTGGAATTAAAGAATATTACGAAAATTATCACAGAGTTAAAATAAGTGACAGTCTTATAGGCAGAGCGGTTAATCTTTCGGAACGCTTTATAAACGACAGATTTCTGCCTGATAAGGCGATTGACCTGCTTGACGAAGCCTGCACCTGCGCCAATCTTCGCAATAAGGAGATAAGCGAGCAGGAAAATACCGAACGTGAAATCGCAGAGCTTAAGGTTCAGCAGCAGTCTTTAATGGAAGATGCCGAGATTATAGATTATGAGGCAATCGCAAATATAAAGAGCGACATTCTCAAAAAGGAAGCGCGGCTTGACGAGCTTGAAAAGCTCACAAAAGACATTGCAGTTACGGAAGAAGACCTTGCGAGAGTTATCCAGCTGTGGACAGGCATTCCCGCTCAGAAGATTGTTGAAAGCGATTTGCGCAGACTTGCGGATCTTGACAAAAAGCTCAAGTCAAAGGTTATCGGTCAGAACGAAGCGGTTGACCTTGTTTCGGCGGCAATCCGCAGGGGAAGAGTTAATATAAGCCCGCGCAGACGGCCCGCGTCATTTATTTTTGTGGGTCCCACGGGTGTCGGCAAAACCGAGCTTGTAAAGCAGCTTGCCAATGAGCTGTTTGACACTCCCGAAACTCTCATCAGGCTTGATATGTCCGAATTCATGGAAAAGCACAGTGTATCGAGAATTATCGGTTCACCTCCGGGATATGTCGGTTATGACGAAGCGGGTCAGCTTACAGAAAAGGTTCGCAGAAAGCCTTACAGCGTAATTCTTTTTGACGAAATCGAAAAGGCTCACCCTGACGTAATGAATATTCTGCTTCAGATTCTTGACGAAGGCAAGATTACCGATGCGCAGGGCAGAACCGTTCCGTTTGATAATACGGTTATCGTCATGACTTCCAACGCCGGCAGTGAGAGAGGGGATACCGCTCTCGGTTTCGGCAAGAGCGCGGCGACAGCTTCCGCCGAAAAGGCGATGAAGGCACTCAGAGAGTTCCTGCGCCCCGAGTTCATAGGCAGAGTTGACGAGGTTGTTGTTTTCAGACCGCTTGAAAAAGGTGATTTTGAAAAAATAGCTGTTCTCATGCTTGACGAGCTTGAAGAGCCTCTCAGAGACAAGGGAATTGAATTTACGTATAGTGATGAAGCTGTCAGACTTATCGCCGAAAAATCTATCGGCGGCAGCAGGGGAGCGAGAGATTTACGCAATTATATAAGACGAAATGTTGAGGATAAAATTGCTTCGCTTATTGTTGACAGCATTGATTTACCCGTATCAGGTGTTATTGTTGATGTTGAAAACGAAAAAATAGTTTTGAAAAACATTTAAATATTTATATACTGAAAAAACTCCGGAAACGGCAGATTTGATTTCTGCTTTTCCGGAGTTGACATTTATTTATTGCTTTTTAATTTTCTGACAGGGATTTTAAACAGTCCGTGGCGGTTGCAGTAAGCATATATTGCGTATGTGCGGTTAATCTTAAATCTTGCTTCCGCGTTTCCTTCGGGATAGAGTTTTGTCAGCATAATCCCGCTGTCTGTTACTGCCGCGAGGAATGAAATATAATGCTCCTTGCTCATTTCGTGATTAAGCGTTGCATAGTATTCATCTTCGACTGTTTCAATATTAATGCTGTGCCGCTCATCGGATTCCTCAGCTTCCGCGGGCGGAAGTGCGATTCCGTGGCAGCAGATAACCGCTTCGCCCGTGCTGATAATTACATTGCCGCATACGGGGCAGACGTGAAACAGAGAACGTTTCATGTTAAAGCTGCGGTTATGATTTGTGATTTCATCGCCTGAAAGCAGCTCCATAACCGAAACGTCAAGCACTGAGGCAAGCGGCTCAATCAGCGTAATGTCGGGGTAGCCCTTGCCTGTTTCCCATTTTGATACAGTCTTGTCGCTGACATTTAAAATTTCCGCAAGCTGCGCCTGAGTGATGCCTCTGCTCTCGCGCAGCTTTTTTATTATACCGCCTGTAATATAACTGTTCATTGTATCGCTCCTTTGCGTTTTGATTTATGATTTCAGTTTATCATAAAAAAACGTAAAAGCAACCTACGGAAAGTAGAGTTATTTGTTTTTCTTTTCGAGAGCCCTTTTGGTTCTTAACTGATTGAGTTTCCACAAAAGAGCGCAGAATCCGAATGTCGCGGCGTAAATAACAATGCCGACAACAGGCATCATTTTTATATTGCCGCCTAATGTGAAGCTGTAAAAATCAGGCCAGCCGCCGTTTTCGGTGCCGAGAATTACGACCTCATAAAAATAAAGGAACGAATACAGTATCATAGGAACAACACCGAAAACGCAGTATCTGAATTTGAAATTTTTAGCTCTTTCAAAAAATATAACTGATATAATCGCGATAACCGGCGTTAAGAAATGCAGGAAAAAGTAGTTGTACTCGAACAGGTGAAAATAACTCAGACCTCTTGTGACGGTAATCGGAGCAAGGAAGAATACAACTGTCAGAAATGTCAGCATAAGCGAAACGGTTGCCGAGAATTTCAGTGTCATTACCCATCCGGGCAGGAAATATTTATCTCTGACGGCGTTTTTGCACTCAAAAATAAGCGCGATGAGTGCTGTTGCGGCAGCGAAAATATTTGAAAGATTGGTGAAATATCTGAAGCAGTTGCTTTTGCTTACAAGAAGAATGTCAAACTGCTCATAATTGGTATAATAAAATGTGATTGAATAAATTGTAAAAAGCACGATTGATAAATTGATAATAATTGACAGTGTATTGTGCAGTCTTTTCTTTTTCATAACTTAATCATCCTAATGTTATTTTTTTGATTCTTGTTCTGGTCAGGCACTTGCCGTCGTCTTTTCCTCCGCAGCAATAGGAAATAAGCATTTCTTTTTCGCTGAGAAAATATACGGCGGGGTAGCAGTATCCGTGTCCCGGAATATCTGCAATAAGAATAAAATCTGAAAAGTCAATGCCGTTTTCGCTTTGGGCGAACGCAAACGGGAAACGCCCCGCGTGACACCAAACGTCTTCTTTGTATCTTCCGTTATAGTTCGGAACGGGATTCCATATTGAATAATAAATTCCGGTATACGGATTTTTTATTATCAGCATCGGAGATTCGGGCGATGTGAATATTGACGGAACGGGGGTAGACCATGTTTTGCCTTCATCTGAAGAAAACGCCTCAAACTGAAAACATCTGTCTGTGCGGAAATATGCATACAGTCTGCCGTCGGGGAGAACTGTAACACCCGGTTCCTGAAGCCCTGTTTCCGAATGACCGGGGTTAGGCATTTTGATTATTTCAGAAACAGGATGCCAGTTCCTGCCGTCTGCGTCACAGCCGAAAATACGGCAGGTGCCGAAATATTCACCTCTGCACGCTCCGTTTCTGCATTTAACGGCGTGAAGCGCAGCGGGGACAAGAAGTCTTCCGTCGGACAGCTTGCAGATTCGGCAGTTGTTTACAACATAATATATATCCTTGTCAAATTCAATGCAGGTTTCCGCTTCGCCGAGAGTTAATTTTTCTTCATTTACGCGGCGCATATAATAAACGGAATTCGGCTCAAATTTCGCAAGATAAAACAGGCATAGAGTGCCGTCGCTAAGCCTGCACAGCGAAACGCTCATAAGATTTTCTGTTTTGTGTTCCTCCGCTTTAATAAGAAGCTCCGGCATATGCTCAAAGCTCTTGCCGCCGTCATGTGAAATCATGCCGGCAATATCGCACGGTGCTTCGTCTTCTGACGAGTCACCGTGATATCGGCTGTACGCAAACAGAATATTGCCGTTTTTCAGCGCGGCAAAATCCCCTTCGCTGTTTCTGGGATTATTTTCGCCGCGGTATATTTCGGCGGCGGTTTCAGTGCAGATGATTTTCGGCTTTTCCATAATAGCTCCTTTTAAGGTTGTAAAATAACTTCTTTCAAAAAATCCGACAGCTCAGCACTGTCGGATTTTGTTTTAGGATAAATCAGAATGTATCAGTCTTAATCATATAATAGATAGTCCTCGGCAGGAAGACAAGAGTCTTCGGAAGCCAGTTAATGAATGTATATCTTGCAAGATTGAGGAATGAGGGGATAACGGTAAGAGCGTATTCAAGCTCAGACGTTGTATTGTCACCTGTGAATGTGGGCTTCGTCTTGCCTGTCTCTTTGGTAATAGTCATAGTGTCAATGAGCTTAGTTGTCATTGTTTCTTCTGTAAGAACGTACGCGTTAAGTGTGAGTGTGCCGCCGTCAATGCTTATGGTGTCAAATACGCCGCCGACATTTGTTTCATCTGTTGAGTTCCAGTCAGTACCGTTCCAGTAATTGCCGTAGCCGCTCTTCTGAATTGTCATGGCGTCGATGAATTTTGTCTTCATATAAAGACCGGCGGAAAATTCACGAACCTCATATCTCTTCGTACCCGCCGTGCCGCCGAGAACATAGACCGTGCCGTTTTTCTCGTCAATCTTATTTCTGGTAAGCGGCTTTGTTCTCAGATACATATGGTCGTGACCTGACATAACGAGGTCGACATCACATTCGTCAAAAACCTTTCCGAGAACGTCTGACAGGTAAAGAGTGTCGGGCCATTTGCCGTCTTTGCCGAGGGTATAAGGGGCTTTGTGCATAAAAACGATTTTCCAGTCGGCTGATGTGCTGTTCAGATCATTTTTGAGCCATTTCACCTGTGCGAGTGTAACGCTGATGAGGTCATTTGTATTGAGAACGGCAAAATGAGCGTTGCCGTAATCAAATGAATAATTTACGCCGTTAAGCGTCTGCACGGATTCACTTTCGTCGAGATTGAACATGTTTTTAAACCAGTGCCATACGCTGTAACCGTCATGATTGCCTGCTACGGGAGCAAGTGAGGTGTTTGTGTTGATTCTTTCAAAGTTTTTGAAATAATAATCCCACTCTTCGTTGTCGCTGTCATTTGTGAAGTCACCCATGTTCGCAAGAAATTCAGCGTCGGGAACTGTTTCAAAAGCGGCGTCAAGAACATATGAAGCTCTCTTAAAGCTGTCGTCAGAACCGGCCTGAACATCGCCGACTGAGATGAAGCTGAACTTACTGTCGCCGTCATCGGTTTTAAATCTGCCGATGCTGCTCCAGTTCTCACCATCGCCTACCTGATAAGTGTATTCGCTGCCCGCGGTAAGTCCGCTGACTGTGAGCTGATGAACGTAGCTGCCTTCCCACTCTTCATTCATTTTTTCGACGATATTGAGGGAAGCGGTAATGTCTTCTTCACCGAGGAAGATTTTTATTTTGCTTTCAGACACGTTTGCTGTGTACCAGCAGAAGCCTCTTTGCGTTTTTGCGTCACCGTTGATTGTGCATGAAACTCTCGTTATCGGATTTGCTTCGTCTGCAAAAACAGAAACTATACCTGTTGCGGCAAGTATGCTCAGACACATAATAACGCAGAGAATTTTCTTCATTGTACCTTTCATTATAAATACCTCCGTTTAAACTAAGCTGTTAGGCTTGTCTAATTATAACACTGACGGCACTTTTTTTCAATAAATAACACAAAAATAATGAGTGTTGCAAATCAACAAAAATTCATCTGTTGTTTTAGCAAATTTTTTGATTTTAGTGTTGACATAAAGTAACCGATGATATATAATGTTTGAAAAGTGGGTGGAAGTGGAGAGGAAAAACCACAAAGTGGGGAATATTCACAGAAAAACTTAGGAGAAAGGATGTGCTCACGTGGAAAATAACAGCAGTAATTTAATATTTTCCGGCTACTTTGAGCGCAGCCTCGATGATAAAGGCCGTCTTGCCATTCCCGCAAGACTCCGCTCTCAGCTTGAAAAGGCTCAGAGCAAGGACGAAGTAATTTATGTGTTTTACTCAACTGTTTATAAGGTTATCAAAATATACACTTATGACGGCTGGATGTCATTTGTTCAGCCGAAGATAGATGCGATTGAAGACCCCGATGACAGAGTACGCATGATGAGAACGGTTTACCGTTTTACGGAAGACCAGAGGATGGACGCTCAGGGCAGAATACTTGTGAATAAAAAGCTTGCCCGGCTTCTGGGAATTGACAAGAGTGTCAGCATCTGCGGCGTGGGCAGAGGAATAGAAATCGCGGCTCTTGAATCCGCGGAAGAATCTCTTGAGCTTAAAGAGGATGAGGTTGACTTCCTTAAGAGCATTATGCATTAACGCGGAGGTAGCATATGGAATTCAATCATATATCCGTACTGCTTAAAGAGACGGTTGATGCTCTTAATGTGCGCGACGGAGGTCTTTATGTTGACTGCACCGCAGGCGGCGGAGGACATTCAAACGAAATCCTTTCAAGAATGACCAGCGGAAAACTTGTTTCAATAGACCAGGATCCGGACGCAATCAGGGTTCTTGAAGAACGCTTTAAAGACGAAAGCAGAATAACAATAGTACATGATAATTTTGAAAATCTTCAATCCGTCCTGACATCGCTTAATTATGACGGTGAATGTGCTGACGGTATTATGGCTGATTTGGGAGTCAGCTCTTACCAGCTGGATAATGGTGACCGCGGGTTCTCATATCATAAAGATGCACCTCTTGATATGAGAATGAGCGGAACCGGCGTCAGCGCGGCGGATTTGGTTAACACTCTGTCACAGCAGGAGCTTCAGAAAATTCTTTTTTCTTTCGGTGATGAAAAATTCGCGCCGGCTATTTCAAAAAATATAGTAAAGGAAAGAGAAAAAAATCCGATCAGAACCACTTTGCAGCTGGCCGATATCATCTCCTCATCTGTTCCTGCAGCGGCACGAAGAGACGGTCACCCCGCCAGAAAATCCTTTCAGGCTTTGAGAATTGAAGTTAACGGTGAAATTGAAAAGCTCGAAAATACAATAGACGTTATGTTTGATAAACTGAAGACGGGCGGAAGGCTTGCGATTATTACTTTCCACTCGCTGGAGGACAGAACGGTTAAAAATCATTTCAGAAATCTTTGTGAGGGCTGCACGTGTCCGCCTGATTTTCCTGTTTGCGTATGCGGAAAAAAGCCCAGAGGCAAAATACTGAAGCCTGTTACTCCTTCAAAAGAAGAGATTGAGAAAAATCCGCGCTCAAGAAGCGCAAAGCTGAGAATAATCGAAAAAATAAATCTGTAAAAAAGAGAGGCGCGGAATATGGCGGACAATTATTCAACAGCGTTTGATTTTGATTTGTTTGTCAATAATAAAAACAGTATGAGTACATCTGCGCCTAAAGTCAGCAGACCCGCTAAGCCGAAGCTCGTAAGAGAGCCTGCACGTTCAGGGCGGCAGCTTAAATCGGAAGCCAGAGCCGCGAGAGTCTATACGCTGAAGGTTCTTACCGTGTCAGCGGTTCTTCTTGTACTTCTGGGTACGCTTATATTGGGCAGAGTGAAAATCATGGAAATCTCCGCTCAGGCGGAAAAGCTCAGAACTCAGTATAATGAAGCGGTCAGTGAAAACGTAAGACTTGAAAGCGAGGTCAAGTCGTTATATTCTATCGGAAATATTTCCGCGTATGCTGAGGACGAGCTTGGAATGATAAAAAAAGACTGCTATCAGGTCACCTATTTCAGCGTTGACTCAGACGGGCAGACGGAATGATAAAAATGAATATTACTGCATGGAACAATCATATATAAAAAGGGCGGATATTTTCATCCGCCCTTACGGTGATTTTATAAGGGCAATCGTGATACCTGTTTTGCCTGAATACATTTCCGACATGTTGCCCGAAAATTTCTTGAAATTCGACAGTATGTACGCAAAATTTCCGGATAATATGACAAAAATTTTACTTCGCAATCCGTGTGCTTTAATTATGCGGTGTTGCCCGAGATATTACATAATTCTGTAAATTACGGAGCTGATTAGTTGTGGCAAAGAAAAAAAACAGAAGAATAACGCGTAAAGAGATATACAAAAGAAGCTTTATTGTGCTTATTGCTGTTATGCTTCTTTTCGTTGTGAATATCGGAAGCCTTGTGAATGTTCAGCTTGTTAAAAATGACACCTTTAAGGCATATGCGGAAAAGAATCAGCTGGAGGATAAGTCTGTATCCGCAAGGCGCGGAACAATCTATGACCGCAACATGAATGTTCTTGCGCAGAGCGCGTCAGTGTGGAAGGTATATGTAAATCCTAATAATTTCACCGTATACAGCGATGAATTTAATAATCTGGCGATAGAAAGCGTCAGCGAAAAGCTCGCGTCGATTCTTGAACTTGAAAAAGATGACGTTAAGAGCAAGATTGTTGATTATGCCTCAATGAAATACATTGTGGTTAAGTCAAAGGTCGAAAAGGAACAGAGAGACAAGGTGAATAAGCTTCTGTCGGAATACATTTCCATGCCTTCTGTTACAGATGATGGAATCGAAAAGGTAGATAAGGTTTATTACAGCTACTATGTAGGTGTTGAATCAGATATAAAGCGTTATTATCCTGACGGAAATCTCGCTTCCGCTCTTCTGGGCTTTACCGGTTCCGAGGATGAAGGCAGATACGGCCTTGAATATGCTTATGATGACATTCTTACAGGCACAGACGGAAGAATGATATATTCAAACAGTGCCATGAACACAAACTCTTCTCTTGAGTTTGAAAGTACTTATGACGCGAAGCCGGGCAGCAGCCTTGTGCTCACAATTGACGAAACGATTCAGCGTTATCTTGACGACGCTCTTGAGCAGTGCTTTATAGACTCAAACTGCGAAACCTGTTACGGAATAGTCATGGATGTTAAGACGGGTGCGGTGCTTGCGATGTCATCAAAAAATGACTATGACCCCAACAGTCCGAGCACTATTACGAATGAAAGAATATCAAAGGCTGCCGACAGTATTCAGGATAAAGACGAAAAACAGAAATATATTGATGAAGCGAGAGCCAAGCAGTGGAGCAACAATGCTGTAAGCGATGTATATGAGCCGGGCTCGGTATTTAAGCTCATAACTCTTTCGGCGGCTATTGAGGAAAGTGAAGATTTGGAAAACTTTTTCTGCGGCGGCAGTATCCAGATTGAAGACAGACTTTACTACTGCCACAATCACAGCGGCTGCGGTTCGGAAACTCTCAACAAAGGACTGGCGAATTCCTGCAATCCGTTTTACATAACAATGGGTCAGAATCTCGGCGTAAACAGATTCACAAAATATTTTGAGGCATTCGGATTTACGGAAAAAACAGGGATTGACCTTCCGGCCGAAGCATCACCGGTTGCCGGTGTTACCTACCATAAGTTTGACGAAATGACACGTGTTAACCTTGCGTCAACCTCATTCGGTCAGTCATTCGGCGTCAGCGCGATTCAGATGATTACGGCGGTCAACGCGATTGCCAACGGCGGAAAGCTTATGCAGCCGTATGTAGTTGCGAAAACTCTTGACAGCGAGAATAATGTTATAAAAGAAACAAAGCCTGTTGCGAAACGTCAGGTTATATCGGAATCGACCTCAAAGCGTGTGCTTGAAGCCATGGTTGAAACGGTAGAAACGGGTACGGCAAAGAATGCGTATGTCGCGGGATATAATGTCGCTGGAAAAACAGGTACATCTGATAAACTCACCAAAACGGGCGAATGTATCGCGTCATTTGCCGGAATTGCTCCCGCGAACGATCCGGAAATTTCGATTATTATTGTTGTCGATGAGCCACAGGGCCAGACCTACGGAAGCGCTGTCGCGGCTCCTGTAGCGGCGGAGGTTATCGAAAACACGCTTACATATCTCAATGTTAAGCGGAATTACACAAACGATGAGATTTCAGAGCTTAATATCGCGGTTCCGAATTTTGTCGGCACGGATCTTTCAACCGCGTACGCGAAAGCGGCGGAAAAAAATCTTACGGTTAAGGTGATAGGCGACGGTGATACCGTTATTTCGCAGTGTCCCGCTTACGGTCAGTATATTCCGCAGAACGGAATTGCTGCGGTATACACATCGGAGGATTCTGATAAATACATGGTAACGGTGCCTGATTTCAGGACAATGACAATATCTCAGGCATCACTTTACGCGGTTCAGGCAGGGCTTAATGTGAAGGTCAGCGGCAATTCGCTTCAAAGCGCCGGACTGACGGCATACAGGCAGAATGTTGAGCCCGGTTCGGAAATCGAGTACGGCAGCACTATAACGGTTTACTTTAAAACAGATACCGGTATCACCGACGGTTAATACTTTGTACGACAGAATGGGGTGGCTCAGATGAAAAAACTTTCTTTAAAGGAAATCGCATCAGCCTTAGGCGCTGAATGTTACGGTGACACATTTGTCACAGGCGTTTCGATTGATTCAAGAACAATCGAAAAAGGCGATTTATATATAGCTGTTCAGGGCGAAAATTTTGACGGACACGATTTCTCAAAAAGCGCGATTGAAAAAGGCGCGGCGGCGGTTATGTGTCATAAGGATATCGACTGCGACTGTCCGAAAATTTTTGTCAGCGACACAAGAGAAGCGTTTCTTGCGCTCGCTTCATGGTACAGACGGCAGTTTGATACTTTTATAGTCGGACTTACGGGAAGCGTGGGAAAGACTACCACCAAGGACATGATTGCCTCGGTTTTTCAAAGTAAAAAAAACACTCTCAAAACAGAGGGCAATCTCAACAATTCAATAGGCGTTCCGAAAACGCTTATGCGCCTTGAGGAAGAAACACAGGCCGCTGTTGTTGAAATGGGTATGGACGGCAAGGGTCAGATATCGGTTCTGACAAACTGCGTTCAGCCCGATGCAGCGGTTATAACAAATATCGGAGTTTCTCATCTTGAAAATCTCGGCTCCAGAGAGGGCATTCTTGCCGCTAAGATGGAAATTATCGAGGGACTGAAAAAAGGCGGAAAGCTTTTTCTTAACAGTGATGACCCGTATCTTATGAGTGTTCAGCCCGGTGAATATGAAATTGTTTATTTCGGTATAAATAATTCAGCCTGTAAATATAGAGCCGAAAATATCACGGCAAACGGCGCGGGAACTGAATTTGACGTATGCTGGGGCGGTAATATTCAGCACGCTGTCATTCCCGCAATCGGAAAGCATAACGTGTATGATGCGCTTTGCGCGTTCGCTGTGGGCTGCGAATACGGTATTTCCCCGGAAAACGCGGCAAAGGGTCTTGCGGAGTATAAGCCGTCCGGTATGCGTCAGAGACTGCGTACGGTTAAAGGTATAACATTTATTGAGGACTGCTACAATGCCAGTCCGGATTCTGTCAGAGCCGCGATAAGTACTCTTTCAAGCCTGAATGTAAAAAGAAAAATCGCCGTTTTGGGCGATATGCTTGAGCTTGGCACTGTAAGTGAAGAGGCGCATAAGAATTCAGGCATGATAGCGGCAAAAAAAAGAATAGACGCTGTGTTTACTCTTGGCGAAAAATCAGCGGCAACAGCTGAAAAAGCAAAGGAAATGGGCGTTGAATACGCGGAGAATTTCAATTTGCATGAGGAACTTGTGAGCAGACTTTACGGCTTTATAAAAGAGGGAGACGCTGTTCTGTTCAAGGCAAGCAGAGCTATGAAGCTCGAAGATGTTATAAACCCGTTATATGAAAAACTGAACGCGGAGGACAAATAATATGAGCGGATATATGATTACGGCGGTTATTTCAATGATTGCGGCGGCGATTATTGCTTTTTGTGTAACTCAGATTCTCGGAAAATCAATGATACCGTGGCTTCATAAGCTGAAATTCGGACAGACGATTCTGGATATCGGCCCTTCATGGCATAAAAATAAGCAGGGGACACCAACTATGGGCGGCATAATGTTTATTATCTCAATCTGCGCTTCAAGTGCGGTTATTCTTCTTATCAACACGCTTATGAAAAATCCGCTGCACATCAGCAGTGAAATGCATATAAAGCTCTGGGCGGGTATCGCGATGGCGTTCGTTTTCGGACTCATCGGGTTTGCCGATGACTACATCAAGGTTGTTAAAAAGAGGAATCTCGGTCTTACGATTCCGCAGAAGTCAATCGCACAGATTATCGCCTGCGCCGGATACCTCACGGCACTTTATTTCGCGATGGGTAAATCACCCTATATGTACATTCCTTTTGTCGGGCAGGTTAAAATGGGAATATGGTTCTGGATTCTCGGCATATGCGTTCTTTACGGCGCGATAAACGCTGTTAATTTCACAGACGGAATTGACGGACTGTGCGCGAGCGTGACAGTTACCTGCGCCGCCGGATTTATCGTAATCGCTGTTATGCGTCAGGTTTTCGGCATGGGTATTCTCGCTTCGGCTCTTATGGGCGGCTGCGCCGGATTTCTGCTTTATAATCATCACCCCGCAAAGGTATTTATGGGTGATACCGGTTCAATGTTCCTCGGCGGTCTTGTCGTAGCTCTCGCATATGCAATCGACTGCCCGCTGATTCTCATATTCCTCGGAATCCTTTATGTTATCGAGGCGATGTCAGATGTTATTCAGATAGGCTATTTTAAGCTCACACACGGCAAAAGAATTTTCAGAATGGCTCCGATTCATCATCATTTTGAGATGGGCGGCTGGAGCGAAAATAAAATTGTAACGGTTTTTTCAGTTGTAAATATCATCGGCTGTATTATAGGCATCATTCTTATGAAATTCTGATTTTATTGTGGAGGATAAAATGGGCAGCTTTTTTGATTTTGCGGGTTTTCGCAAAATGATGCGGGAAATTCCGATTATAAAGCCTAAACCGAAAAACGGCGAGGATAAGGGTCTGTTTTCAAAGGGCGGTTTTGATGTTATATTCCTTATTCTTGTATGCGTTCTTCTGACTGTCGGCATTATAATGATGTTTTCCGCAAGCTATATAACCGCGAAATACAGCTACAAGTCGAATTATGACCCGCTGTATTATTTCAAAAGACAGGCGATTTTTGCTGTTTTAGGCGTAATCGCAATGCTTTTAATTTCAAGAATAAATTATAATGTATTCAGAAAATTCGCGCCGGTGATATTTGCTGTTTCTTTTCTCCTTCTGATAATTGTTCTTATCAGCCCCGCGAGAATCGAAGGTAAAGAAAATTTCAAACGCTGGCTTGCGATACCCGGTATAAACATAAATATTCAGCCCTCAGAATTCGCGAAGTTCGGTCTGATTATTTTTCTTGCGTGGAGCTTTGAAAGACATCAGAAATTTATTGAGGCGAGCGAAGCGGTAACGTTTGTTTATTTCTTTGTTGTGCTGCTTTTTGCGTTTCTTGTCTATGCGGAGGATCATCTTTCGGGAGCGATTCTTATGGCGGGCATAGGACTTGTTATGTGCTTCCTCGGGGGAGCGGACTGGAGGATATACGCGGTCGGAATAGTTATTGCGGCTGTTGCTGTTATGATAGTTCTCAGCAATCCCGAAAAAATTCTCAAGGGCTACATGGCGGAAAGAATCAATTCATGGCTTGTTAAAGATTATGAAGACGTTGACGCCCGCTGGCAGACAAACCAGTCGCTGTTCGCACTCGGCTCAGGCGGATTTTTCGGTTTGGGTCTGGGCAACTCAAAGCAGAAATATCTTTATCTTCCCGAACCGCAGAACGACTTTATTTTCGCTATAGTAGGAGAGGAGCTCGGCTTCCTCGGCTGCACAATAATAATTATTCTCTTTGCGCTTCTTGTATGGCGCGGATTTGCGATAGCTCTTAAGTCACGTTCCGTGTTTGGCAGACTGCTGTCAATGGGGATTGTAATTCAGATAGGGCTTCAGGTAATTCTTAATATTATGGTTGTTACGGACTCAATGCCCAACACAGGCATAAGCCTGCCGTTTTTCAGCTACGGCGGTTCATCGCTTCTTATGCTTCTTGCAGAAATGGGAGTTGTGCTTTCGGTGTCAAGAAATTCACGAATAAATAAAAATTTAAAGGCGATACATCATGATTAAGGTGTGATTATTATGTTAAACGGAAAAAAGATATTGTTCGCCGCGGGCGGCACGGGCGGTCACATAAATCCCGCGCTTGCTGTGGCGGGATATATAAGAGAGAATTATCCCGGCGCGCAGATTCTTTTCGCGGGGACTCCCAATAAAATGGAAGCGACACTTGTTCCCGCCGCGGGATTTGATTTTGCTCCTATTGAAATCAGCGGTTTTCAGCGTGATTTAACGCCGGCAGGAATAAAAGCGAATGTCAGTACTGTAATAAAGCTCATGAAATCGCTCCCGAGAGCAAAGGAAATCGTGAGAGATTTTCAGCCTGATGTTGCTATAGGATTCGGCGGATACGCCAGCGGTCCTGTTGTGAGAGCCGCGGCTAAAATGGGTGTTCCCTCGGCTGTTCATGAGCAGAACGCTTTCCCCGGGGTTACAAATAAAATGCTCGCTAAAAAGGTTGACAGGGTTCTTGTAACCACAGCGGCGGCGCAGAAATACTTCAATGCGAAAAATCCGACGGTTGTCACAGGGCTTCCCGTAAGAGGGGAGCTGCTTAACGCTGACCGTGAGCTGAGCCGCGCTGAGCTGGGGCTTGACTCGAGACCGCTTATTCTTTCAATGGGCGGCAGTCTCGGCGCAAGGTCAATTAACGCCGCTGTTAAAGAAATGATTCTTTCCGAATATAAAGATAAAAGCTGTTATTTCCTTCACGCTACGGGCAAAAACGGCGTTTCAATGATTGACGAACTGGGTAAGGAAATAGACCTTGATGCCAACAGGCACATTATGCTTCGTGAATACATAAACGATATGGACAGATGTATGTCCGCCGCAGACATTGTAATCTGCCGTGCGGGCGCGAGTTCTATAAGTGAGCTGCAGGTTATGGGCAAGCCGTCAATACTTATTCCGTATCCGTATGCCGCTGAGAATCATCAGTATTACAACGCCAAAGACCTTGCCGACAATGAAGCGGCGGTTCTCATTGAGGAAAAAGACCTCAGCGGTCAGAAACTTACAGAGCTTGTTAAAAGTCTTATATCCGACAGCGGCAAATTAAAGCACTACGGTGAAAACGCAAAGAAAATGGCGGTAACAGACGCCGCGAAGCGCATAACGGAGTGCCTTTGTCAGATAGTGAAGTAACCCTTTGAATAGGTCTGAATAATATGTAAAGGAGCTATGTAACCGCTGATTAAATCGGATGCGCAAAACCCGGCGGTTACCTGTGCTTTATTGTTCAGACGAAGGGGTACTTATATATGGAAAGCTTATACATAAACGGAAGAAACCGTTTGAGCGGAACAATTGCGGTTCACGGCTCAAAAAACAGTGCGCTGCCGGTTCTCGCGGCAAGTGTTGCCGTAAGCGGCGAATGTGTATTTTTTAACTGTCCCGATCTTTCAGATGTGCGTGCCACGCTGAATATTCTCTCATGGCTCGGCTGCGCGTGTGAAAAAGAAAACGGGACCGTAACAGTTGATTCTTCGACTGTAATGAGGAATATTATTCCCGATGTGCTTATGAGAGAGCTGCGTTCTTCGTTTATATTTATGGGTGCGCTTCTTTCCCGTACGGGCAGAGCCGAAATGTGCGCTCCCGGAGGGTGTGAAATAGGTGTCAGACCTGTTGATATTCACCTTCACGCGTTTGAAAAAATGGGTGCTGAGGTTATAAGAGACGAGGGCAGAATAATCTGCGAAGCACCTAAAGGACTGCGGGGGGCGGAAATCAATCTTTCGTTTCCGAGTGTCGGAGCTACCGAAAACATAATGCTGGCTGCTGTGAAAGCGGACGGTACAACCTACATAAAAAACGCGGCGAGAGAGCCTGAAATTGTTGACCTTGCGGAATTTCTGCGGCTTTGCGGAGCTGAAATTTACGGAGCGGGCGAAAGCACAATCGTAATAAACGGAAAAAAACAGCTTCACGGTAATGAATTTACGATTATGGAGGACAGAATAGTCGCGGCAAGCTATCTTGCGGCGGCGGCGGTGACAGGTTCCGATATTCTTGTTGAAAACGCAGTGAAGGAGCATCTCAGTTCGGTTATTTCCGTGTTCGAGCAGGCAGGCTGTGTATTCGGTTATGAGAACAACAGAATTTACATTAAATCACCTTACAGACTTAAAAGCATGAACACCGTGCGCACAATGCCTTACCCTGGTTTTCCTACAGATTGTCAGGCTCTTGTGACGGCTATGGCGGCGGTAGCCTGCGGTACAACAGTGATAAATGAGAATATATTTGAGAGCCGTTTCCGCCACGCTGCGGAGCTTAACAGAATGGGCGCGGATATATCCGTGAGCGGAACATCGGCTATAATAAACGGGAAAAGACGGCTTTACGGCGCGAATGTCAGTGCGACTGATTTAAGAGGCGGCATGGGGCTTGTTATTGCGGCTCTGTGTGCCGAGGGAGATACTAAAATAGACTCTGTTGAATATATTGACAGAGGTTATGAAAAAATAGAACGTGATCTTGCGCTGCTGGGCGCGAAGATTCGGAGGGATAAATGTGGCGAAGCTGACACAGGACGAACTGAAAAAAATGATGCCTGAAAGAAGAAAGGCGTATGAAAAGAGAAAAAAACGGGTTGAGCGCAACAGGAAAATTCTCGCACTGCTCTCATGCACCGCAATCATTCTTATAACGGCTCTTGTCTTGTCCCTCACGGTATTTTTTAAAATAAATACAATTACCGTAAAGGGTGAAAGTATATATAAAGAAAATCAGATAATAAACGCCTCCGGTGTCGCAAAAGGCGGCAATCTTTTCCTTTGTGATTTGCAGCGGGCTTCAGAGGGAATATGCAAAAATCTGCCTTATATAGCAAAAGCTGAGGTGAAAAGAAAAATTCCTTCAACAGTTATTATTGAAATTTCCGCTTCAAAGGCGTATATAGCGGTTGAAACCTCATCGGGAACGGCACTTGCCGACAGAGACGGCAAGGTTCTTGAATTTGTCTCAGGTGATTCAGTTAGCAAAAAAACGGCAAGGCTGAAAGCGGGTACTGCTTTTGCGGCATCAATAGGTGAGAGCATTTTTGATTCCAACAGTGATGAAAAATCAGGAAAAACGCAGAAAAAAAAGGCGGAAGTGCTTGAGAAGATTTTCGATGCGGTTGAAAAAAGCGGACTGAAGGAAATAACAGAAATTGATATTAAATCAACATCGAATATTTATATAACGTATCAGAACAGGCTGAAGCTCAATATCGGATCGGTGAATGATATTGAATATAAGCTTAAATCGGCTGTTGAAATCATTAAAAAAGAAGATGAGATAAATCCGAACGAAAAAGGTGAGATATTCCTTGCAAATCCGGAAAATATATATGTGACTCCTGACAAATAAAAATTAATAAAAATGTAAAAAATAACTATTGCAAATACAAATATATTATGTTAGAATAACGAAGTATCACTCAGAATATTATTAATCATAAAATATGAGTAAAAAACGGAGGTTAAACAAATGGCATTCGGAAT
>JAZLLB010000181.1:0-20466 GCA_045597925.1 Acutalibacteraceae bacterium
GGGAGAACTCACAATCAGCGGAACAGGTGATATGTATGATTTTAAATGGAACAGTTCACCTTTTTACAAGATCACTTCAATAAAATCCGTTGTTATTAAAAACAGTGTCACAAGTATAGGTGATTATGTGTTTGATTACTGCGAAAGTCTTACAAGTATAACAATTTCCGACAGCGTCATAAGCATTGGCAATTCTGCATTTTTTGGTTGCTCCAGTCTTACAAGCATAACAATTCCTGACAGTGTCACAAGCATAGGTGATTGTGTATTTTACTGCTGCGAAAGTCTTACAAGCGTAACAATAGGCAACAGTGTCACGAGTATAGGTGATGGTGCATTTGAATCCTGCTCCGGTCTTACAAGTGTAACAATAGGCAACAGTGTAGAAAGCATAGGCGATTATGCGTTTTGGAACTGTGCCAATCTTACAGGTATAACAATTCCCGACAGTGTCACAAGCATAGGCAATGGCGCATTTAATGATTGCCGGTCATTAACTGATATTTATTTTGACGGCACAGAAGAACAGTGGAATAAGGTGGATATCGTAGGTGGCAATGATTCGCTTTATGATGCAAAGATTCATTTCAAGGGTGAGGTTGCGGAACTTTCTTTTTAAGACAGTGAAGGAATACAGACCTTTGAAGAAGACGGAAGAATGTATGCTGATGGCTTTAAAAGCGGAACAACTTTGAAGGATATTGAGCGTTATTCGGCATGGGGGTGGACAGCGGAAATTAAAGAGTACTCCGTGGACGGCGCGATAGGTACAGGTGCCGTAATAACCATGACAGGCGGAGAGGAAACTGTTGATTACACGGTCGTTATTCGCGGTGATACTGACGGTGACAGTGTGTTTAATGGCATGGATTCCGTAATCGTGAATTGCATTGCCGAAGGACTTCTCACCGAAAATCAGATTGGCACGGCGCAGTTTACCGCTGCCGACAGCAACTGTGACGGCGTTGTAAATATTGACGATGTAATGCTTCTCGAGCGGTCAGGATTGTATTAAAAGCGGAAGATGATATATTCCGAATGAAACAGGTGATAATATGAAGATAATTGACGCTCACTGTCATGTGTATCCCGACAAAATAGCCTCAAAGGCATCGGGCGCGACGGGAAATTTCTATTCTATGTCTATGGCTTTTGACGGCACTGTTTCCACGCTTCTTAAAGCCGGCGGCGAGGCGGGAATTGATAAATATATGGTTCAGTCAGTCGCCACAACTTCCAAACAGGTAAGAAGCATAAACGAGTTTATAAAGCGCACTGTTGACGAATATCCCGATAAGATGTACGGTCTGGGTACGCTTCACCCCGAAAGTGAAGATTTGAGCGGCGATGTTCAGCATATTATTGAGCTGGGACTCAAAGGCGTGAAGCTACACCCTGACATTCAGCGGTTTAAGCTCGATGACTACAGATGCCTTAAAATCTATGAGCTGTGTGAGAAATATGAGCTGCCCGTGCTTCTTCACACGGGCGACAGCAGGTATGATTTCTCAAATCCCAACAGACTGATTCCGATTATTGATATTTACGATAAGCTCGTCATTATCGGCGCGCATTTCGGCGGCTGGTCAATGTGGGAGGAGGCCTCGGAGCTTCTTTATGACAAAAAGAATCTGTATGTTGACTGCTCGTCTTCTTTTTACGCTCTCAGCGATGAGAAAATTGTTGAGATAATCAGACGTTACGGCGCAGAAAGAGTGCTTTTTGGTGCGGATTATCCTATGTGGAACCCCAAAACTGAGGTCGACAGACTTAAATCTCTTCCGCTGACAGATGAGGAAAAAGAAATGATTTTTTCGCTGAACGCAGAAAAAGTCTTCAAATTATAATAAATCATAAAATGAGACAGATATCGCAGTTTTTTTGCAGTATCTGTTTTATTTTAATTGACATATCAGACATTGATGTTATAATGGTCTAAATAACAGTTGAAAGGAATGATAATATGAAAACAAAAAAAATAACAGCGCTTATTCTGTGTTTCGCACTTCTGTTCTCATTTACACAGATGACGGCCTCCGCTGGCAGTGTAGATGAAAACTGGAGTAAATACTTTGATGCGTATTCCGAAACTCTCGGCAATTCCGTTATGGCTCCGGGAAGCGATGACACTCAGCGCAATTTCTCGTGGTATTCACCCAAAGGAAGCAAAAACTGCAAGGTTATTGTTTCTGAAAAAGAGGATATGAGCGAAGCTGCCGAATTTGGCGGAAAAACAATATCCACTCCCGAAGGCGATTGCGTAAACAAGGTTACCGTAACAAATCTCAAGCCGGGGAAAACGTATTATTATAAATGCGTAACGTCAAAATCAGAAGGTGAGCAGGGCAGCTTTTCTACAATATCAGGTAAAGATTTTACTGCTATGTATGTAACGGATATTCATGTTACATATGAAGAAGACGATATGGAAAACTCGCTCAAGGAAGAAGCGTATAATGTTCACCGTGTGCTTACAGCGGCAACGGCAAAAAGCGATATCGATCTTTTGATATCCGCCGGTGACCAGGCTTCATACGGTCTGCGTACCGAATATATGAGCCTTTTCTCGTCTCCGCTCTGGAATTCAATTCCGTTTGCTCTCTGCGCGGGCAATCATGACCGCAAGGGCTTTGATTTTAAATATCTCAATAATAATCCCAACAAGTATTCAAAGGGTGTATCTTCTTATATAGCTCAGGACTATTGGTATGTCAAGGGCGATGTTCTGTTCCTTGTTTTTGACAGCAACTGCTATGCTGCTGTAACTCACCGTAATTTTGTAAAAGATGCCGTTGAAAAGAATCCTGATGTTAAATGGAAGGTTGCCGCTTTCCATCACGATATGTACGGCATTATGAGCGAAAAGAGATTGAATTATTCAAAGGATTATCTCAGACCGATTATAGGCGATATATGTGATGAATTCGGCGTTGACCTTGTTTTGACAGGCCACACTCACCACTATTCAATATCGAACGCGGTTTTCAACACCAAGACCACTGATTCCATAAAGGGGAAAGACAGTATTACAGACCCGGCAGGCACAATTTATATGGTGTCCGGCTCTATCAATCATCCCAGAGGAGGAGACGGTGCCCCCGGTGATGTAGTCGATGAAAATGTAGGCTACCAATATCTTTCCAATGAAATTCTTTATAATCTTCTTGATTTTTCTGAAGACAGTATTACAATTTCAACATATCAGCTTGATGAGGAAGAGCCTATTCATACCTTTACAATAAATAAAACAAGCGCGCAGGGCGGCCATCCGGATTATACGCCCGCGAAAGGTAAAAATCTGAGTTCACTGTGGTTTGAAATTCAGGCGTTTTTTGAAGAACTCGGCATAACCATCAAGGTTGTTTTCAATAAAAGTTCAATACTTAAAAAAATGAAATAATACAGGAGAAAAAATCAGCGGACAGGGTGAAAAAAGCTCTGCCCGCATTTTTATTTACTTTATCTGCGTATTACTGCGGTATCACTGCGGCCATAAGTCCCGAATTTTCAAGCAGCTCTACGTCAGCACCGTTTATGCATCCGTCACGGTTGCAGTCCGCCGCTCTGCACACAGCGGCACCGGCATCAGATTTTGCAAGAAATCCGGTTTTAATGCTATGAGCGATAACCGCATCCATTGCGTCGCATTTCCCGTCTGAATTCAAATCGCCGAAAATCACAACAGTCAGGGTTTTGCAAAGTCTGCCGCTTTTTTCTTTAAGATTTATCAAAGTTCCCGTGCTGTATTTCCCGTTATCAGAGATAACTTCAATATTATCATTTTCAAAAACGGACATTATGCTTTCTTCACTCAGAGAATCAATATCAAATCCGCTGATAAAACCGTTTTCAAAGTCACATGAAATGCTTTCGTCTTTAATAACAAAGTCCTCAGTCTTCCAGATTGCATACAGAATAAGGTCTTTTCTGCCGGTAAACGTCTGACCCGGGAGGTATGACGTACCGCTTCCGTCGGCAAGAGTGTTCCATTCGGAAAATTCGTATCCGTCTCTTTCGGGAATTGCGTGTGAAATAACGCAGTCTGAATCTGCGGCGGTTTTAACTGTTTCGGGTACAGCGGTTCCTCTGTTGCCTTCGTAAGCCACAATATATTTCTGATGATAAACATTCTGAACCGGTGAGGTTTCGGGAACAAGGAAAATATAATCCATATAGAGCTGACCCTGAGCAGACGCTTCAAAGCAGAATTTTATATCATAAACCTTGTCAATAACACTGTTGTCATTTTTTAATATGCTGCTGCCGTCAAAGCAGACGTTATTCAAATCAAACACCGCCACGTGCCACTGACCGTCCGCCGGGATTGAAACAGAGCAGCCGTCCGCTCCCGCGGCAACCGGAGAATAATATGTATTTTTTGAAATATAAAATTTGATTTTATCAAGGCTGACCGCATAGGGAGATGTATTTTTCAGCCATACCCCGATATAGCGGAAGTCGCTGTAATTATTGTCTTCATCGCCGAAGACGCAGTACTTCCCGTCGTTTTCATATGTCAGCTTCGGCGCAACGGTAAATTTATCAGACTTGTGGGTGATTTTAAGCGCGGCTGAGCCGTGTTTTGGATTTTGATAATCATAATCAAGCGAAGCGTCTCCGCTGTCAACGTTCCATGTGTAGTAATATCCTGAAAGACTTTCACCGCCGTAACGGTAAGTCGCAATAAGGTCACAGTCCATCCAGTCCTTAAAATCGTTAAAATGAGTGGTTACGGGAAGATATGTTATGAACGGGGAAGCACCGTAAAGCGGCTCGCCGTCATCGGAAGAAAACAGATTCGCGTAAAAATTATTTTCAGTATAGGCATAGCTGACAGCCTCGGGGTTTTCAACAAAAACGCTGTTGACCTTAACCGTACATTCGTCAACTATTTCAGCATTGGCGGCAACGTAGTTCCCGTCCGCACCGCAGACAGAAAAGCCGTAAAGCATCTTTTTTTCACCCGGAGTGACTTTTTTCACCATAAGACCGTCGCCGACATTGGCGAAAGAAACATAAACATCAGAGCCGTCAATACGCACATGCTTCATAACAGGCGCGGTGTATGTATCATGCTTTTCATATACAAGACCTGCGGCGGCGTATACGAGCTTCTGCGCGATTTCATATTTATGAATGGGATGAATAACTCCGAGAGCGGCACCGTGAGATGTATTGACGTCATAAACCGTAACCTGTGCGCGGCTGCGCGGATTTTCTTTCTGGATTTCGCTCATCTGCATATTCATCATCGAGGCAATGTAAGGAATACTGTCGCTGTAATGATAATCGGCAATTTCGGAATAAACTATCGGTAAGCTGCTGTCCTCATATCCGAAAAGCTCGCTGTATGACTTCTGAAGCAGGTTGAACGCGTGGGTATAATAACCGTATTCGTTCATGGCGTTGCTTTCACCCTGATACCAAATCATTCCGTCAAGATTAAAAAACCGCATCGCGTAAATCTTTTTATTGTAATTAGTGGTTATTGTGCTGTAAAGGTTAACTGTGTCTGTCGACCAGTCGCTTTTTGAAACATACGCGCCTACAGCTGCTGATTCATTTAAAACGGTGCTGTCGTTTTCAACCGCTTCTCTGGAAAGCCAGGAGTAAATGCTTGATCCGCCGAGAGCGTTGCATATAATGCCGACGGGCATATCCAGCTCCTCGTGAAGCCGTTGACCGAAATAATATCCGACCGCGCTTATTGAATAAATCTCAGATGTGTCGCCGTAAATCCATTCGCAGCCGGCAATATCATTCTGCGGCTTCAGCGGACTTAATGCACTGTTCCCTTTATATTCCGGAAGCGCTGGGACGCTTAGATAACGCACATATTTGCTGCCTGTTTCACCGTTTTCTTTCATTTGAGAGCCCGTTGCGCTGTCTTTAAGACTCATCTGCATATTCGATTGACCGCTTGCCATCCAAACCGCGCCGAAAAGTATATCAGAAAGCTCTGCGAATAATTCACCGTCTGCGTAAACTTTTATTTTGTATGAATCATATCCGGCGTTTATTCCGCTGTCGCATACCGCTTCAAAGCTGCCGTCATCTGCCGCGGTTGATGAGCCTCTGCGGATAATTTCGTTATTGCTGTCAATTATTTTAAATGTAATCTTGCTGTCTTTATTCGCAACGCCTGCGACGGTAATCGGTTTGTCATGCTCAAATACCATACCGTCAGCGTATGTGTTATAAAGCTTCGGCGAATCTGCCGCGCCTGATGCGAAAATAACGGAACCTGTTATTATAAATAAAGAAAGAAGTACTGATACTGTTTTTTTCATATATGTTACTCCTCATGCCTCAAAGCAATACAAATTACCGTATGTCCAGTTGATTTCACTGCCGTTCTGACGGTCGAATGTGAGCCAGTAAATTCGTTCTCTGCTTCCCTGTTTAACAGAAAAAACACTTCCCCAGCCGCGGAAGCCGCCGTCATTTCTGTCACAGCTGAGTTTTACGACTTTATCGAAGCGGCCGTATTTATACGCACGGTAGCAGGATTTTTCTCCCGCTCCGTTTCCGCATATAAAATAAAGCTCCCCGTCATATCTGAAAAACGAACCGCCTGTTTCGGAACCCGGAACACCGCTGCCCACGCATATAAATCCGTCGAAAGGATTATCCGACTCGAAGAAATAATATCTGTAATGTCCGTCGGGCGAAACGCGGCACACGGCAAGCAGCCACTTTTTACGCTGTTCGTCATATGTAAGCGCGGGGTCTTCATCACCGAATCTTCCGCCGAAAGCTGTAAAATCAGCGTTTTCAGGTAGCTTTTCAACAAGGACGGTATCAATCACATTGCGTCCGAACCTGGGTTCGCCGTCAAAGCAGGCGTGACCGAGAATGTGACCGTGAGAAAATGAGCAGTACCACAAAAGCCATTTCCGAATGTTTCTGTCATACACAAGGCACGACGCAATATCATTTTCCCACTTACCGTCACCTGTGTCAAAGAAAAGTACTCCCGTAAGCTCAAATTCGGCAGTGCCTGGTACCCATGAAAGCACGCCCTGACAGCCTCCGGCCTGATAACGCAGAGAAGCGGTCAGAAAAACCTTGCCGTTTTCAAAAATCACATCGCCGTTTTCATAACACACAGGTCTGATATCGGCCTGCGCGATTCCGCTGTCGGCATACACTTCCGCTCCTGCGCATACAACTTTTCCGGAAAAGACAAGCCCGACAGATGTTGATTTGAAAAATTTTTCATAAGATGAATCTGAAAATTTATCGGCGGAAAATGTATGCACATATTCAGAAAATCCGTTTCGGTTTATATAAACGTCAAAAAAGTTTTTTCTCACAAGCACTGAGAAACGCAGTCCTTCTGTAAGCTTCCCGTCGGCATTTACCGTTTCCGTTTCACCGCCGTATTCAAAGCATACATGCAGTCCGTCAGTATTGTTAAGCATGATTTTTACAGAATCGCCGTTATGCTCAAATAAAAATCCGCATTCGCCGTGAAGCTCTTTTAATGTTACCTCATTCGCTACCGAGGGATAAAGAGGTGAAATATAGCGTATTACAGATGCGTTGATACCCTCAAAAAAATACTCGCCTTTGCTTACATTTTCCGAATATATCCCCTCTGAATACATTACAGGATATTTATTTGCACGTTCGGTTTCAGTGATATCATTTGAAAAATCAGCGGAAGCCAGTTTAAGCTTCAGATTTTTATAAAGGCATAGTGAAAAATTTCTTTTAAAGAACAATTCTTCTATATTCATGGCTGTCTCTCCATTTCATTGTAATTATACAGTTTTTTATCGAAAAATGCAACTGTAATATTATTTCGCAATAAATATGGACATTTCAATACGAATGTTGTAGAATGTTCTGAGCAATTCATAGCAGAGGCATTTTTATGAATATTATAAATAAACGAAGCTTTTATAAAATTTTGTTTCCATCGGTTATAGAAGTTGTTTTCAATCAGCTTTTTTCGCTTGTTGACAGCATGATGGTCGGTCATATTCCGAATTCAACCATCGCTGTCGCCGCGCTTTCTCTCTGTCATTCGCCTATAAATCTGGTTCTTTGTGTGATGAGTGCTTTTTTTGTCGGCACAACAGCTGTGATAGCGTGGTATTACGGTGCGGAGGATGAAGAAAAAATTCAGGAAACAGCTCAACAGTCGCTGATGCTGGCGGTATTTTCGGGAATCGCAATGACTTCACTCACGTATTTTTTCGCTCCGCAGATTATGGGATTTGTGTGCGGCAAAAGCGAAACGCTTGAAACAGCTATTTTGTATTACCGAACAAACGCGGCGGGATTTTTTTTCCATATATGTACCATGTGCGTAACCGCGTCTTTCTACGGCAAGGGGATAACAAATATTCCCATGGCTTACAATCTTACGGGAAACGCAGTGAATGTGGTGCTGAATTATGTTCTGATTTACGGAAAGCTCGGTTTTCAGCCAATGTATGTCAAGGGCGCGGCTGTGGCTACCGTTATTTCGAAAATAATCACGTGTATTATTTCGCTGATGTTCTTTATTTTTTATAAAGACGGCTTCCGTCCGCGGAAAGAAAAAATTTCTCTGCATCTTTCCGAACAGGTAAGGCATAGAATGCTGAGTGTCGGTCTTACCTCTGCCTGTGAGCAGCTTGTTTTGCAGCTGGGCGCAACGCTGACAGCGAAAATAATATCGGTACTTCCCACGAATCATATTGCGGCGCTTCAGATTACATCTAACCTTGAGTCGTTTGCATGGTCAAGCGGTGAAGCCTGCTGTACAGCCTCAACCTCGCTTTTTGGGAAATCTCTCGGCGAAAGAAGACCCGACAAAGCAAAAGCGTATTTAAAGCTGAGCGAAATGTGGGCGATTGGTTTTTCCGCCGCAGAGATAATCATATTCTGCTTCGGCGGAAAGCTCATATGTCCGCTTTTCACAAACGACACTTCAATTTACGGCGAGATAACGTCGCTTTTAGTTATAGCCGCAATCGGCCTGCCGTTTATCAATACGCACAAAACCGTTTCAGGCGCGCTCCGGGGCGCGGGAGATTCCATAGCTCCGCTTATATCCTCGCTTATCAGCTTATGGATATTCAGAGTGGCACTCGGCTACGTACTCATTTCGGTGTTTCATATGGATGCCGCCGCGTACAGATGGTGCCTTAACGCTGACCAGTTCGTCAGAATGTCAGCCATGCTGATTTTCTATTTCAGCGGACACTGGAAAAAATTCTCTGAATAAATCATATAAAAAGGTTCGGATTCCGTGATGACTCCGAACCTTTAGCTTAACCTGATAATTATGACATTATCCGAAAATATTATAATATCATCCGTTTCATTATTCAATCGCTGATATCTACCGCAAGTAGAACTTTTGATGAATTAAGCGTAAAAAAGGATTTTAATGCCGAAATCAGACATTAAAATCCTTTGAAATTTTAAAACTCAAACACCGTATTATCTTTTTCAGCATCTTTAAAGACTGCTGTTATCTTTTTCGTCTTACAGTTTTCTGACGGAATAATTTCAAGCTCATCGCCGTTGAGAATAAATCTGATATATTCGCCGTCATCATCATACAGAGTGTAATCGTTTTTGCCGCTGTATATATTCACAACAAGCTCTGTGAAATCAGTTAAATTATTGTCCGCTTCGGGCAGCATGGGGATTATCGCTCCCTCTTTCGCGAAAACAGGGAAATTCTCGAAAGCGCAGCATATTTCATACTCGCCTTTCTCATATTTTCCGCCGGTAAAAATATCAGTCCATGTTCCGTCTGGAATATAAAAACGCACATTCGGCTTTCCCGCCTTTGTTTTTTCCGTAACAGGCGCGACAATCAGCTGTTCACCGAAATAATACTGATTCTTATACTTCTTCTCAAACGCAAGCGTGCTTTTGTCATAATAATACATGGGACTTACAAGCGGTATGCCCTCTTTTGCCGTTCTGAAATTCGCGGTGTAAAGGAACGGCAGAAGCCTGTGACGCAGTCGCAGATATTTTATCGCCGTTTCCTCGGTCTGAGGAAATTTCCACGGTTCTTTTGAAATTGACTTGTTGTTTGAATGAAGTCTGTTTATCGGCGAGAATACACCGTACTGAACCCATCTCAAATAAATCTCATTGTCACCGTTATTATAAACGTGACCACCGATATCGTGACTCCACCATGTGTAGCCCGCGTTTGAAGCATTTGACGTAAACCACGGCTGGAGTTTGAGGCTCTTCCAGCACACGACCGTGTCGCCTGAAAATCCTACGGGATATCTGTGTGAGCCCATGCCCGCGTATCTTGAAAGAATCATTCCCTCACGACCGCTTCTTGTGTTGTCAAGATAATGATAATGATTGAGGAGCCACAGCGGATCAAGCCCGAGCATTTCTTTTGATTTTGTACCCTGCTGCCAGTCTATCCACCAGAAATCCACGCCGTCATTTTCATACGGATGATGAAGGATATCAAAATATGAATCACGGAAAACAGGTTTTGTCAGATTGAATTTAACGGGCTTTTTAGTTTCAGGATTCTGACCGTTAGCCGCACACATTTCCTTATATTGCTTTTCAAAATATCTTACGCCGTCATGAGGATGAAGATTCATTGTAACAGCGAGATTTCTGCCTTTGAGGTTTTTGAAAAACGATTTGTAATCGGGGAAAAGACTTTTTTCAAAGGTATAGCCTGTCCATCCCGCTCCCTGAATAACAGTGGGTCTGACGTCTTTGGGAACATTCTTTACAATATGCCAGTCCATATCAATTGCGGCAACGGTGAACGGAATATTTTTTTCTTCAAAATCGTCCATTAATTTAAGATATTCTTTATCGCTGTAAGCGTAATATCTGCTCCACCAGTTCCCGAGAGCGTATTTCGGCAGTAGGGGAACAGCACCGCAGAGAGAATAAAATTCTTTAAGTCCGCCGAGATAATCATCTTTGAAAGCAAGAATATATTTGTCAGTTACGTCAGCCTCTCTTAACGAAATACTGCCGTCTTTGTTGAAAAGGAATGATTTGCTGTCATCGATTTCAGCTACTCCGTTTGACGAGAAAATGCCCTTTCTCATGTGTCCGAGGCAGAAATGGTCACGCTTTTCTCTTTTCGTTTTCCAGCTGCCCAAAACTCCGAATGTGCCGTCAAGAGTTCTGGCTGTTCCGCCGAGATTGGTTCCGTTTGACGGTGCGACCCACAGCTTTCCGATACCTGCTTCAGCCGTGAGAGTTGAAAGGTTAACTCTGAATGCGCCTTTGTCTGTGTAAAGGCATACCAAATTATGATTCCTTTTAACTCTGACCTTTACTTCTTCGAAGTCACGGCACACAACCATCTGAGTGGGCTTGTCGCAGAAAATTCCCTGTTCATTTTTTTCAATACGGAGTATCCTGTCTGTAATGACACTTATTCTCACATTGCCGTATGTAAACACCTGCTCCGCTTTTGCGGGCGCGTTTTTCATTTCAAATCTCATGATACACCTCCCGTACTATATAAGTTTTCCGCTGAAATGGTCAATTTCATGCTGAATTATCTGGGCGGTAAAGCCTGTGAAATTTTTTGTTCTCGTCCGGAACTGTCTGTTCTGCCACTTTACTTTTATTGTTTTATACCGTTTTACTTTTCGCATTCCCTCAAGTGAAAGGCAGCCTTCCTCGGTTTCATACGGCTCCTTTGCCGAGATGATTTCCGGATTGAACATTTCGGTGTATTTCCCGTTATCATCAAATACGATTATCTTTTTCAGTGTGCCTATCATATTCGCCGCCATGCCAACGCATTTATCGGCGTTCGCATTGAGTGTTTCAAGCATGTCATCGGCAATTGAAACATCTTCCGCCGAGACGTCTTGCGATTTCTGCGCTAAAAATATCGGATCGCGTACAATTTCTTTTATCATCATTCAGCATCCTTTCTGTAATTATTATAATAAACTTCGCTGTGTTTTTCAACATATATGTTATCCGATGTATAAAATTAATTTTAAAATCATTTTTTTGTTGCCAAATAAGTAATTTTCCTATATAATTGCATTATACCAAATTACGGAGGTAGAAAAACATGAAAAAATCAATCAAGAGAATTTTTGCCCTGTTTCTTACTGCGGCGCTTTTTATTTCGTCATTCACAATCTGCGGCTCTGCGATTGACGACGGAAACGGTCAGAACCGAATCTATAATCAGACACCCGTGCTTAACAGCGACGGCAGCCTCACAGAACCGGGATACTGCTTCACAAATCTTTATCAGTACGACCGCAGTGCAATAAAAGCGGGCGCAAGCAGAATTAAAGAGTGGGACTTCTATCAGATTACAAATGATGAAATCACCGTTCAGATTACCGTTGCGGACATTTCTCTAGGCGGTGCGGTAACAGTAGGTTATTTTAACAGAAAAACAGGTGAAAGAGCCAGCGCGATGGTTCTCAATCTTTTCACATTCGGTAAATTCAAGCTCGGTGACGATGTCAGAGGTCTTCCCGAAAATGACTGGGTTGACCATACATACACAAAGAAAAAGAAGAATTTCGATTTTGAGCTTTCGGTAAACGAAAAGGTCAGAACAATTAAGTTTGACGGAAAGGCGAGCGGTAAAAAATTTACTATGGATATAAGCCTTGATATGCTTCCGGAGCATGAGAGCCATTTTATAGCTGTTCCGTTTGACAAGCCGAACAACAAGCACTTCTATTATAATCAGAAAACCAACTGCATGGTCGCAACAGGCAAGGTAACATACGGTGACAAGGTTTATGAGTTTAAGGGTAAAGAGGATAATTCCTTTGCTGTGCTTGACTGGGGCAGAGGAGTATGGCCGTTCCATCAGGTATGGTGGTGGGGCAACGGAAATACCGTTCTTCCCGACGGCAGAATTTTCGGCTTTGAAATCGGCTGGGGATTCGGCAACACAGAAGCGGCGTCTGAAAGCACCGCGTTTATCGACGGCAAAGCGTATAAGCTCGGTTATCTTAAACTTGAAAACGAAAAAGATATTGTCAGACCTCTTGACAGCTGTTGGCACAACAACAATCAGATATGGAAAATTACCAGTGATGACGGCAGCTTTGAGATGACAATGACTCCCGAATTTGACAACTACACAATGCTCCGATTCCTTGTTGTGGGTAATCTCTGCCACCAGGTGTTCGGCAAATGGAGCGGCACTGTTAAATGCGGAGGAGAGACTATCGAAATCAAAGATATGACCGCGTTTCTTGAACGTTCAGATAATATGTGGTAATTATCAAACAGGGATACATAAAAAGTATGGAGACAGGCTGACTGCTTCCGTACTTTTTGTTTGTTAAGGCAATACCGCGCAAAATAATTTCGGCGGCATGATCCGATAAAAACGGTTATGTCCGTTCTGCAAATCCTCTTAAGACGCATTTTGAAATTTTTATATCTTTCGCACAATTTCTTTGCTTTTTTTATTTTTATGTGGTATACTTTAATGGTAAAACCTGAAAGGAGATTTGCTATGGCATATCCCGAATTAAAAACCGATATAAAAAATTCCGTTCCGAAAAATAAATGGTACGTTAATATATTTGCTGTCTGCCTTGCTTTGGATACTGCGGCTTCAACGGCGAGCACCGTTATAAAATTTTTCAGGAACATATATACAGAGCTTCTTTTTAACTGGATTTCTGTTTTTATACCGCTTGCGTTTTCTCTTGTTATCCCGGCGGTGCTGATTATTCTTGCGTTTAAAAAAAGCGGATATTTTAAAGATATACTTCTTTTATATTCTTTTCTGAATATTATATCCGCGTTTCATATCAATTACATCGCTGCCGGGATTCAGCAGCTAAGTATAGGGCTTCCGATTCTTGCGGGTTCTATGCTTTATGTGTTCGCGATGCTTATTCCTTTCAGTGATAAAATCAGATCGATAAAATTTATTAAGCCGCTTGCCTGCGCGGCGGTGATAATATCAAAGCTTCTGTCGGTTTATGTTTTTTTCGCGTCATACTCGTCAAACCGGCTTTCACTCGCCGGCTCCGTTTTATCATGCATAGCCGGAGTTTGCACCGTTCTATACTTCTGCGACAATAAAGATGAGCCTGCGTGCTTTAACAGATATAAGCCATTCGGCAGTCATTATAAAAAAATTATGTTTATTGCTGTTCCTTGTGCATTGTCACTTATTTTGGGAATTTCAGCAGGACTTATAGGACCGACACAAACGCTGTTATATGTATCTTTAAATTACTGCTATGAGCTCCTTACGCTTTATATAAAAATATTCTTTATAGTAATTGCGGTTAAGGCGATACGGAGTAAGGCTTTGCGGTGATAAAATGAAAAATATTTGCGATTTTATGATAATACAGCGTGACGCTGACGGCATCGGCAGGGGGATTTTCTGCGGAAAATATGAGCCGAAAGATAATATCACTGTTGCGGTCAGAGTAATGCGTGAAGATGACAATCAGACAATTATTCCGTGGCATGAATGTCAAACCTGCGGAAATGAATGGAAAACAGAGCTTGATATTCCGCAGGGAGGGCTTTACAGAATAGAAGCACGTCTTGCCGGCAGAAACGCGTGTGCTTCAAACAACAGCTATGACTGGGGTGAGCTTATCGCCTGCGCAAGTCATGTAGGTGTCGGTGATATTTTTGTTATGGCGGGGCAGAGCAATATGTCCGGATATGGCAAAGACCCGGCATATGATCCTCCGCAGTTGGGGGTTCATCTTTATGATAACGCCGGCAACTGGGTGCTTGCTTCTCACCCGCTCAATTCGGTTCCGAACCCGGTGTATTCAAATGATGATTCAAGCTCCGGCACATCACCGGGGCTTGCTTTCGGCAAAACAATGCAAAGGAATCTCGGTGTTCCCGTTGGCCTTGTCGCGGCGGCAAGAGGAGGCTCTTCACTTGAGGACTGGAACCCCGCCCATGATGATGACCCGTATTTATACTATGCTCTGAAAGAAAAGCTGGAAGCAATCGGAAGCTTCAAAGCAATGATCTGGTATCAGGGCTGTAATGACGCAGGAAATACTGAAGAGGCATCTGTATATCTTGAAAAATTCAGGCAGACAGTTTCTCTTTGGAGAGAAAATTTTGGCTGGTTCCCGATAGCAACCTGTCAGATAAACCGTCACGCATATAAAGACGGAGGAGACGACAGATTCTGGGGACTTGTCAGAGAGGCGCAGCGCAGAGCCGCGATTGAGATTAAAGATGTATTTACAGTGCCCACGCTTGATATGCACACAATTGACGGGATTCACAACACAAGTGCCGCGTGCGTTGCAATAGGTGAACGGCTCGCGAGCGTGCTTCTTAAAGGAATATATAATCTTCCCGGTTCATACGCACCATCGGTTAAGTCGGTTAAAAAAATCGACTCGGATTCGATTCTTTTAACTTTTTACGGTAATCATATGCTGCGTACTATGGATAATCTGGCCGACGGCATCAACATCGAAGATGAAATCGGTATGATGGACTGCATGAAAATTACTGTGTGTAATGACGGTGCAATAGTTCAGGCGGAACGTGAAATCGGCAGGAACGCTGTTTTTCACGCATACTGGAAACGGAATGTTCCGTCATTCTTCCTGCGTGATATTTACGGCATGCCGATGCTTGCCTGTTACGGCGTTAAAATAGAAGAATAACAATTACCCCGCTGTCACGCATATAAGACAGCGGGGTAAAACTTTAGAATCTGTTTAAAAAATCAAGCATTTTCTGTGTTGTGATAACGCTTTCCATTTTTTCGGGTTCAAGCACGCTGAATGCGTGGGGAAGGTCTTTACTGTCCCAATTCAGCAGGTCAACTTCAATATTATGTGCTTTAAAGGCGTTGTACGCGCCGACAGTCTGCCTTACCGCCATGTAGTCGCCTGTGCTTGTTGCAAGAAATGCGGGCGGCATGGTCGATTTTTCAAGCAGCGCTTCGCCTGTGAGGTAATCAACATACGGCAGCTCTTTATAATCCTTACCCAAAAGCCGCCTGAAATACACGTTTTTGAAATCAAACGGAGTAAGATAAAGATTTGGCGAAATAAGCCCCATAGCGTTGATTCTGAAGTCGCTTTTTTCAAAATCAAAAAGTCCGCAAAGCTCGTCACTCTGATTCACCGCGCAGGCATATGCCGCAAGCTGACCGCCCGCGGAATCGCCCGTGAGATACACTTTGCTTCTGTCGCACGGATAATTTCCGAGGTTTTCAAAAATCCATTTGAGAGCCTTTGAAACATCGTTCATCTGCCCGGAGAGGGTGCAGTCGGGAATAAGACGGTAGTTTATGTTAAACACTGTGTATCCGTGTTTCGCGAGGAGCATACAGTAGATTTTATTTACTTCCTTGGTGCCGTACACCCAGCCGCCGCCGTGAATGTCAATAATCACAGGCAGCGGTGAAATTGTATTCTGCGGATAATACACGTCGAGCAGATGATATTTATTACCGTCGTCAACATATGGGATATCGATTATCGTATCAACCCCGTCAGGCTCATGCTGACGCGACAGACGCTCTTTGTCATTCGCTTCGGCGATTTTCCACATCATTGAGTAATCCATAAGATTATTCCTTAAGGCAATACCGCACAATTAAGGTGTGCGGATTGCAATGTAAGATTTTTTGTCAGATTGTTCCAAAAGGCCGCAGACATACTACCGTATTTCAATGGATTTTGGGGCGATATGACGAAATAATATTCAAGCAGGGCGTGCGCTTTTGATTGTGAGGTGTTGCCTTAAATCAGTCTGAATGTTTTGACTTCGTGAGGCTTCATTGAGAATGAGAAAGTTTTGCCGTCACAGGGAATCTCCTGCTCGTCAACCTCCATAAGATTTGTTTCGATAACCTTATTGTAGTCAAAGCCGAATGCCGCTTTAACGCTGCAGTGACGTGTTTCGGCTTCATACATTCTTACGATTATTCCGTTGCCGTCCTGTGCGGGCTTAACAGCGTCAAGAACGATATTCTTTCCGTCAATTGAGCAGAGCGAAAATTCCTTATCATCGCCGCCGCTGCCCTTGATGAATGATGCTTTAAGCGGATTGTTTTCCGTAAAGCCGAGTTTGACGGTATCTGCTTCACGCCATGTACCTTCATGCGGATAAAGAGAATAGCGGAAGCTGTTGATGCCTATATCTCCAAGCGGGTCGGGACAGACAGGACCGCGCATAAGCGTGATTTTCATAATATTATCATGAACATTGTAGCCGTATTTGCAGTCGTTGAGAATACTTACACCGTAGCCGCCTTCTGAAAGGTCAGCCCACTTGTGAGCGCAGAACTCGAATTTAGCTCTGTCATACGAAGTATTGTAATGAGTAGGATACTCAGCCGCGCCGTGCGCGATTTCACAGCTGACGTTTCTGTTTCTGATGTTTACGGGGAACGCCGCCTTGAGAACCTTTTCTCTTTCATGCCAGTCGACGGTTGTATCAAAATCAAGAGCGGGCTTGCCTTTTTCAAGAATATAATCCTGAGTGATTGTGGATTCGTTGAACTTGCGTACAACGCGGATTACGCCGCGGACAGGTGAAGACTCAACAACTTCGATAGATTCAGCGTCAATAAGCTCCCAGAATTTCTTCTGATAGTCAAATTCGAGATTCCACGCGCTTTCGTGAATGGGCTTGTCGAATGAGATTGTGAGCAGATTGCCTTTATCTGTGAGAATCTGTCTGCCCGTTTCCTTATCGGTGACTTCTGTGAGAAGTCCGTTATCGTCAATGACAACCTTGAGATATTCGTTTTCAAGCAGATTCTTTGTTGCTTTCACACAGTCAAAGTCCGCGGCAGCCTCTGTCAGCTCAAATACCTTGCAGCCGACGGGTGGAACATCCTCGGCGAAGAAATAAAGATAACCGTCTTTAACGGTGCAGGGAAGAGGCTTACCGTCAAGAGTTCTGACATCTGTAAATCCGTCTGCCTTTACTTTTACTACACCTGAAACGCTCCAGTTAAGGAAGTTCCTTACAACTACGCTGTCATTTTTAACATTCATGCAGCAGTCAAGAGCGGAGAAGAGCTTTTCGTCTATCTTATCAAGCTCAGCCATGATGAATTTATATTCCTCACGGGTATTTTCCATAGCTTCATGAATTGAAGTACCGGGAAGAATGTCATGGAACTGATTCTGCAAGAACAGCTTCCAGATTTCCTCCAGCTTTTCTTTATTGTCCTGACCGGTGATAACGCTCAGAAGCTCTGCGTTGCGGAGTCTGAATTCGCCTTTACGGTTATTCTTTTTAATGAAAGCCTGGCTTGTGAATGTGCCGCGGTGATTTTCGTAATACATCTCACCGTCCCACACGGGAAGCTCATCAAATTTATCATCAATTCTTTCGAAGAAATCGCCGATTGTACTGTTGGTAACTGCAGGGATACCGGGCATTTTAGAGATTGATTTGCCGCTCTCAACCATGTTGTAGGTGCATCCGCCGCCGCCGTCACCGTAGCCGAACATACCGAGTGAAACATCAACAATATCGTTCTGATTGTTGACCTTGCGTATATTGCGAAGGTAAGCGGGGCTGTTGTCTCCGTTATAAGCCTCTTTAAGAAGATACGCAAGAATTTCATCACCCGAATGTGAACGCCAGCGGAACAGACTTACGGGGAACTCGTTTGTATCATTATAGAAAAGCTTTGAGGTGTAGAAATATTTCATACCCGAACGCTTGATAATCTGCGGAAGTGCCCACGTGAAGCCGAAGCAGTCGGGAAGAGAGTAGACTTTTGATTCAACGCCGAATTCTTTGAGGAAAAATTCTCTGCCGTAAAGGAGCTGGCGGATAAGCGATTCACCGCTTGCGATATTTGTATCGGCTTCAACCCATGCGTTGCCGATAATTTCCCATTGACCCGCCTTGACTTTTTCTTTGATTTTTTCAAAAATGTCGGGGTAGTGCTTCTTCATGTAATCATAAAGAGCGGCCTGACTCTGTGAGAATTTGAAATCGGGATAAACGTCCATGAGAGAAACTGTGTTTGAGAAGGTTCTCGCGGTTTTTCTGATAACCTCTTTAACCGTCCAGAGCCACGCGACGTCAATATGACTGTGACCCGCAACAAGAATTTCACCCGGCGTTTCATATTTAATCTGCGCCAGCTTTTCGTCAAGAACCTTCTGAGCCGCGGGAACGCTCGCAAGAAATTTTTCCTCGCCCATGTCGAAGTCAAGCTCATGGAAAGAATCGTCAGCCGCATTGAAAAGGCGCTGCTTAACGTAATTGTCTTCAGTGGTTTCGTATACGCCGTAAGCCGCGTTTATATCGAACCAGTATTTTTCGCACGCTTCGTCGACAGCGATGAACTGAGCGGAGTTCATTTTGTATTCCATGAATTTGCCGCCTGCTCTTGCGGTATCGCAGAATCCGCCGCAGTCAACGGCGTTCTCAATCTGAATGTTCAGTGTTTCACCGCCGTTGAAACGCTCCTTGAAAAGAATTTCGGTTCTGTGAACCCAGCCTGAATTCGCTCTTGAAGATACGCCTCCGACGATTTTGCCGTTGATTCTGACAATTGCTTCACCGCCGAAGTCTATTGTGAGATAAACTTTTTTGCCGGCGAGATAATCGGGGATAACAACGTCAGCCTCAAAATAACGGGTTTCATCGTAGCCGACCTTCCACCAGTCGCCCAGCCTCATCTTTGTATGAGGATTATTGTCAAGAACTATGTTGTTTGGGCTGACATGCATACCTGTATAGGAGTCCCATTCGTCAATAACCATTGTGTCGGTGACGATGTAGGGTTCAATGCGGCTTATCTGATATTTTAATACTCTGGGATTTATAGTCTGCATAATATTCTCCTTACGCTAATTTAGTTGAACCCGGGTCAAGACGGGTAATAATATCTTGCTGAATTGCGGGTGAAAGGTCAAGGAAATTTACGAATGTTCCGTGGATTCTCATGATGTATACTCCGCTCGTGGCATATTTCTGCGGATTAGCAAGCACCTTTCTGAGAATTTCTGCGGTTGTTACATTTACATAAAGATAGAACGGCGAAACACCTTCTTTAAGGGGATTGAAGAACAGGGGATTTACTATCTTATCTCTGAATTCGACACCTTTGCCCTCCATTGATTCGCTCTTGAAATATTTAGGGTCAACGCCGAGATGCGAAGCGTATCCGCCGTTGAACTTTTCAAACGGCATATTCATATTTGAAAGCATACGGAAGCCGAGTCCGTTCTCAGCGCTGCCGTAAAGCGGGTCAACACCGTAGTTAATCATGTCTCTCGCGCTTCTGCCGTCGGGTGTAGCGCCTACCCAGTAGCCGTAAAGAAGATGAGTTGAGGGGCTTGAGAAATCGGGACGGAACGGATTGCCGAGATAGTTTTTCTCGTTTGCGACGATATCCGCAACCTTTGAGGCGATTTCACCGGCTTCTTTATCAACAGAGGGAATATTGTTACCGAATTTATCCGCACTGCGGAGAAATTCACGCAAATCTTCATAGCCCTCAAAATTCTTTTTGATTGCGTCAACGAGTCTGTC
>JAZLLB010000182.1:0-18352 GCA_045597925.1 Acutalibacteraceae bacterium
TACTGCCTTATGACGGCAGATAACCTCAAGACCCTTGCCGAATACCTTCGCGGGAAGAACCTCCATAGTGGTATCGTTAAGGTCAGCTGATACGAAATGAGTCTTTATGCCGGCTGCGTTGACTTTCTCAAAGAAATAGATTGACATGCGGAGATTAACATCACCTACACCGTCGATTGTAAGACCTACACTGTTTTCACCGGGGTCAAAAACGCCGTCTTTGCCCGTGCAGTCATCTTTGAATTTAAGAAGATAATTGCCGTTGTCAAGTGCGAAAACATCTTTTGTCTTTCCTGTGTAAACAAGCTTCTTTTCCATGATAAAAACTCCTTTATAATAATTTATTTATCAGTTAAGTTTTGCGGCAGCCGCTTTATCTTTTTCAAGAACCTTCGCGGCGTCTGATTTTCTCTTCGCGTCAAGCTTCGCGGCGAGAGTCTCGTCTTCAACGGCGAGAATCTGAGCGCAGAGCAGAGCGGCGTTTGCTCCTCCGTTTATCGCAACAGTAGCTACGGGTATTCCCGTAGGCATCTGTACTGTGGAAAGAAGCGCATCCATGCCGTCAAGCGCAGCGGACTTGCAGGGTATGCCTATTACGGGAAGCGTGGTGTTAGCCGCAACCGCGCCGGCAAGATGAGCCGCCATGCCCGCCGCGGCTATAATCGCGCCGAATCCGTTTTCACGCGCGTTCTTTGAAAATGACGCGGCTTCCTCTGGGGTTCTGTGCGCGGAATAGATGTGAACCTCGTAGGGTATCTCAAAAGATTTGAGAATATCAACTGCTTTTTCGATAACGGGAAGGTCGCTGTCGCTTCCCATTATTATGCCTATTTTTTTCATTGCAATTCCTCCTGAAAACAATAAGGGCGCACCTACACACCGAATGTAAGTGCACCCAGACGGTCGGCTTCTGTAGCCACGCAGACTACTCCGGCTTTTCCCGCTCCCCTGTGGTTATCCACTGTTCCGTCAGTCGCAGAAAAAGCTTTTTCTGATTTCAATATTATTTTAACACCTGAAACAACTACTGTCAATGAAAGCACCGGACTTTCAACGTAAAATATAATAGTCAAATTACATAATAATTTGTATAATTCGGCAAATTCCACACTGCCGGCGGAAACAATATCCAACATTTTCATTATATCACAAACGCAGAGATTGTCAACGATTTAACAAAACATTTTTTTCGCTTTCGATATTAAAGCAAATCAGAATTTGCAGTCAGCAAAGCGGTTGCATCTTCCCGCACCGGATACCCGTGCTTTGTCAGATTTCTTTTCCGGTTCAGTCTGAATTCGCGCTGATATTCGGCCTGTAAAAAAATTTTTTCGAAAAACTATGAAAATTGCAATTTTTTGCTTCAAAAAAACCGTCTTTTCAGCTATAAGTGAAGGGCTTTTTTGAAATTCAATGAGTCAGCCGGAGAGCATAATAAAACAGAAAAATATCAAAAAAAGGGCAAACGGATTCAGCCCCGAAGCCGTTGAAAATCAAGGACTTTTTCAGTGTCAGGAGAATTTTGGGGCAAACAAAAGGCAAACAAGCGGCAAATAAAGGGCAACAATATAAGAAATATAAGAATGTAAAGAAATATAAGAATTCTTTTTTATGAGGAACAGCACGTGTCTGTCATATGAAAATATTCCCTTGTTCCGCTTTCGGTAACGCTTCCGTGCTTTAAGTCAGCACAAGCGCATTATTTCCCGCCGACAAAAATTTCTCTGAATTTAACAGCACGGTTATACGCTTCATTAACATACCGCTCAAAGCTCAGATTATCATAAATTCTGTTTGGGCAGTTGCCTTTTCTGCCCTTCGCGTTAAGCTCAAAGGTGAGTATTCCGTCATAGCCGCATTTATTCAGCCTGTCCGCTATGCCGTTCCAGTCAGCGACTCCGTCAAACGGAAGAAGATGAGCGTCATCAAGAAAGGTAATCTCCGGCGGATTGGTAATTCCCATATTGTCATTCAGATGTGTGGCAATGAGATACTGCCCGTATTTACCGATTAAATCACGGCTGAAGTTATAACACATCTCGTGACCGGTATCTATACAGAAGCCCACATTTTCAACCCTGCCGTAATTATCAAAAATCTTTTCAAGATACATTTCGCCCTCTGTGTTTTCAAAAGCTATGTTCACACCTTTTTTTACGGCTCTGTCAATAACTTTTTCAAGCCGCTGAATTCCAAGCTCTGTCGGGGTGCAGTTATCCATACCTATAATCGCGTGCATTATCACAATCGGCACACCTGTTTCGGCGCAATCGTCAATGGAGCTGAGCAATTCTTTTTCCATAATCGCGGCAAGCTCTCCGTCTTCATCGTGCCATATATCGTCCATACCGTAAAACGGCGCGTGTATCGACTGGAACACAAGCCCAAGCTTTGCCGCTTTTTCGGCGAAAGCGAAGCTCTTCCCGGAATCTGCATTTTTTAGTCTGTCATAGAAACAGGCATCAAATCCCGCGTTTTTTATTGCCTCAAGCTGTTCTGACGGGTCAATTTCCTTTTCAAAGCCAAGTCCTGTACCGAGACACAGAAGCGGTAAATTTTCCGACATAGTAAAACCTCCTGAATGTACTGTAAAAAATTATATCATTCTTTGCGGATTTGTAAAGAGCGGCAAAGTCTTTTTCTAAATTATAAATAATCATTTTTCTCTTGACAAAAAAATAAATACTGTTATAATGTCATTGTAGCGCTTTAAACCGCTAAAGAATTTAGGCGATACCGCACACTCCGGTGTGTGAATTTCCTTAACGGAGGCTTCACTATGAAAATTGTAAAAAGAGTTCTGACGTACCTCGCGGGGCTTATGATAATCGCCCTGGGAATCAACATTTCAAAAATGTCGGGTCTGGGCATAGCACCCGTAAGCTCTGTTCCGCGCGCGCTTGAGGTTACGCTGACAAATTTCGGCATAAGTGTACCAATCGGCAGCCAAAACCTCATCACCACAGGCAATATGGTTATTGTTATCTACTGTCTTCTTGTTATCGCTCAGCTTATCGTGCTGAGAAAAGATTTCAAGGCGTACAATATATTAGGTGTGCCGATTGCCATAGTTTTCGGCAAAATGGTTGACCTTGTAGGCATTGACCCCAAAGCCTTCGGTCATCTTCTAAACAGAATAAACTTCCCGTTCCCGCAGAATTATCCCATGAAGCTGGTTTATATATTCGCAAGCATTATTATTATCGGCATCGGCGTATTCGTATACCTGCGTCCCAATCTTGTTCCCATGCCCGCTGAGGGTCTGGCGGGTGCCATTTCACAGAAAACGGGCAGGCTGTTCGGCAACTGCAAAACTCTTGTTGACACAAGTCTTATCACAATCGCTCTGCTCATTCAGCTGATTTTCCTCGGCGGCTTCAGGTCGTTTACAGGTGACGCGGTAGTTGTCCGCGAGGGTACTATTCTCTGCGCTGTATGCATTGGTCAGGTAGTAAAATTCCTTAACAAAAAATTTCCGAAAGAAAAGAAAGCGTAAGTCGGGGATTTATGTCGATATCCCGGAAATCAAAATTCCTGAATATTAAAAATACTGACGGAGCTGTCGCGCTTTTCGTTTGCGGCAGCCCCGTTTGCTGATCTTTACATATTATTCGGCTTTATAAATGATTTTATAAGGCGTTGCGTCTTCATTGAGCATCTGAATACTGTCAATATCATATGTTTTCAGCACGTTTTCCCAGCGTTCAACCATGCCCTCGTCATATTCAACCGGAAGAAACCCCGCCGAAAGATAGCTTTTAACGGCGGAAACCCGATGCTCATCGGTTGTAAGAGAAATATATTCAGTTCCTCTTTGCTTAAGAGTTTTCTGAACTATCAGAGAAAGATATTCAGAAAGCCCTTTGCCTCTGTATTCTTTGATTATTCCGACCCAGTGCATATCCCCTGCACCTGTTTCACTCTGGATAAAAGATGTAACCGTGCCGATATGTCTGCCGTTATGGTCAAGAAACCATACATCTCTTTCGGGAACAATATCCTTGAAATCATATATTTCCCGCTTGAATCGCTGTTCTTCCGTTTCATCTGATTCTTCCCATGTTCTTATACTTTCATTCCAGGCATGAATATCATTATCCCTGTTTTTTTCTGAAAAGTGTGAGAACGAGTAACCGGCGGGAAGCTCAATTTCCGGAACGTCATTTTTTGTAAGCCAGTACATTTTAAGCTGAGCCGTAATAATCACCCTTTCTTATCGCAAATAATGCTCATAAATTCACGTCAATCCGCAGTATCCGAAGCCGGGTCATGACGTACATCCCCGACTTTGCCGTTATCAGGTATATCCGCGGAAGACTCTTTCCGCTCATCATACAGTCTGTTGATAATTTCCGTAATTTCCTGACGGCGTTTTTCTGACTGCATTCTTAAAAGCCTTATAAACTTTGATTCTCCCCTTGTAAGGTGCGGTTCTAAAAAATCGTCTTCGGCCATTTCCAAACCCCCGCCTGATCAAATTAACGCGTACCGCGCAACCAAGACATATGCCCGATTGAACATTATTCCCATGTTTTCCATATATCGGGGCAATAACCGACAGTCGCCTGCCTGCCGTTTCTGACTATGGGAGTTCTGAAAATCACCTGATTATCAAGAAGTTTTTCTTCTTTTGCCTCCTGTGAGGCAAGATATTCCATGAAGCTTTCTTCATATGCTTTGCTGCTTTTGTCAACAAGAGCGTCAAAGCTGCCGACGGCGCGGAGAATATTTCTGTATTCACCGCTGCTCATACCGAATTTCTGAAGGTCAATAAACTGATATTTTATTCTTCTTTCTTTAAAATATCTTTCCGCTTTTTTAGTATCAAAGCATTTCGCTTTGCCGTAAATCTGAATATTCATAATAATCACCCTGACATTCAGCGACGCCGCACATCTGATTATCGGTATCGCCTATAAAAAAAAGCAGACTGAAACAGTCTGCCTGTTGGTTGCGGAGGTAGGATTTGAACCTACGGCCTCCGGGTTATGAGCCCGACGAGCTACCAAACTGCTCTACTCCGCGACATACGCTCCCTGCAAGAGCTTATTCATTATACATTAACATTATATGTTTGTCAAGAGATTTTTATGTATTTTTTATTAAGTTAGCAATTTTTTTATTCTCTAACAATTTATTGACTATTTTTGCTCAAAATTGTATAATAACCGAGTACACAAAAGTTTAGGAGAGAAAGTTATGGATAATCAAATAAAAGAAGTAATTTCAAATTTTAAATTCGAGGGGGAGCTTATTAATTTAACTCCCATAAACGAAGGTCTGATAAACACCACAATTAAAGCGGATTTTTCAAAAAAATCATACATAATTCAGAAAATCAACACAAATGTTTTCAAAAATCCCGATGAGCTGATGTCAAATATTTCGGCCGTCACCGAGTTTCTTGCCGATAAAATTATCAAAAGCGGCGAAAATCCCGACAGGCAGACGCTTAAATTTTTAAAGACAGTCAACGGAGAGCTTTTCTGTAAAGACTCCTCAGGCGACAGCTGGCGCAGCTATGAATATATTGACAACTGCTACACGTTAAACGGCAAATGCTCAAATGAGGAAATATATGAGGCCGCGAAGGGCTTCGGAAGATTTCAGTATTATCTTAAAGATTTCAAAGGCGAAACGCTTTTTGAAACAATAAAAGACTTCCATTTCACACCTCAGAGATATCAGAACCTGCTTAACGCCGCTGAAAAAGATATTGCCGGCAGAGCCGCCGGGGTAAAAAAAGAGCTTGACTATCTTCTTGCTCTCAAAGACGAATCATCAATTGTAACCGACCTTCTGAAAAGCGGCGAAATACCGCTGAGAGTTACCCACAACGATACTAAATTAAACAATGTCCTTTTTGACAGCGACTCTAAAAAAGCCATATGTGTTATTGACCTTGACACAATCATGCCCGGTTCAGCGCTTTATGATTTCGGTGACGGAGTCCGCACCAGTGCTTCAACCACAGCGGAGGACGACCCGGATTTCACTAAAATGGGCATTGACGAGGATATATATTCCGCTTATGTAAGCGGATTTCTTGACGGCACGGCAGGCTCGCTTACTGAAAAAGAGATTGAGCTTCTCCCGTTCAGCGTTAAGCTCCTGACCGCGGAGGTAGCTATGAGATTCCTTACAGACTACCTTGAAGGAGACACATATTTTAAAATCACACACCCCGAGCATAATCTGGAACGTACCCGCGCTCAGATTCAGCTGTGCAAAGATATTGACGCTAAAATGGAAAATCTCAGAAAAATCACCGCTTGCGCCGCAGGGGGAGAGAAAATTTGAACATTAACCGAAAGACGAAAAAACTCGGAAACAAAAAAATAATACTGCCCGCCGCAGCCGTTCTCGCCGTTATTGTTTTTATTATCGTTTTTTTCTCGCTGAAAAGCAAAAAAGATAACGCGCAGATTGACGGTTATCTCAATCAGAAAATCGAAACATACGGAAAAATCAATATTGTTTCAGACGCTGTTTTGATTGACGGGGAAAAAAACACCATCGCCGGCATCAAAGAGGCTTTCAGACTCGGAGCTGAAACGGTAACGCTTGATTTATGCTTTAACGAAAAAGATGTACCCGTGATATGCGATGACTACGGCGATATCAGCAAAGAAACTCTCAGGCTCGAAAAAGTGCTGAAGCTTCTTAATGATGAAAAATATTCCGATTTAAAATTAAACCTCAGGCTCAGACAGCTCGGCTCGCTCACTAAATTCAACAGTCTTTTGAAAAAATATAAAGCAGGCGGCAGGGTTATTATCTCAGGTATAAATAAAAACAAATACAGCCTTATTTCCGGCGACGCTACCTCGGCGGGCGTTTTCTTTGATTACGTTCCAAAAAAAGACAGAACGGATTCTCTCAACGAAATTCTCGCTTTGAAAAAAGAGTATAACATAGCGGGTGTCATAATTGACAGCGGCGATATTACGCAGGAGCTTGTTGAAACTCTGAATCAGAGAGGAATCACATTTATAATCGGCAAAACAGATAAAGAAATAGATATGTATTCCGTTCTCGGCTCAGGCGCGAACAATATAGAAACATCTTCACCGGAAAAGCTCATGGAGGTATATTCACTCTGGATGGAGCGGACAAGAGACGGAGAGGACAAATCAATTATGAATAAAATTCAGTAACAGGAGAAAAATTTATGGCAAACGAAACAAAAAAAGATTACAGCGGACTCGTCAGGGCTTTGCAGATTGCGACAGGGATTCTTCTCGCCGCGTTTGTAATAATCGGAATCTATCTTATCAATAAATACAACATAAAAGTAAGCAACATCAAAAATCTCAGTGAAATGATTCAGGGCGGAGCGATGACCGTTTCACTGATAATTATCGTTGTATCCGTTGTGAAGTCATTTGCTCTTATTTTTCCGCCCGCGGTTATTTTTTCAATCTGCGGATATATGCTGCCGAACTTTTTTCTTGCCGTCGGAGTAAATCTTGTTTCAGTCTTCCTCAGCCTTTCTATCCCCTATTTTCTCGGCAGATTCACAGGTGCGGGAATGGTTGACACGCTTTCAAAAAAATTCAAAGCAATAAAAAAAATTGATGACTTCGCAGGCACCAATGAAGTTAAACTTACGGCAGTATTCAAATTCGCGGGGATTCTGCCCGGTGACCTTTCAAGCCTTCTTTTCGGCGCGATGAACATATCATATAAAAATTATATGATCGGCGCGAATCTCGGCAATCTTCCGCTTGTAATCGCTTATTCGCTGTTCGGGTATTTTCTGAAAAACGTCGGCGAAAAGCCGTGGGTAGTCGCGATTCCCGTTGTCATTATTATTGTGTTCCTTCTTATTGCAAGCGTTATCACCAAAAAAATGATATCAGACAGCAAAAAGAAAAGCTCTGAGACAGTGAAATAAATAAACTAAAAAAATCCGGGAAAGTTCAAGTAATCTTCCCGGATTTTTATTCGTCTTTCAAGCCGAGTATGTAGTCGGTTGAAACATTGTAAAAGCGCGCCAGATGAATCAGAACATCTGTCGGAATATCACGCTGTCCAAGCTCATAATTGCTGTAAACCTGCTGTGAACAGTTCAGCTCCTTCGCGAGCTGCTTCTGGGTCAAATCGTGGTCTTCTCTTAAATCTCTTATTCTGCAATACATACAATACCTCTGAAATATTTATACTGATATTATATGTAATGCGTATTTAAGTGTTGATTTATACTGCAATTTGCGGTATAATCGTTATAAAAGATTCAATCAGAACATTCTGAAGCTCCTGCCGCAAAGCAATTGACTTATCCTGTTACTTTATTTTAAATGTTTTGCTGATGGTTTTATCATCAAAGCTGATAAGCTGAGAAACCTCGGTAACAACATCTGTAGTTTCGTCGTTCAGTTCATAAGGAACCTCTATATCGAGCGAAACACCTTTTTTGAGCGATTTGCCCTGATTGTCTGAATTATAGCTGTCTCCGTCTTTGAGCATAAACGCTTTTTCAAGCTCAACACCGTCCTGATACGCCTTATAAGTAAGCGCGATATCAAACGCTGTTGCCGAATCAGAATTATTTGTATAATTGTATGTAATGACAATTACTTTTTTTCCCTCATAATCTGTTGTCATTCTCGATGATTTGATTTCGACCTGATAATCACCGAGAGTTTTGTCGTCAGCTGTATCAGCCGCCGCGTTTTCGCCCTTCTGCTCCACGTTCTCACCGCTGTCAGAACCCGATGCCGCCGCTAAAAATACAAATGTCAAAACAACGCATACCGTCATAAATAAAGATAAAAATTTTTTCATAGAAATACCTCAATCCTTTAAAATTCTTAAATTTAATAAAACATACACCACCGAAGCGAAACAATACATCAGGATATCCGCCGCGTCAAATGTACCTCTGAAAATGCCCAACCGCTGGCAGATTTCAAATACTGTACCGAGCAGAAAAACCGACACCGCGGTAAACGCCACTGATTTTTTACTGACAGTGCAGTTAAAAACCGTAACTGCACAGCAGAAAGAAAACGCCCATAAAAAATCAGCAAAATAATACTTAATAAAATCAACAAACGGATTTTCGGCATCACATTTGAAATCATTCAGAAAATTCATCGCGGACAGATAATCATTATGCCTGAAAAAGATATATATTGATATTCCGCAAAGCAGTGCGAACGCTGATAAAAAAAGATTGATTAAACGCGGGTTTTTACAGTCAGATAACCGTCTCTTTAAAATAAAACCTTTCATTAGCTTTTATTTCACATTCAGTCAGAATACAAACCCGCATAAAAATACCTCCTTTTAATCAGCGATACAAGTATACGCCTTTAAAAAGGAGGTTTGGTGTGCTGTCAGCACAACATTTTTTATATTTTTATATTATAATAATCCAAAAATCAGAGTTGCGGCAAAGCTCACAATCGCCGCGAAAATAATTCTGAACGCCGCTTTTTCGGAGTTTCTTTTGTTTTTTGTCAAAGGGAATTTTTCTTCCCAGTTATTAAAATCAAAGACTATAAAAACGGGAGCGAACATTCCGAAAAGCACAAAAATAATATTTCCGATGTTCCCTCTTATTCCGCTTTTTGTCGGCAGAAAAGAGAAAGCCAGAAACATCAGACAGAGTAAATAATAAAACAGCGCCGTGATTTTATGCCACAGTATATCGTTTCTGAACCCCGGAATTTTGCGGATAATCTTATAAAATCCGTATTTTTTATCAATCGCGAATTTTATTTCCTGCACCGAATCAAATCGGCGGTTTTCATCCATCTGCGTGCATTTGATTACAATTTCCGAAAAAATCCCGTTTGCAATTTTATATTTCGGCAGACAGCCTGTCACCATATAATTTATCAGTACGCCGAGAGAATAAATGTCAGCCTTCCTGCCTGTCTGGCTGAATCCGTACTGCTCAGGCGCGGCAAAGCCGTGTGTTCCCAGAATCTGAGTGTCCGCGCCGGCGTGATTTTTTCTTATTCGGCTGATACCGAAATCAATTATTTTTGCAGAACCGTTATCCGCAATCATTATATTGCCCGGGCTTATGTCCCGATGAACCAGATTAACCGAATGAACAGCCTCCAGCCCGTCACAGATATCGGAAATAACGCTCCTGGCAAAGTTTTCATTTAAAGGTCCGTCCGTGCTGATAATTTCATTAAGCGTTTTCCCGTGAACATATTCGCATACGGCGTAAAATTCGTTATTTATAACCGTCAGCTCATAAATTCTCACCACATTTTTATGATTTATACTCATCAGCTTGCGGTAAATCTCGGTATCTTCAACGCCGAATTTTTTCAGAACAAAAACCTTGTTCTGATTCAAAGCAAGACATGTCGTTTCATTAATCTGTTTTATTATTTCATACAAATCCGTTCACAACCTTGAATTTTTATAAGCCGACACAGGCAGGCAAAGGAGAAGATTATGGAAAAATCAACCGATGAGCTTCTTAATATTCTGAAAAGCAAAAAGACATATAATGAATTTCTCAACCAGGAATTCGAGGAGCTTTACTTTAAATCAGCGTCACAGTATCTTGAAATTCTGATACAGGATAAAAAGCTGAAAAAGAGTGAAGTGATAAATAAAAGCAATATTGATAAAAATTACGCATATCAGATTTTTAACGGAATAAAAACAAATCCGTCAAGAGATAAAATCATAATGCTTTCTTTCGGAATGGGGCTGACCATTGAGGAAACGCAGAAGCTGCTGAAAATCTGCTGTCTTTCGGAGCTTTACGCCAGAAGTCCGAGAGACACCGTTATTCTTTTCTGCCTTGATAAAAAGAAAAGCCTTATTGAAGTCAACGAGATGCTGAGTGATTTTTCACTTGAAATACTTGAATAACATCAAATAACCCGCAAATTCAGCTTTGCGGGTTAATATTTTATGCTTTTTTGGTCACAAAGCACAGCCAGCCGTTGCTTTCATGCCTCTCAACAACGGTAAAACCGTATTTTTTGAACGCGTCAAGAACGTCCTGCTCTCTTACATCAATAATTCCCGATGTAATAAAAACCGAATCGTCGTTCATAAACTCACCGACGCTTTTGCAGAACATTATGATAACATCTGCAACTATATTCGCCACAACAATATTGAATTTGCCGCTGACCTTATCGGTAAGATTGCCCTCATAAACAGTGTATCTGCTCTCGTCGAAGCCGTTAAGCTCAGCATTCTCCTGCGCTTTTTTAACCGCAAGCGGGTCAATATCAACACCGACAGCTTTTTCAGCGCCGAGAAGAAGCCCGCACACGCCTAAAATTCCGCTGCCGCAGCCGACGTCAAGAACTGTTGAGCCTTTATAAACATGTTTTTCAAGAGTTTCAAGGCAGAGCTGAGTTGTATCATGTCCTCCGCTTCCGAACGCGAGACCCGGCTCAATGTCGAGCACTACCCTGCCGTCAGCGTTAAAATCATTATCCCACACAGGGTGAATGAGCAGCTTCTCACCAACGGGAACAGACTTGAAATACTCCTTCCAGTTGTTTTCCCAGTCCTGATTTCTGCATACGGAAATATCTATTTCATGCTTTATTCCGACGGCGTTGTAACGCTCACAAAGAAACGCCACAGCCTCCTGCGGATTCTCATGGGGTGGAAGATAGATATGTACAAACGCCTTCGTTCTGTCTTTTTTCAAAAGGTCTTCATCAATCAGGTCGATTTTCGCGATTTCCCACGCGGCTTGCTCAAGGTCGGAATAATCCTCAATGTAAATGCCGTAAGGCACAACCATCTGAGCGATGTCGCCCGCGAGGTTTATATTTTCGGTATCCACCGATATTTTAAGTTCAGTCCAGTCCATAATTACTCCAAATCAATACTTGTTATGTACATCTTCAGCGAAGCAGAGAAGGTCTTTTACCTCAAGAACTGTTCCGTCGTCAAGAATCGCCTTGCCGCTCATTCTGCCGAACACCTGATGCTGGTCGGTAATAATAAACTTAACGTCAATTTTTGCGGCTCTGTCAATAATCGGAACAAAATTCATCTCAAATCTGCCGTCAGACGACGTGAACGTCCACGGGTCAGTGTAGCCTGATGAGGGAATATTGAATTTTATATCGTCAAGCTTATGGCATTTTCCGTCATAGAAAAGAATATTTTCGCTGGCGGCTGTTGTATCTCCGAAGCCGTAACCGATATTGAAGCCGAACGGCTTGCCGTTGACAATTCCGTTTCCTGAACCCCAGTACCAGTTGTTGTCGTATGTCCATACACCCCTGCCCCAGTCAAGCGTACCGAAGTCGGTTTCCGGGTTGAAGGCGTACTCTCTGCCGTCAAATTTCGCGGTGCCGCTTGCTCTCATGCAGTTGATTTTCTGGTTGTAATAGAAAGCGGTCTTTTTCTCTTTCCACGGAGTCGCGATAACCATGGTGTCCATTTCAGGCTGCTGAAGTGTGATATCGCACTCAAATGGCTTGCCGTCTTTAAAATTATTGAAACGGCACATGATTCTGCGCTGCTCGGGGAGTTTTAAGAAGCGCATCTGAAGACGCTTGTCAATGTAAATTGTGTTTCCCTCGTCTGATGTACGCGGAAGCTTCAGCTTTCCCATGGGAAAAGCGTTGAGAACTGTTTCGGTATGCTCGCACGGAACTGAAAAATCAAGCAGGGAAACACTCTGCAGGCCGATATAACCGTCATCTGAAATAGTGAAAGCAAGACCGAAATTGCCCTCATTGGAAATAACGAGATAATAATCCCACTCTTTAATGCGGAACTTCGGTGCCTTAATCGCTTCACGGTTATAAACCTGAACGAGCTTTTTAGACCAGCCCGGCTCCCTTAAAGTGCCGTCTTCCTTAAGCAAAGGCTGAACATTGGTTACTTCATGATTTCTCATAATATCGCTCCTTTATAATAAATCTGCTTTCGCATTTATTTCTTTTAAGCCGGGATTATAAAGCTTTCTGTTGTCAAGCGCCCACTGCCTTGCTGTGAACGTGCCGCCCTCAACCTCGCCCAGCGCATATGAAACCTCATAAATTCTTGCGTCGATAAGGTCAAGCTGAGAAAGAATTTCCGCTTCAAGGAACATCGGTCTTACAGCCGCGCCGAATTCAGGCTCGCCGTGGTGAGATATAATCATATGCTCCAGAAGCATAAGCAGATTTTTGTCTGTACCGAGTCTTTCTCCTGTTTTTTCAACATTCATCGCGCCCTTCACAAGATGACCTATAAGAGTTCCCTCAACAGAATAGCCTGAAACTATACCCGCTTCCGAAACATCAAACTCCCATATTTTCGCGATGTCATGAAGAATGACTCCGCTTAAAAGCAGCTCCTTATCGACACTGGGATAAAGCGCGCTGACACTCTGAGCAAGACGGAGAACGGAAAGTGTGTGATACATGAGTCCGCCGCGAATCGCGTGATGCAGTCTGTAAGCGGCGGGGCAGATTATAAGCTGAGCCTTATTTTCCGAAAGAATCGTTGTAACAAGAGCTTTAAGCTCCCCGTTTTCAAAGCCTTCGGCAACGGAAAAAACCTCATTATAAAGAGCCTCCCCCGAATATTCGGAGCTGGGAACAAAATCCTCGGTTTTCACTCCGTCAGCCTCAAGAGCGGGGCGGATTCTGTCAACCCTTAGCTGCGGAGCGTCATTATACATCGACTGAACGCCGCGGATTTTCACAATGGAATTTATCTTTATATCGCCGTGAAGCTCCTCTTTATAATCCCACAGCTTTCCGTTGATTTCGCCTGTGGAATCCGTGAGAGTCATATCAAGATATAAAAGTCCCTTCGCGGTTTTTTTGACCTCAAGTGTTTTTATAAGGCAAAAGCCCTCAACTGTTCCGTTGTTGTTTATTTCTTTAAAATTCATAACCTGCCTCCGTCAGAAAATCTAAGGCAATTATACCAAATTATTCCGTAATTTGCAACATCATTCTGTTTCAATTATTGTCCCGCCGCCGGCTACAATATCGCCGTCATAAAGCACAACCGCCTGACCTTTTGTTACAGCTCTCTGCGGCTCGTCAAATATAATTTTCACATCGCCGTTTTCAAGCGGATACGCCGTTGCCGGAGCTTCTTTCGCCCTGTACCGTGGCTTCGCGGTCACTCTCAAAGGCTCTTTAGGGTTATCACGGAAAATCCAGTTAAAGTCAGAAGCCGTGAGTTCCTTTGAATAAAGAGACTTTTCATCAGTCAGAATCACCGTATTCTTTTCGAGATCTTTTTTTCTGACATACATCGGCGCGGGAAGCGCAAGCCCCAGACCTTTTCTCTGGCCGATTGTGTAGCGGATAATTCCCTTATGCACACCTAAAATTTTCCCGTCTTCGGTAACGAAATTTCCGTCAGGGTATATCTTCCCTGTTATTCTTTCAATGAAAGACGCGTAATCACCGTCAGGAACAAAGCAGATATCCTGACTGTCATGCTTTGAGGCGTTGATAAAGCCGTATTTTCCGGCAGCGGCACGCACATCGTCTTTGGTTTCATATTCCCCCAGCGGAAAAACGGTATGCGAAAGCTGCTCCTGCGATAAAAAATAAAGAACATAGCTCTGGTCCTTCGCTTTGTTGAGTGATTTTTTCAAAAGCCACCTTTTTTTATCTTCATCAAATTCAACGCGCGCATAGTGACCTGTAACAATAAAATCACAACTAAGCTCAGCGGCTTTTTTATAAAGTCTGTCAAATTTCATGAACCTGTTGCAATCAATACACGGATTAGGCGTAGAGCCGATTTCATATGATTCAACAAATCTGCTTATAACCTTTTCTTTAAAGTCATTGGTAAAATCAAAAAGGTAAAAATCCATTCCGAGGTTTTCACAGACGCTTCTCGCGTCCTCAACATCAGAGACGGTGCAGCATGAATTTTCCGCCGATACTTCCACATCTTCATTTCCGTGAAGCTTCATTGTAACTCCGATACATTCATATCCTTTTTCACGTGTCAGAGCCGCCGCAACAGAACTGTCAACGCCGCCGCTCATGGCAATCAATGCTTTTTCAGACATAATAATTCACCGAATCAATCATAATATCCCGCGGTGGAAAGATATCTTTCACCGGTATCAGGAAAAATTACAACAATACTTTTGCCCTCGTTTTCGCTTCTTAAGGCAACCTCAACCGCCGCCTTCAATGCCGCACCCGAGGAAATTCCGACAAGAACCCCCTCTTTTTTACCTGCCATATTGCCGAAATAATAAGCCGCCTCATCTTTAACGGTGATTATCTCGTCATAAATTTCAGTATTAAGCACTTCGGGAACAAAACCGGCTCCTATGCCCTGAATTTTATGGCTGCCGGCTTTTCCCTGCGACAGAAACGGTGAGCCTGCGGGTTCAACGGCAACAATCTTTATATCTGAATTCATTGATTTAAGATACTCCCCTGTACCCGTAAGCGTTCCGCCTGTACCGACCGTCGCTATAAAAATATCAACCCTGCCGTCTGTATCCTCCCAGATTTCAGGACCCGTTGTTTTTCTGTGAGCCGCGGAATTCGCGGAGTTCACAAACTGCCCCGCGACAAAGCTGCCTGGAATTTCTTTTGAAAGCCTGTCTGCTTCCTCAATCGCTCCGCTCATGCCTTTACTGCCGTCTGTAAGCACAAGCTGCGCGCCGTACGCTTTCATAATCTGACGTCTTTCAACAGACATTGTGTCAGGCATAACAATAATAGTTTTGTAACCTTTCGCGGCGGCGACAGCGCAAAGTCCGATGCCCGTATTGCCGGATGTAGGCTCAATAACAGTCGAGCCGGACTTCAGAAGCCCTTTTTTCTCAGCGTCAGCGATCATTTCATAAGCTACTCTGTCTTTCGCGGAACCTCCCGGATTAAAATATTCAAGTTTTGCGTATATTTTAGCTTTTAACTCAAGCTCTTTTTCAATATTTCTTAATTCAAGCAGCGGAGTTGAACCTATAAGCTGCTCAACAGACTCGTAAATTTTTGACATAGCAATGCTCCAATCTGTCTTTATCTCAATATTATAATATCACAAGCTGTGAAGGATTTCAAGAAAATTTCACTAAACGCCGCCGCGCGCAGCAAAGCGGCAGAATATAAAAAACCGCCGAAAAGATTACTCTTATCGGCAGTCATACCGCATCAGTCAAGAAAGTCCTTAAGCTTTTTACTTCTGCTGGGATGGCGCAGCTTACGCAGAGCCTTAGCCTCAATCTGACGGATACGTTCCCTTGTAACATTAAAATATTTGCCTACTTCTTCCAGCGTGTGCGGATGTCCTCCCTCAAGACCGAAGCGCATAGAAAGAACCTTCGCTTCTCTGGGTGTGAGAGTCTGAAGAACCTCGTCAAGCTGCTCTTTAAGAAGAAGAATTGAAGCGGCGTCCGCCGGTGCCGGAGCGTCATCATCGGGAATAAAGTCGCCGAGGTGGCTGTCCTCCTCCTCACCGATGGGAGTTTCAAGCGAAACAGGCTCCTGCGCGACTCTGAGAATTTCCCTTACCTTGCTGACGGTCATGCCCAATTCCACGGCAATTTCCTCGGCTGTGGGGTCTCTTCCGTTTTTATGAAGAAGCTGACTGTTTGTCTTCTTCACCTTGTTGATTGTTTCAACCATGTGAACGGGAATTCTGATTGTTCTCGCCTGGTCGGCAATCGCTCTTGTGATAGCCTGCCTTATCCACCATGTGGCATAAGTCGAGAATTTGAAGCCTTTTGTGTAATCGAACTTGTCAACAGCCTTAATAAGACCCAGATTGCCCTCCTGAATCAAATCAAGGAACTGCATCCCTCTGCCCACATAACGCTTCGCGATGCTGACAACAAGGCGCAGATTCGCCTCCGCCAGCCTCTTTTTTGCCATTTCGGATTCCTTATCATCTTTTGTAATGCTCTGCGCGAGGGAAATCTCTTCTTCCGGTGTAAGAAGCGGGACACGGCCGATTTCTTTAAGATAAACCTTAACCGGGTCATCTGTCCCCTGATTCTTATCATCAGCGGTATTTGAGTTAAGCTCTGCCGATTTCGGAAGGTCAAGGTCAAAATCAAGATCTTCCAGAGCGATATTATCAAAATCGTCAATTATTTTTATATTCTGATTTTCAATGGTTTCATAAAGCTTGTCCAGCTCCTCAACATCGTAATCCATTTCGATAATGGCATTGTCAATGTCCTGAGTGGAGAGCTTATTGTTGTTTGCCTTGCCCTTTTCGATAAGAGCCTTCACCCATGCTTTTTTTTCAGCAGTTTCCATAATATTTCTCCTTCATTAAACATCCGTTAAGGCAGCACCGGCATTTTAACTGCGCGGTATTACATTAAGATTTTTTCCGAAACAGATTTAAAAATTCTTCATCGGATAAATCTGCCGGGTCGACAGCGGATTTTTTTTGTTTTTCCTGATTTAAAACCTTAATACAGTCTTCACACTCCGCGACTGTATTACTGATTTCTCTTTTCATAGCCAGAAATTTCGCGAGCCTTCCGACCTCTTCGGGAGTAAAATCAGCCGACAGAACAGAAAGGTCAATGCTCATATTATCTTCTATACGCTTCGAGAGAATCAGATATACTCTGCGGTTGAAGTCCGTAATAAATACATCTTCATTAAGCCTGTTGTTAAGCTTAAAATAAAACTCCGGATTATTTAAAATTGACGAAAGAATAATATCCTCCGCTCTCGCGGCTCTGACATTATTTTTTCTCTGCGGATTTATTTCATCTTTCGGAGCTGCCGCATCCTGAGTTATCTTACTGAACTGCTGCTTATTTTCAACAGCTCTGCGTTTCGAAAACTGACGGCGAATCTCAATCATTATTGCGTCCTTACCGACCTTAAGCTCCTCAGAAAGCCTTGAGGCGTAAATATCCCGCTCAATGGAACCGCAGGATGCCAGAATCTGCGCCGCTTCGGTAAGGAATCCCACTCTTCCGTCAGGAAAATCAACATCATATTTTTCACGTGCTTTAAGCAGCCTGTATTCAACATTATTCGCCGCGCCTTCAAGCAGTGCCCTGAACCGCTCTTTGCCGTAGGTTTTGATTATCTCGTCGGGGTCCTTGCCCCCTTCGAGCTTCAGAACGCGTAATTTTACGCCTGTTTCTTCAAATAATCTTATTGCTTTTTTAGTAGCCTCCTGCCCTGCTTCATCAGAGTCATATGACAGAATAACCTCCTCGGTGTATCTGCTGATAAGACCGGCCTGTTCTCTTGTAAGAGCTGTTCCCAGCGAAGCAACTGCGTTTGTAAATCCCGCCTGATGAAGAGTTATGACGTCCATATAGCCCTCGGCAAGCAGTATCGCATCCTCACGCGTTTTTCTGGCGAAGTTAAGTCCGTAAAGTATCTGGGATTTGCTGAAAACAGGACTTTCAGGAGAATTAAGATATTTAGGCAGCGCATCTCCGAGCACG
>JAZLLB010000183.1:0-14227 GCA_045597925.1 Acutalibacteraceae bacterium
CCACAGAATCGACAAGGATACGAGCGGTTTGCTGATCGTTGCCAAAAACGATTTTGCCCATGAAAAGCTGGCCGCACAGATTAAGGAACACAGCTTCACACGCCGTTATATGGCGGTAGTTCACGGGAATCTGAAAAATGACAACGGAGTTATCGATGCGCCAATCGGCAGAAATCCAAATGACAGAAAAAAGATGTGTGTAACCGATAAAAATTCGCGCAGTGCGGTTTCAAGGTACGAGGTACTTGAACGCTTCGGCAATTTTACTCTTGTGAGAGTTACCCTTGAAACAGGCAGAACGCATCAGATAAGGGTTCATATGTCATATATAGGTCACCCGGTGGCGGGAGATACTGTTTACGGTCCCAGAAACGGAGTGACAAAATTAAACGGTCAGTGCCTTCATGCGGAATTTATTGGCTTTGAGCATCCGCGTGACGGAAAATATATAGAGTTTTCAAGTGAACTGCCTGATTATTTTGAGGCGTTTCTTAAAACTCTGAAAAAATAATATAAAAAATATTTAAACCGGAGGTGTTATTTTGGACGCAGCAGTAAAAAAACAGTTACAGATTAAAGCGTGCAAAGTACGAATGGGTGTCATTGAGGGCGTTTTCAACGCAAAGTCCGGTCATCCCGGCGGTTCACTCTCAATCACAGATATCCTTACTTATCTTTATTTCAACCATATGAATGTTGATCCCAAGAATCCTAAGTGGGAAGACAGAGACCGCTTTGTTCTCTCAAAGGGTCACACGGCACCGGCACTTTATGCGGTTCTTGCCAACAAAGGATTTTTCTCCGTTGACGAGATAAAGACATTGCGTAAGCCCGGCTCAATGCTTCAGGGTCATCCCAGCATGAAGCTTACACCGGGTGTGGATATGAGCACAGGTTCTCTCGGTCAGGGAATTTCGACAGCGGTCGGCATGGCTCTCGGCGCGAAACTGGGCGGTAAAAGCTACAGAGTGTTCACAGCTCTGGGCGACGGCGAAATTCAGGAAGGTCAGGTATGGGAGGCCGCTATGTTTGCAGCCGCTAAGGGACTTGATAATCTTGTAGCTGTTATAGATAATAATAATCTTCAGATAGACGGTTCCGTTGCGGAAGTCAATTCTCCTTATCCGATAGCTGAAAAATTCAGCGCGTTCGGCTGGAATGTAATTGAAATCTGCGCCCATTCGTTTGACGAAATCGACGCGGCGTTCAACGCTGCGGCTGAGTTCAAGGGCAAGCCCACGGCAATTATCGCAAAGAGCGTTAAGGGTAAAGGCGTTTCATTTATGGAAAATCAGTGTTCATGGCACGGAACCGCCCCCAACGAGGAACAGTATAATCAGGCAATGGCCGAGCTTCAGGCGGCTCTTGCAGAATTGGAGGCGTAATTATGGCAGATGTAATTAAGGTTGCTACCAGAGAAGCCTACGGTAAAGCTCTTGTTGAGCTTGGTGAGAAGAATGACAAGGTTATCGTTCTTGACGCTGACCTTGCGGCTGCTACAAAAACAGGTATGTTCAAAAAGGCTTTCCCGGAAAGATTTTTTGACGCCGGTATCGCCGAGGGCAATATGATGGGTGTCGCGGCAGGTCTTGCAACAACAGGCTATACGGTTTTCGCAAGCTCATTCGCGATGTTCGCGGCCGGCAGAGCTTTCGAGCAGATTCGCAATACAATCGGTTATCCTCATCTTAATGTAAAAATCGGCGCTACACACGCTGGTATTTCTGTTGGTGAAGACGGCGCAAGTCATCAGTGCTGCGAAGATATCGCTCTTATGAGAACTATTCCGGGCATGGTTGTTATCAACCCCGCTGATGATATTGAAGCCCGCGCGGCTGTTCTCGCTATGGCGGATTATGACGGACCCGCATATCTCCGTTTCGGCAGACTTGCCGTTCCGAGAGTAAACACTCTTGATTATGAGTTTGAGCTTGGTAAGGGTGTTCAGCTCTGTGAAGGTAAAGATGTAACAATCGCTGCTACAGGTCTTATGGTCGGCGAAGCGCTTACGGCGAAAGAGCTTCTCAAAAACGAAGGTATTGACGCGAGAGTTATCAACATTCACACAATTAAGCCGCTTGATAAAGAAATTATTGCCGCCGCGGCTAAAGAAACAGGTGCAATCGTTACAGCCGAAGAGCATAACATAATCGGAGGACTCGGTTCGGCTGTTGCGGAAGCGGTATGCGAATGCTGCCCCGTTCCCGTTATGAGAGTCGGCGTTGAAGATACATTCGGCGGCTCAGGCCCCGCGGTAGAAATGCTTAAGATTTACGGCCTTACAGCTGAAAAAATTGTCGCAAAAGCAAAGGCCGCTATTGCCGCAAAATAATATTCGGAGGAGTGTCAGATGGAAAATAAAAAATCCGATTTGACAAACCCTCATTCCGCAGAAAAAGCTCGGGCAGAGGATGTGTCCGGGCTTTATTATGTTTATGAGGAGCTTTCCAACGGAGCTGATATTCAGCCCCTTGATGATATAAAGGAGGAAGATTTTATTCCGTTTGAGGATAAATCTGCCTTGAAAGATCAGGAAAACGAATATTACCCAAAAAACGAAAATAAAAAATCAGTAAAAAACAAAAAATTAATTATTTACGCTGTTTCCGCCGCCGTTTTGTGCGCGGCTATTTTGGCGGGGTATAATATTTTTCTCAGGTTTAACGATTTTGCCCATTCGGCGATTGCCGTTTATCAGAAAGGCGACAGGGTTGAGGTACTTCTTGATAACCGCAAAACTATTGAAATAGAAGACGCGGTTGATGCCAAGCTTTCAGATGACGGCAATTATCTTGTGTATTCTCAGAACAGTACCTCAAAAACAGGCAAATATGATTTGAGAATGGTTGAAATGAAAAAGCGTTCTTCTGTCAAAAACAGAGGCACTCTCGCGGTAAAAGGTGCTGAATCGGGCTGGAAACCCAGCACCGACGGAGCGTATATCTACTATACCGTCGCCGAAGAGGGTAAAAAACATTATTATGCTTACGTGACAGAGAAAAAAGACAGCGACCCAATCACCCTTGAGGCTTCTTCCGTGTTCATTCCACCCAACGGAGATATTGTGTATTTTACACGTCAGTCAGGGAAAAATACTCTGCTTTACAAAATGAGAATAGGCGAGAAAGCGTCTGTAATAAGCAAAGTCAGCGGTGTTGAAGCTTTTTCTGACGATAAGGCGCAGGAAATTTTTTATACTGTTAAAAATGACGGCGAAACGTATAAACTTTATAAAATATCAGGAGACAGTGAACCGCTTGAGATAGCGTCTGATGTCAGCGAGGTTTATCTTGATGATTATATGATAGGCGGCAATCTTTATTATTTTGTAAAGTCGCACTCAAATCTTAATCGTGGTGATTTTATTGATGACAGCTATGAGAAAAACGATTTGAGGCTGAAAAAGCCTGAGAAAGCGGACTACACAGAAACAGTCGGCTTTATTTTTAAAAAAGAAAAATTTAATGAAAGCTCCTATAATCTTGCTATGAAAGATTATAATAAAAAGCTGCTGAGAGATTCCGTACGCAAGGCTCTTGATAAAACTGATTTAGGACTTGCTGTTTCGTCTGAATACAAGGTGATGGTGTTTGACGGTAAAGAAAGCAGAGAGCTGGCGGGCGGAGTAAGGCTTGAAAATCTTCTTGGGTATTCAAAAACGGGGATGCCGAAAATTATTGTGAAAAAAAGCGGCATAGCCGCGGGCAGCAAAATAAGTATGGATACTTTATACGATGTTGCCGTAAGCTACAGCGTTGACTATGCTGTGGATTATGCGGTTCAGACGCTTAAGAGCGAAGGATATGAAATAAGCAGCGGCTGTAAGTATATTTATTTCAATACCAACGTTTATGAATATGATTTTACGCCCAAGTATGATTTGGATTCGGCGAAATTCCTTTTCGGCAGTAAGAACTCGGTTTTTGCAGCTGTAAAAAGTGACGATGTGCATTATAATCTGTATCACTGCATGATTGACGGCGATTCAATAACAAAAGAAAAATTTATCGCCGAGGGAGTTACTTCGTTTGAGACGGCTGACGGATTTGTATGTTTCACTGTTGCGTCACACGATATCAGCAACAATTTGTATATCTGCTATCCTGACGGTTCAAGCACCTGTATATGTGAAAATTCAGCACAGCACAGCATTCAGGGTGATACTGTTGTTGTCCAGAGAGCGAAGAAAGATGAAGAGCAGCTTAAAGATGTTGACCTGCTCATATTTAAAGATAATCAAACAGAAGAAATAGAGCGGGGTGTTTACAGCAAAGACATTGTTCTGAAAAACGGTAAAATCGCGTATATAAAAAATTTCAGATATTCCGATGAATCTGAAGCGGATTCTTCCGGCGGCAGTCTTGTTATATACACCGGCAGTAAAAAAACGGAGGTCGGAAGTCCCGTAAACAGAATATTTGATATTAATTAGCATTAAGCTGACAAAGACCGTATCTGAGAATCCATAATAATGATACGGTCTTTATTTGTTTGTATTATTGTTGACAAAACATAAATATAATGATATCATAAATTATGGAATTGTGGGGGATTGTTTCCCTGATACGTTGTGAAAGGAAGAACAATATGATAAATTCAGATAATTTATGTATGAGCTGTATGAAAGAAATCGGCAATGAGAAGCAATGCCCGTATTGCGGATTCCATGTCGATTCGCAGCAGAATTCCGATTATCTGCCGCTCCGTACGGTGCTTGGCAACCGCTACCTTGTAGGTAAGCTCCTTGAATTTAACGGTGACGGCGCAACTTATATGGGACTTGACCTCACAACGAGAGAGACAGTCAATATTCGCGAGTATTTTCCTATTGATTTGGCAAAGCGCAATCCTAAAACACTGCTTGTTTCACCTGCTGAGGGTAAAGACAGCCTCTTTAACGAATATATGCAGAGCTTCACGGAATTGTGGAGAAAGCTCATGCGGCTTAACGGACTTTCGGCTTTGCTCAGGGTTCTTAATATAATAGAGGGTGGCGGTACCTGTTACACCATAACTGAAAATATTGACGGTATCAGCCTGAGGGAGCATCTTCTAAGAAATAATTCGGCAGGCTTTATTTCATGGGAAAGAGCGCGGCCGATATTAATGCCGGTTCTTTCAACGCTCGGTACGCTTCACGGTGCGGGTATTGTTCACAGAGGAATTTCGCCCTCAACCCTCATAGTCGCGCCGGACGGAAAAGTCCGCATAACAGGTTTCAGCATAAGTGCGGCTCGTTCTGCGCATACTGACCTGAAAGAGGAGCTTTTCAGCGGATACGCCGCGTTTGAGCAGTACGGCTTTAACGGAAGACAGGGTCCGTGGACGGATATTTACGCATTCGGCGCGGTGCTTTACCGTACTCTTATCGGAACAGACCCGATTGATGCGAAAGAACGTGTTGCTAATGACAGACTTATGATTCCGGGCAGATTTGCCGAACAGCTTCCCGCATATGTTATAAACGGATTGGTAAATGCCTTGCAGATTCTTCCCGATGACCGAATAAAGAGTGTTGAGGAGCTTCGTGACGAGCTTTCAGCTTCGCCGAACGCGGTCGCGGCGGCAGGTCAGATGAACATAAACAATATTCGTACGAATCAGAAAGCGGAAATGTCACAGCAGAAGACTGAGCATTCGGAAAAACGTGTTGAGGCACAGAAACGTCGCAATCGTTCGTCCGCGGGTATCGGTATTGCGATAGCGGTTATCATTGCGGTTGTCGCGGGTGCGGTTATTTATTTTATGTCGCAAAGCAAATCTCCCGAAATTCAGCCGAATACCAGCACCGCCGCGCAGGAAATGGTTGAGGTTCCGATTTTTACCGATCAGAACAGCTGGGGAACTTATGATGATATCATTCAGGACGAATACGTTATGGCTCATTTTGTTATTGAAAAAGAAGAGGTTTTCAATGATAAAGAAGAGGGTACGGTTCTTTCTCAAAGCGTAAAAGCCGGCTCAAGCGTTGCCGACAAGAGCACAATAGTTCTCAAGGTAAGTAAAGGCAAGGAAAAAGTTGTCTTCCCGACCTCGGGCGTTATAGGCGTAAGCTATGAAGAGGCATGTCAGGTTCTCGAAAAGGCTGGATTTACAGTATCAAAGCTTACAAAAGTCAACGAAGGCGGAGCGCAGGCGGGTACTGTTTATCAGGCAAGCCTTGACGCGGGCGAAAAGTATCCGAAGGGAACAGCTGTTCAGCTTATTGTGTGGGACGAGGTTGCGACTACCACTACAACTGAGGAATACACAGAAGAAGACAGCGGAATAGAAAGTCCAGAGGATTGGCTTAACGGATTTCTTGAGTATTAAATCAGTATATAACAACCCGCTGCCGCAATTTCAAAAGCTGAAATGCGGCAGCGGGTTGTTGTTATGATAGGTGTTTCCTGAGTTTATAACGGTTACGGAATACATACTGTGACACTGTAAAAACAGCAGATTTTTCAGTGTAGTAAAATACAATATACAGTTTAAAAATCAATCTTTTGCATATTTTATCACTTTAGAGGCAATATGTCAATCCTATAGTTGTAATTTTTATTATGATTACTGATATCATATATCTATAGAGATAAATTAAAGCTAAAGTGGTGATTATATGAATGTGGGAGAGAGGATAAGAACGCTTCGTGAACAGAAAAATATCACTGTAAACAAATTAGCTAATTTAAGCGGTGTTTCCCAAAGTTATCTCAGAGATTTGGAATTGGGAAACAAACAGCCCACGGTGGAATATCTTGAATACATTTGTTACGGATTGGGAATAACATTAAAGGATTTTTTTGAGTCTGAAGATAAAGAAGAACCTTTGAACGCGGCAATCAGCAAATTGAACAGCACTCAGAAGAAACTTTTGGCAGATTTTTTAAATTCATTATAAATTAAAATCAACAACCGCAAAGTCCTTTATAATGTCAGGATTTTGCGGTTGTTTTTAATCTATTTTCTCAAGCGTCTTCAAATCGTAAGGCGTTGACTGATACACGAAATAATTCAGCCAGTTTGTGTAAAGCAGACTTCCGTGAGAACGCCATTTCACTATCGGTGCCTTTGAAGGGTCATCATCGGGGTAATAATTTTCCGGTACGGCAATGTCTATGCCGCTGTTGATGTCCCGTCTGTATTCCTCGTCAAGAGTAAGCGCGTCATATTCCGCGTGACCCATGATAAAGAACTGCCTGCCGCCCTCGGTTGAAATGATATGAACTCCTGCTTTCTCGGATGAGGCAAGAATTTTAAGCTCTTTGGTGTTTTCGATATCCGCACGGTCAACATATGTGTATCTTGAATGGGGAACATAAAACTCGTCGTCAAATCCTCTGAGAAGCATTGACTGAACATAGTCGGCTTTATGAGCAAAAACACCGAACAGCTTTTGAGGAAGCATACGTTTCTTTATTCCGAAATGATGATAAAGCCCTGCCTGAGCGCCCCAGCATATGTGAAGTGTGCTGTGAACATGAGTTTTGCTCCAGTCCATTATTTCACAGAGCTCGTTCCAGTAGTCGACCTCTTCAAATTCTATAAGCTCAACAGGCGCACCTGTGATAATCATTCCGTCGAAGCTTTCATTTTTAATGTCTTCAAAGGTTTTGTAGAAAGCGAGCAGATGTTCTTCTGTGGAATTTTTTGAAATGTGAGTGGCTGCTCTGATAAGTGTAAGCTCAATCTGGAGCGGAGTGTTGCCTAAAATTCGTGAAAGCTGTGTTTCTGTTTCAATTTTTTTCGGCATAAGGTTCAGCAAAAGAATACGCAGCGGACGTATATCCTGCGTCATCGCCCTTGTTTCAGTCATGGCGAAGATATTTTCTTCGGCAAGAATCTGAACGGCGGGCAAGTCATTTGGAATTTTGATAGGCATTTACAATACCTCCGAAAAATCAGATTTGGGCGAGAGCCTGCTCAATATCGGCAATAAGGTCTTCCGCGTCTTCAAGTCCGCATGAAAGTCTTACAAGGTCAGGGGAAACGCCTGCCGCCGCCAGCTCTTCATCGCTCATCTGGCGGTGAGTTGTGGTTGCGGGGTGAAGACAGCATGAGCGTGCGTCGGCAACATGAGTTTCAATTGCGATAATGCTGAGCTTTTCCATGAATGCACCCGCAGCTTCTCTGCCGCCTTTAACGCCGAAGCTGACCACACCGCAGGTGCCGTTCGGCATGTATTTCTGAGCGAGAGCGTAATCCCTGCTTGATTCAAGACCGGGATAATTGACCCATGCGATTTTGTCGTGATTTTCAAGATATTTCGCAACAGCAAGACCGTTATCGCTGTGTTTTTTCATTCTTACGTGAAGGCTTTCGATGCCGAGATTAAGAAGATAAGCGCTGAACGGTGACTGAACAGAGCCGAGGTCACGCATAAGCTGAACGGTTGCTTTTGTGATGAACGCGCCGCCGAGGCCGAAACGCTCAGTGTAGGTTACACCATGATAGCTTTCATCGGGAGTGCAGAGCCCTGGGTATTTGTCAGCGTATTTGTTCCAGTCAAAATTGCCCGAATCAACTATTGCGCCGCCGACAGCACTGCCGTGACCGTCCATATATTTTGTGGTTGAATGAGTAACAATATCCGCTCCCCATTCAAAAGGACGGCAGTTAACCGCTGTGGGGAATGTGTTGTCAATAATAAGCGGAACGCCGTGAGCGTGAGCCGCGTTCGCGAATTTTTCAATATCGAGCACATTAAGTGCGGGATTTGCGATTGTTTCGCCGAAAACAAGCTTTGTTTCGGGGCGGAAAGCCGCCTCAAGTTCTTCGTCGGAGCAGTCGGGAGCAACGAATGTGACATTGATGCCCATTCTCTTCATTGTAACTGCAAGAAGATTATAGGTTCCACCGTAAATCGCGGAAGATGAAACAATATGGTCACCGCATGAGCAGATATTGAATGTGGCGAAAAAGTTAGCCGCCTGACCCGCAGATGTGAGCATAGCCGCTGTGCCGCCTTCGATTTCGGCAATTTTAGCCGCGACGGTATCGCAGGTGGGATTCTGAAGACGTGAATAGAAATAACCGCTGGCTTCAAGGTCAAAGAGCTTGCCCATAGCCGCGCCTGTGTCATATTTAAAAGTGGTGCTCTGGATTATCGGTATCTGACGGGGCTCACCGCTGCCTGCCGTGTAGCCGCCCTGAACACATTTGGTTCCGATTTTTGCGTTTTCCATGATAATTACCTCCGGACAATATTTCAACTTGAAAGTATATCACAAAGAGCATAAATAATCAACAATTTTTTGTCAGAGTATCTGTTCAGGCAAATTATAAACTAAATTTTTTCACAAATTGACAATAATAATCTTTATTGGTATAATACCTTAAGGCAATTCACGTACCTTGATTATGCGGTATTGCTTAAGGAACTTTTTGAGGTGATTCCCTATGATAAAAGCAGTTGTATTTGATATGGACGGTCTTCTCATTGACAGTGAGCGCGTTACGTTTAAAATGTTTCAGAAAATGCTCGGTGAGCGGGGATGTGAGATGAGCGAGGAGTATTATTGTACACTTCTCGGTATTTGCCTTGCCGAAACAAAGGTTATGCTTAAAGAAAAATACGGCGACAAAATGTTTGACGTAACCGCTGTTCACAATGAAATGATTGAATATTATGAAAAGAACGGCGTTCCAGTTAAAAAAGGAGCGAGAGAACTGCTTGAAATGCTTAAAAAAGACGGCATAAAATGCGCCGTCGCTTCTTCGTCTGATAAGGAATGGGTACAGCAGATGATGGACTATACGGGTCTCGGCGGATATTTTCAGTATTTTGTCTGCGGCAACGAGGTTAAGCATGCGAAGCCCGCGCCTGAGATTTTTCTTGCCGCCTGCGAAAAGCTGGGTGTTGACCCGTCTGATGCGATTGTGCTTGAAGATGCCAAAAGCGGAATTGAAGCGGCAAACAACGCGAAAATTCCCGTTATCTGCGTACCGGACATGATTCAGCCGGATGAAGCTCACGCGAAAATGACATATAAAATTATGGATTCGCTTCTTGACGTTAAAAAATTCTTTAAGGAAAACAATTATGAGTTATAATTGGGAAAATTCAGAAATTTTCAAAATAAATAAAGAAGACGGTCACGTTATAGCCATGCCTTATAAAAACGTTTCTGACGCGGCGGCGAAAAAAGGAAGTCCGTATAAAATGACGCTGTGCGGAACATGGAAGTTTCACTGGCAGATGGGCGTTGACAACGGTCTGCCTGACGGCTTTTATGAGGATGATTTCAACACCGGAAGCTGGGACGATATCGAGATCCCGTCACTCTGGCAGCTGAAAGGATACGGCGTGCCTGTTTATTACGCCAGCACATTCACAAGAGCAATAGCCAGAAAGAAAAAAGCTATTCCGACAATTGACCATGCTCTGCAGGAGGTCGGAATTTACAGGAGAAGCTTTACTGTTCCGGCTCACTGGAGTGACAGAGAGATTTTTATTCACTTCGGCGCGTGTAAATCAGCTCTTGAATTATATATAAACGGAAAATTTGCGGGCTATTCACAGGGCTCAATGACACCGCATGAGTTTGACATAACATCATATCTGCGTGAGGGAGAAAATAATGTCACTGCTGTTGTTTACAGATACAGTGACGCGACATACATCGAAAATCAGGATATGTGGAATATGTCCGGTATTTACCGTGAGGTGTATCTTTTCGCTGAACCTGAATGCTGTATCAGAGATTTCTTTTTTACAACGGCTTTTGAAAACAGCTTTGAAAAATCATGTGTGAATGTTGCCGTCGCAATGAAAAATTATTCGTCAGAACCTTTTTCGGGTGTGCTTTGCGCTGAGCTTCTTGACGGTGAAAATATTATTCCTCTCGGCAACGAGGGGATTGCTGTAAAAGGGAACGGGAATGCTGATTTTTCTTTCAGCAGAACGGTTGAAAATCCCCGCTTGTGGTCGCCTGAATTTCCGAATCTTTATACACTCATCATAACACTGAAAAATGATGATGAGATTATATGCGCAAAGGCGATAAAGGTCGGCTTCAAGCAGATTGATTTTATAAAAGAAAAAATTTATCTCAACGGCAGAGAGCTTACAATCAGGGGGGTAAACCGTCACGATTTTGACCCCGATAACGGCTGGAATGTGCCTGATAAAAGATATGAGCAGGATATTCTTATTCTCAAACGTAACAACATTAACGCTGTGAGAACGAGCCATTACCCCGATGACCCGAGATTTTACGATTGGTGCAATGAATACGGTCTGCTTGTTATGGATGAATGTGACATGGAAAGTCACGGCGTAAGAAGAAAGGGAGTTCCCGGCAGCAATCCGAAATGGACAGGTGCCGTCTGCGATAAAATGGAAAGAATGGTTCTGCGGGACAGAAATCACCCGTGCGTTTTCATGTGGTCTTTAGGCAATGAGGCGGGCGATGGCGATAACTTTATAAAAATGAAGCAGGCGGCATTACGTCTTGATACAACAAGAAAATTTCACTATGAGGGAGATTTCGATTTCACCAAAAGCGATGTTATCAGCAGAATGTACCCGACGCCTGAGCTTATGAAAAAAATGGGCAGGCGTGAAGAATATAAAATCGGTCTTTTTGATAATATAACCAATGCTCTCGCGGCGGATAATAAACCCATAAAGACTTCGGATTACGAGGGCAAGCCTGTCATTCTTTGCGAATACGCTCACGCTATGGAAAACAGTCTCGGCAATTTTCAGGAATACATGGATGACTTCGAGAAGTACGATAATATGTGCGGCGGATTTATATGGGATTTTGTTGACCAGTCGCTCCGTGTTTATGATAAAGACGGAACGGAAAAATGGACATACGGCACAGACTACGAAAAAAAAGAGCCGAGAAGCAAAAAATTCAATAAGATTAATCTCACAGCTGTAACGGGAAGCAATCTTTATTTTAACGCCAACGGAATTATCGGAGCGGACAGAGAGGTTCACCCGAGCATTTATGAGGTTAAAAAGGTTTATTCTCCTGTTAAAATTGAATGTAAAGATATAAAAAACGGCATATTCACGGTTAAGAATAAAAATCTCTTTTCCAATCTTTCGGATTATGAGATTTACTGTATAATCGCCGCCGAGGGGGAGAAAATCAGCAGCTCGATTATTGAAAATCTGAGCGCTGAGCCGCTGAGCAAAAGGGATTTTAAAGTTGATTACGATACAAACAGTCTTCCTGAAAAAGAATGTACAGTTACGTTTTCAATCAGACTTAAAACCGCGAAAAAATGGGCACAGGCAGGTTATGAGGTGAGCTTCGACCAGTACATAATAAAATACGGCACCCGTAAAGAAACGAAAGCGGCAGAGGGCAGATTGAGTACAGCGGAATACGGCGGAACGGTTACGGTAATCGGCGGTGATTTCTTTGCCGAAGTCAGAAACGGCAGTCTTGTTTCCTTGAAATACGGCGGTGAGCAGATGCTTAAAAGCGGTATGAAGCCAAACTATTTCAGACCGCTTACGGATAATGACATAGGACCTCTTAATTTCGCGGGACCGCTTATTAAGCTCCACCCGAAATACAGATACAGAACTGCTACGAAAACAGCTCTCGGAAGAATAAGCTCCGTAACTGAAAACGCAGACGGAACTGTCAGTGTCAGGGCGAAATATACAGTCGCTTATATGACGGGAGTGAATGTGGAGTACCTTTTCTTCCCGGACGGCAGAATAAAGGTTACTCACAGCGGAAGGCCGCTTTTGATTGATATGATACGCTTCGGTATGACATTCGCTATGCCCGGACGCTATAAAAACGCTGAATGGTATGGCAGAGGTCCCCATGAGAATTATATCGACAGAAAAACAGGCGCGAGGCTTGCGGTTCATCGGTCTGAGGTGCGAGGGCTTGAGCATAAATATATGCGCCCGCAGGAAAACGGGTGCAGAACAGATACAAGATATCTCTGTGTTAAAGATGACAACGGAAACGGTATTAAAATCACAGGTGAAATTCCGTTTTCGTTCAATCTTTGGAATTACACACAGGAGACACTCGAAAAAGCGGAGCATATTCACGAGCTGAAATACGAAAATCTGACAACGGTAAATGTGGATTTCTCACAGTGCGGTGTCGGCGGAGATATGCCGGGTATGGCATGCCTGCGTGAGCCGTATATTCTCCACAGCGGAAAAGAATATTCACAGACATTTTACATAGAAAAATTTTCGGAGTGATAATATGGATAAATTCTTCAATCACATCGTTCACGGCGGTGACTATAACCCTGACCAGTGGATAAAAACAAAGGAGGTCTGGGATGAGGATATGCGCCTTATGAAGCTGGCGCACGTCAACAGCGCGACTGTCGGTATTTTTTCGTGGTCAATGCTTGAACCTGAGGAGGGCGTATATAATTTCGAATGGCTTGACGAGATAATGGATAAGCTTTACGAAAACGGAATTGATGCCGTTCTTGCTACTCCGTCGGGAGCGAGACCCGCGTGGATGGCACAGGAATATCCGGAAGTCCTCCGTGTGAATGAAGACGGAACAAAAAATGAATTCGGTGTAAGGCATAATCACTGTCTGACTTCTCCGTATTACAGATTTAAGACGCGGGAAATCAACAGAAAACTTGCCGAGCGTTATAAAAATCATCCGGCACTTAAAATGTGGCATATTTCAAATGAATACAGCGGTGAGTGTCACTGTGAAATGTGTCAGCAGGCGTTCAGAGAATGGGTGAAAAAACGCTATCATAATTCAATTGATGAGCTTAACGATAAATGGTGGAACGGCTTCTGGAGCCATAATCTCAACGATTTCAGCCAGGTCAATTCACCTAAAGAAAGAGGCGAAAATCATGTTTCCGCACTGAAGCTCTGCTGGCGCAGGTTTGTTTCCGAAAGTCATATTTCATTTTATGAAAACGAGATTGCTCCGCTTCGTGAAATTACACCGGATATTCCGATAACTACAAATTTTATGGGATTTTACCGTAACATAAATTATCAGGATTTCGCGAAACATGTTGACATTGTTTCGTGGGACAACTACCCGTACTGGGATGAAAAGGATACAATGCGGCAGGCTTTGGAAGTTTCATTCGGTCATGACAGCAAGCGTTCCATGAGGTGCGGTCAGCCGTTTTTTATGATGGAGAGCACGCCGTCAGTATGTAACTGGCATGACGTAAACAAGCTCCACAGGCCGGGAACGCTTGAAATGACTTCAATTCAGGCTGTCGCTTACGGCGCAGACAGCGTGCAGTATTTCCAGTGGAGAAA
>JAZLLB010000184.1:0-29623 GCA_045597925.1 Acutalibacteraceae bacterium
CTTCTTTTTCTTTTTTACATTAAGATACTCGTTCACAATATCCGATAGCTGTTCAACCTTTATTTTAGTATCCGCTTCTATCTGCTCTTTTTCTTCAACCGCTTTATCCCGTTCTTTAATGGCTGTCACGAGATTTTCCGAAATCTCGGACAGCTTTTTCTCTGCGGCTTCAAGCTTCTCTTTTTCTTTGCGATATTTAAACTCTATTAATGATAACCCTGTTTCGGAAGCCTCTTTCGGAACTTCTTCAATTTCAATTCCGTGACTTTTGCACACTTCAATAAAATGCTCTCTTATTATTTTTGAATAAACCATTTTAGCGTTGTTATTTCTGTCTTTTTTCTTCGATGTATCCGGACGTTCAATACCCATTGTTTCCAGCGCTTTGGTCTGATTGACCTGCAATGCTCCGTGGTCATCAACAGCCGTCCAGACCTTACGCATATGTATATGGTCAGCTCCCGGCTCATCGGTATGCAGAGCAATATCAAGAATTTTTATATTAGGAAAAGTCTTGGCTTCCCATTCAATTTGTTCAAGACAGAGTTCCCACAGCTCATCGGGGTCGATGCCTCCGTCATCAACGTTGCCTATCTGCATTATTACTTCTTCGGGACAGGTTCGTTCATTCTTTCTGAATTTGTCCATCGTCTGCACTCTTTCGGGATGACGACCCTTAATGTATCTGTCATTCTTCTGCTTAAGGTATGATGCAAAATTTTCCTCATAGAATTTCTGCTCGGCTTCTTCAAATGTTAAATTCTCTTCGGGATAAACATGCCACGTCCTGTTGTTTACTGTTTTAGCGGGGTCGACGTTTTTGGAATGCTTAACATCATAATTGCGGTCATTATGCTTGGCACTGTAAACACCGTCCCTGCCCTTTCGACCGTTGTGGTTGGTCAGCCTTTTGGTTGACATATTAACTGCTTCCTTTCAACTTCAGATGAATTGTTCTATAGTTAATATGTCAGTCGGCTGCCCCACAACAGTACCCCGTACCAATTATCGAAACGATAATTCGGGGCCCCACTCTTTCGGGAAAGAGTCAAAGCCTGTTTTGCACGGCAAAAGCTCATGATCACTCCTTCACACACCTGTTCGGGGAGAATGACTGTGCTTATGCAAGGTGTGTTTCGGAGGTGCGAATAAACCGCCGTTACCGTTCGCCGATTTATTCGCACGTTTGCCTTTGCGTTTCCGTCTTCCGCATCTTTCATATTATTCATGACAGGTGAACGCTCACCTGAACAACAAATGAAACGAGGTGAAACAGATGGAAAAGGCAAAAAACGACGTTGTTCCGTGTACTACCGTTGAACAGTATCGAAAATACATGAGCGGTTCTCCCGATGACGACAGAACGCAAAGGCATAACCCGCCGCCAAGGGACGGTATGACACTTGCAGAGCTCGGCAAGAAATGTGATACTGAAATTCTGGCAATTATCAACGAAATGGGACAATGCGAAAACAAGTCTGATATCAGAGTAATGTACTGCCACGGATATTCGTTCAGTTGGAATTCCCTGACAGTAGTTGCGGAATTCAAAGGTTATATCAATGATACTTGCGGTCAGCGAAAAGCTCATTACTCCATGCCGGATAATTCAGCAGGGGAAGAGAAGGTTAATACTTCAACTGGCAGAATTGAATTTTACCGGGGACTTGAAGCATACCCGATAGAAAAGAAGCTTTATCTCAGCAAAGAGGCATCTTCGATGCTGAAAAGCATATTTATCAGAGAGTCAAGCGGAAGGCCGTATGAGAATTCAATTAAGTCGAGAATATTGTCGGCAATAACAGAAAAAGCAATAGCTGAAACATATCGAAAAAAGAAAGAGGGTACGCTTAAAATTATCGCTAAAGAAGAGGAGATATGAAAGATCCCTCAGGTGACCATAATTTGATTGCCTGAGGGATTTATGCTTATTAACATTTAACTCCCGATATGCCGTTCATTATGGCATATCGGGAGTTTTTTCATATCATACCAAAATATTTCAAAGCGGAAGTTATTGCCTCTTCTTTTTCTTTTGTGCAGTTTGGAACTCTGCTGTCGGGGTTCTTGGGCTTGTTGAAGGCCTCGCCGACGTCAAGTCCGCACTTACGTTTTACCTGTGAAATGTTTAATGTTGATACCTTAAGTCCATAGTTATCAAGTACATACTTTTTGATTTCTTCGTATGTTCCGTGGGTCTGAAGTGAGCCAAGCTCAAGCTCTTCCGGCTTTACATCAATGGTAACATACTCTTTTGTTGATATGTACCTGACCAATAGAGCAACAGTCTCAACGTGTCCGGTATGAGGGAACATATCAAACGGAACGGCTTTTTTTATTTTATAGCCGTTTTTTAATAAAAATCGGACATCGCGCACCTGTGTTTCGGGGTTACATGAAATATACACTATTTTTTCGGGTTTACCTTTCACAAGAGAACCAAGAAATTTTCTGCTGCACCCCGCTCTGGGCGGGTCAACGAAAACAACGTCATATTTTTCGTCTGATTTTTCTATTACTTCGCCTGCATCGCCGCAGATGAATTTCATATTCTTTATACCATTGATTTCAGCGTTCATTTTCGCATCTTCAACAGCGGCGGAATTGATTTCAACACCACAGCCGGTGCAGCTGTTTCCGGCGACAATTATGCCGATTGTGCCGGTTCCGCAATAAGCGTCAAGAAAAGAATCCCCTTCTTTCAGCTCAGCCATACCGATTGCTTCGGCATAAAGCCGCGCCGTCTGGAGCGGATTTATCTGATAAAAAGAATGCGCGGAAATTCTGAATCTTTTTTCTGAGATTTCATCTTCGATATAACCGCTGCCGAAAAGCACTTTTTCTTTTTCTCCGGTCATTATAACCGCCCCGCCGGTGTAAATACTCTGCACAATGCAGGTTATTTCTTTATGTTTTTTCAGCAGCGCATTTACAAATGAACGCTCCTTCGGTATATCCCCTTCGGCAGTAACCAGCACAAGCATAAGCTGACCGGTTGAAGGAGCGGTTCTTATCATCGCGCTGCGAAAAAATCCGGTTCCATCGTCTGTATCATAAAGGTTTATCTTGAAGCTCTTAATAAGATTCGCGACCGTGCTGAAAATTTCATCAGCGATTTCAGACTGTAAAAAGCACTCATTTACAGCACATAATCCGCCGGTTCCGGACTGATAAATCCCCCAGCGGATTTCTTTTTTTCTGTCTTTAAAAAACACCGCGCCCGATTTATTACGGTATCGCAGCCGTTCAGGTGAAGCAACAATTTTTTCAGGCACAACAAGCCCGTAAAACAGCTTGTTCACTCTGCTTTGCTTCAATCTGAGCTGTTGTGAATATGTCAGGTTATTAAGCTGACAGCCCGAGCATCTGCCCGCAGCTTTACAGATATTATTTATATTTTTATCTTCCATATTATTTTTCCGTAAAATTCCCGTATGAAATAACCGTTTTTGTCGAGCCGCTTACGGGTCCTCCCGAAACATAATCAAAAGAGATGGATTCCGCCGAAAAAGCTGTTGAAAACTCTATTCTCAAAGAAATAAAATTATTAGTTGCATAATCAATAAGTGCTGTAAGCTTTATTCCGCTGATTACAGCCTTAGGTGAGGAAGCAGAAGCTCCGTAACCGCTTATCCTCCGTGAAAATCCGCCTGAATCCACATAATCGCCTGTAAGCTTTGTCACGCCGGAAACATCTTCTCCTATAAACTGTTTATACTCAAAAGCAATTTTTACATTGCTTTTTTCAGCAACCGCGGTGCATTTTTTCAGATATTGGCTCTCAACCGGATTTATTTCAAAAGCAGAAGATATATCATCGCCGATATAATACGCGGCACTGAGCGAACCTACCCCCATCATATCCGAGCAGGCAGACCTGAGCATGGAAACATATGACTGCGTCGCGCCCTCAACATTAACAAGCGAACCTCCGCTGTAGGATTTAAGCTTGGAAGACTTCTTTCTTGTGAATTCAAAATCATTCTGATAAAAATACTCAAGTGAATCATTAAAATATTTAATTATGTCTTCTTTGCTCTCGGGAGCAATCGCGGTAACCTGATAATCTGTTTTTTCTGCCGTAGCCTTGCTCGATGACGGAAGGGTGACAGAGCGGTTTGTAGTCTCACCCGCGTTTCCGGTAGGCTTATGCATCAGTTTACACGAGCAAAGCCCGAAAACCACGCTGAAAACTATAAGCAGTGATACTATTTTCATAAGGTTATTTCTCATATTCATCACCTTTAAAGCGAAAAATCTTCTTCCGAAAAAGTCTTGATATCAGGCTTCCTCCTCGGAACACGGCATAATGGGTCATACTTGAATTTTTTGCAGAACGAGTCCGTGTTTCTGACTCCCGACTTTTTGCAGAATACTTTTTCCTTATCTGAAAGCAATACACCGAACGCGCAGTTCCGGCATTCTCTTTCCGCTTTTTTTGAATCTATTAATTTTTTTCGCAATTTCATCATCTCAATCCTTACAGAATACACAGGAAACATACTACCATTGTGTATTATATCATATTTTCCTTCCGGGAGCAAGGTCTAAAATAATAAGAGCCGCGGTAAATATTGCGGCGACAGATGCATACGCCGAAGCCGAGAACGCGACAGGCGTTGCCTGTATTTCTGAGCCGAACACCTGAACCGTGCAGGGAAACAGCTTGAAAAGAAGCTCCGCCAAGGCAGCCGAAACAGCACCGTTTAATGCTCTCGCGGCAAAAAACGCTTTATATTCAAGCCCTGTTTCATTGATAAACGGCAACAGCTGCGCATGAACGGCAAATCCCGAAAATCCAAGTACGAATGCAGTAACCGGCAGCGGGAATAAATTCACCGATGCGGCGCACCCGTTTGTGACCTCGCACACCAAATCGGCAATGCGGCGGAAATTTTCCGGAACTCCCGCATCGTATATTATCTGCCTCACAGCGCCGAAAACAAGAATCCATCCGCATACGGTAAGCATAGCTTCAACCGCGCCTTCAACAGAGGCGGTCAAAGCCTCGCCTTTTCCGATTGCGCTTTTGGGTTTGCGGTTGATTTTTTCACCGTCTGCAAGGAATCTTGAAACGATGCCTATAAGCAGCGAAGCAGATAAAGTCGCCGCTAACAGAACAGCTCCCGCTTTCCTGCTTCCCAGCATTGACACGCCGACGGCATTTACCACAAACGCGGGACCCGCGTTTACACAGAAAAGCATCATCCTTTTACTTTGTTTTTTTGTGAGAGTACCGTTTTCCAAAGCTGACGATATCATTTTTGCTCCAACCGGAAACCCACCCGTCATACTCATTATTATTATGCATGCCGCCTCACCCGGAAGTCGGAACAGCCGTCTGCACGGTCTTTCAAATACTTTTCCCAAAGATGATATCATATCCGATTTTATTATATATGAGGACAGCACCATAAACGGCAGCAGCGACGGAACAACCGTTGAAGCGCATAATTTCAGCGATGACGTTACCCCCTCCGCCGCAGATTCGTTACGAAGCAAAAACATTACTGCTGTCAAAAGTATAAATGAATACATAAAAAACTTTTTAACGGTATTTTTCACCTGAATCACCCATAAATATATATGGCGTAACAATATTTTTTATTATGGTGATAAAATGAAAAACAGGCAGTCACATTTTTCTGATTTTGTCAAAGAATTCGATTTTCCCGAGGATTCATGCAAAGACGGCTATCATGTGGAGCTTTTTAATGATACCGTGCTGGTTGACGGCTGTAAAAATGTTGCCGAATACAGCAGTGAGGGCATAAAGCTAAACACCGGCAGCCGTGTTATAGGCGTTTTCGGAGACGGGCTGATAATCAGAAGCTTCGCCTGCTCACAGGTGATTATTTCAGGTAAAATCCTATCGGTAGAGCTGGAGTGATTTTATGTTTATGTTGAAAATCCTGCGCTTTTTTACAGGATTTGTCAGATTTAAGGCATACGGCGGATTCGGCGAGCGTTTTATCAACTTATGCTCCTTTTACGGTGTAGTTCTGTGGGATGTTGAAGCTGACGGTGAAAATATTATCGCTTCAACCACCATTGAAGGCTACAGAAATATCAGACCTTGTGCCCGAAAAAGCGGAATGACAGCGAAAATCATAAAGAAGCACGGACTTCCGTTCTTTATTTTCAGAAACAGAAAAAGAACCGGAATCCCGATAGGTATTCTTATTTTAATAATAAGCCTGTTCGTTCTCTCAACAAGAATATGGATAATTGATGTTGAAGGGAACAGCAATATTCCCGAAGAAACAATCATCGCGGCTGTTGAAGCATCCGGACTTAAAATCGGAAGCTCCGCTGTGAAAACAGACCCTGTAAAGGTTTCTGTTGCGGCAGGAGATAAATTAGACGGCATATCTGAAATATCTGTGAATATTCATGCCTCACGTGCTGTTATAAAAATAAAAGAGCGTGAAAAAGAGCCTGAAATTATTAATTCGTCCGGTATGTATAATCTGGTTTCTTCAAAAGACGCTCAGCTGATAATTCTTGAACCGTATCGCGGAACCGTTGCGGCAAAAAGATTCAATTCCGTTATGAAAGGTGAAGTGCTTATAAGCGGCATTGTTGAAAACAGAGACCTTTCAACCAGCTACGTTCACGCGCGGGGATATGCCGTCGGCCGCAGCGAAGAGGTAATCAAAGCGGAGGTTAAAAAAGATGAAAAATTCAGACAGATTATTCCTGACAGAAAAAAACTAAGTTTGTTTTTAGCGGGGATTGAAATTCCGCTCGGAAGACCGTCAAATAAATCAGACTTTACATTCAGAAAAGAAAAATTTCTTTCGTATTCAGATAAAAAAATGCCCGCCGGCGTGATTATTACAGAATATTCCTCACTTTCAGGCAACGGTACGCTCCCCCCTGAAAACTGTAAAGAGCTTATCTGTATTGAAAGATTTATGAACTCGGCAAAAGACTATACCCGTACGCGGCAGATAATAAGCGAAACAGTCAGTGAGAGCTTTAATAAAAACGGCAAAAAGGTCAGCGGCAGATTCGTCTGCTATGAAAACATCGGCGTTGAAAAGGAATTCACCATAAATGAAGAAAGCAGCCCTGAGTGAGCCGCTTTAAATTATTCTTCACTTTCAGAAGCGCGTTTTTCGGCAATCGCCTCAAGCACTTCCGTTTTGAAATCGCCGTGAATTTTATATTTCTTTGAAAATATTGCCAGAGAAACAAGTATAAACAGCGGCGGAATAATAAACATGAGAGCTGATATCGCGTTTTTTGACATCTGAGTCTGCTCAACAAATTTGTTGCCCGTAACCACCTGATACTTTGTAATGCCGAATGACGCGTACATAATAATGCTCTGAATAGTATACGCCATTTTCTGAAGAAAGCCTTTCATTGAGAATGTGAGACTCTGATTTCTTGTGCCGAGCTTATATTCGCCGTAATCAACAATATCAGAAAGCATAACCGTCTGATTTACGAACATACTGCCTATGCCGATTGACGCGATCATATAGCATATACCGAGGCCGAATACGTTGCCGCCGAATACGTAGCCGACAACAGCCATGCTGATATAACCTGCCGCGGCAAGAGAAAGAGAAATCTTATAAGTAGTACGGTTGGTAAGATTTTTCTTTGAACACACCGGAATAACAAGCAGACCCAGCACAGAACCGACAGCACCCAGAGTATAGAAAACCGACTGATTTCCCCATATTCCCGTTACGGATTTGAAATAATAATTGCTTATGCCTGAGGTCATGTAATAGCCTGCGTTTGAAATCATGGCAAAGAGCATGAATACAAGCAGCTGGTCATTGTTTCTGATAACACCGATTGCCTTTTTGAATGAGAATTTTTCGTCAGACTGAATAACATTGCGCTCCTTTGTTGAAGCAACGCATATTAAAGCAAAGCCGACAAGAAGCACGGCACATATCGCCGCCCATCTGCCGAGACCGTTTTTCACATCTCCCGAAGACATGCTTTCCAGATTATCCTCACCCGATTTACTGAGAAGCGCAACCATCGGAACTGTAAGAATTCCGATAACTCCCTGGCCAAGACCCGAAAACGCCCGAGCGATTGTTGAAATAAGATTTCTGTCTTTTTCTTCATTTGCAAATGACGGTATCATTGACCAGTAGGGAATATCCGCGAGCGTATTTGTCATTCCCCACAACACATAGAAAACCGCTACATAAGCATAAACCGCTTTTGAATTCGCCACAGCCGCGGGAGTGTTGAACATAAGAATAAGAACAAAGGCGTTGAGGATTGTTCCTCTTAAAATCCAGGGTCTGTATTTGCCCAGTTTATGTTTTGAGGCATCAACGATTGTACCCATCATCGGGTCGTTTATTCCGTCCCAGAGTCTGGCGAGCGGAGTGAGAATCAAAAGAAACCACGGGCTTATTCCCAGTGCGTCTGTCAGATAAATCGAGAGATAAGAATAAAACAGTCCGTAGCTTAAATCCAGACCGACAGCGCCAACGCCGTATCCGATTTTTTCTCTAAACGGGTGCTTCCGCATTTTCACTGTTCCTTTCCGGCAAAATATATTTAAGGCGGCACATCACAATCAAAATCAACGCTTTTCTGAGTGATTACACCGTATTGCCTTAATCTAAAACAGGGCGACAGTCCAAGCTGCCGCCCAAAAGCATTATATTCGGATTAATCCGCTGAAATAAGTTTTACAGAAAGCTGCAGTACAATCAGCGCGTCTGTTGAATTAACACTGGCGTCACCGTTGCAGTCAGCGTTTCTCAAAGGAGCACCGGTAAGGGTTCTGAGCTTTGTTGCGTGTTGAAGAATCATAAGAGCGTCTGTTGACGTAACATTCTTATCTCCGTCAAGGTCAGGCACAACCTTGTCAACGGGTACAGGAATATTTAAATCAATTCCGCAGAATTCGCAGACAGTTTTGTCAGTACCTGTATGCTTGTATGTGGGAAGCACATCCGGAACCGGCACTCCCTTATGACCTGATACAGGAATAATATCAACCATAACATCTCCGCAGCCGGTGCAGGTATATTCTTTAATTCCCTGCTGAGTGCAGGTTGCCGACAATATTACTTTTTCAGAGCTGTAGGTATGATATCCTCTTGCCTTTATAACTTTTCTTGTGCCTTCTTTTATTTCGCCGCATGTTTTGCACTGAACGCCCTCAAGGCCGTCAACAACACAGTTGCCCTTAACAATTGTTACAGATGAGGGTGTGTAATCATGCCCCAGCGCGTTGATAGGATAAGTGTTCTGCTCTTCCTTGCAGCGTGCGCAGACCTGACCGCCTTTACCCGGTTTTGTGCAGGTAGCCTGTTCAATTGTCTGAGACTCCCAGGCGTGACCGTAAGCGGCTTTTACAACAGACTTTTCACCTTCTGCGCCGCAGACATCGCATTTAAGGATTCTGTATCCCGGCTCCGTGCAGGTGGGTTCGGTGAAAATCGCTGTCTGTGAAGTATAGGTATGAACATTTGTTTTCGGCAGCTCTATTTCCTGAATAATTTCATTGCAGTCTTTGCAGCGAACTACCTTCAAGCCCGCTTCGCCGCAGGTTGCCTCTTTTACTATGTTTTCTTCTCTGACGTGATAGCCTCTTGCTTCGATTATTTTTGTCTTGACCTCACCGCCGTCATTCTTTCCGCAATAAGGACAAATAAATTCCTCAATCCCGTTTTTCATACAAGTCGCTTCTGTTGTAACAACCCACTGAACCTGATGCTCCTTTTTGGGGATTGTTCTTTCTCCGCCTGTTTTTTCATGGCAGACCTTGCACTCGAAGCTTTCGAGGCCCGTATGCTCGCAGGTTGCCGGAACGGTTACTACCCAGTCAACATCATGATCTATCGGTATAATAGTTTTTTCATCAATATAGGCACTGCAGTTTTTGCAGGTCCACGCTTCTTTACCGTGTTCTGTACAGGTAGGTTCTTTAATAACTATCTTCTCATCTTTTTCATGTTCCTTTGCCGGAAGCTTTGTTGAGTCATTTTTATATCCGCAGAAAGAACAGGCCTTGACAATCTTTCCGCCTTCTTCGCAGTTGGCGTAAAAAGCTGTTTCTGTATAATATCTTGAGCCTACATAATGGTACGGGCATTTAATCTCAAAAGTGAAGGTTCGTGTACCAACGTATTCGCCCATACCTGTTACAAGAATGGTCGCTGTGCCGACATTAACGTTATTTTCATATTCAAGCTTGTAATCTCTGCCTTCAACAAGGGTTTTGCCGCCGTCATAGAATTTAAGGCTATAACATTTAACGGGGATTCCGTCGCTGTAATCTTTGCTTTCTTCCAAACCGGTATAGCTTAAATCAGCAATATTGCCGAAATACTCTACCTTAATGCCGTTTGCTTCTGCATATTTATCGGCGGTTGAGCCTTTTCTGCACTTGATTGTAAAATCACCGCTGTAACCCATAAAAGCTCTGGCTCCTATTACCGCGTTATCTGAATAAAAAGTAACCTTTTTCAGACTGCTGCAGTTAAAGAACGCCGCGGGTTCAATCGACTCTGCATTTGAGCCGATAACGATACTCTCAAGCTTTGTGCAGTACGCAAACGCGCCGCATTTGATTTTTGTAACGGGCTTTATTGAATCTATGCTTTCACCGTATGTATCGGGAATTGTAAATTTCGCCGCATTCGGGTCGTTGAACTTTACAAGCGTATAGCTTCCGTTAACCGCATCGTATTCCCAGCTGCAAAGCTTTCCGAGATTAACATCGAGATCAACCTTATTGGTCGCGGCAGTGTAAAGGCTTGTTGTATTATCAAAGCTCTTTGTCATGGCGTTTGTAACCACAACGCTCAGATTGACGTCACCCTCAAGAGCTGAAACATCATTTGCCTTTAATGTAACAACCGCAAAAACAGTGTCTTTCTTAAACGTGAATCCGTTAACGGTGGACATGCTCCATTTAGCTTCGCCCGGCTCTTTGTATCCTGAATTAAAAACATATCCGTGTTCAAGATGAAGATCGGTACCGTCTGACAGCTTATCAAAAGCACTGGTAAGTCCGTCGCCGATTTTCATATCAACAACCGTATAAATATCGCTGCTGTATTTCAGTGAAACATCAAGTGCCGCAATATTGATTGATGCAGGGGCAATATCCTGCGCGAATTTAATTGTTACATCAAATTCCTCGCCCTGCTTGGTTTTTACATCACTTATGGTAAAAAGCGGTGCGGCCTTCTGCCCGGCAAAAGAACCGACAACCGTAGCACCCGCAACGATCACAAGCACCATAATAAGAGCTGTTATTCTTCTGAGATTAAACTTTGACATTTATGACTTCCTCCTTATTGTCAATAATAATCAAGTCCGAATATATAATATATCATTTTCGGCTGTAAGTCAAGTTGTTAAGAAGCTGTCAAATCTTAAATTTTGATTAATTTTAATTAATTTTTTATTAAAATCTGTGCAGTCAGCATATTATTTTCAATTATTAACACATTTGTCAAAAAATAAATGACCCGCCGACAGATGATATCAGCAGGTCTTAATCTCTGTTCAGATAAGTCCCCGGTATACGAACCACACGAGTACATACCCCGAAACGACAGCCGCCAGAGTGAACGGCACGCTTATCTTCATAAAAGTCGAAGACTTCACCTCATAGCCGGCCTTTCTTAAAATACCCGTCGCGGTAATATTTGCGCTTGCACCTATCGGTGTTAGATTTCCGCCGAGGGTAGCTCCCGTAAGAAGTCCGAAATACAGAATCGTGGGATTAACGCCGACAGCCGCGGCTATCGCCTGTGTAACCGGCAGCATAGTTGCGACATACGGTATGTTATCAATAAACGCCGAGAAAATAACCGATGCCCATACAAGCAGAGAGTAGATTAAAAATACATTTTCTCCGCTGAGCTTCACAAAAAGATTGCCGATATCCGTAACAAGACCCACCTGTGTGAGAGCCCCGATAACAACGAAAAGTCCGACAAGAAGAAGCAGAGTATCATAGTCTATTTCTTTTGCGACTTTGACCGCTCCCGAGGTGCTTTTATTTTTGACAATATCACGGATAACACCGACAGCCATAAGAATCATACAGATAGCACCGCTTGTGACGGCAGGCTTTTTATCAGCCGGAATAAACGAAGCGGCGATAAGAAGAACAATTACGCCGACAAGCAGATATGTGGGGAAATAATCCTCAACCTTTGTAAGCTCGTTATGTGAAATTTTCTGAGTGTCTTTTCTGAACACAACCAGCAAAACGAGCGTTGCGATAATCGCGCTTATCTGAACAACCCAGAACATACCCATCTTGCCCTGATACGCGAAGAAATCAAGAAAATCCATATCCGCATATCCGCCGAGCATAATAGACGTTGTATCGCCCACAAGAGTGGCGGCACCCTGAAGATTAGAGGCGACAGCGATAGCTATTATGCTTTTTACAGGGGAAACGTTGAGCTTTTTGGAAATATTCATGGCAACAGGAGCAACCATAAGAACCGTTGCGACATTATCCACAAAAGCGGAAATAAGACCCGCGAAAAGTGAAAGAGCGATAATCGCCCATTTAATGTTCGGGGTCTTTTTTATAAGCAGGTCCGCAAGCAGCGCGGGCATTTTTGAATCAATGAATAATGATACGATACCCATGGTACCCGCTATCATCATAAGAACATTAAAATCAATTGCGCCGAAAATCTCTTTAACCGGCATCGCTCCCGCAATAACCATCGCGGCGGCTGCGCCGATGGCAGTATACTTTCTGATTTTCGGGAACACCAAAAGACCTATGTATGTTGCGATAAAAATAATCAGTGCGGCTGTTTTCATTTGGTCATCTACCTTTCAAAATAACTATCTTTAGAATGATACCATAAATTCTTAAAAAAATCAAATTATTTTGACTAAAAAGACTGATAACTTTTTAACAATTTCAACAAATATGCACAAAATAAATTCTTCACCGCTGTTGTCATTTTATTACAGTGATGATATAATAAGATACGTTAGTGTGGTGATTTTTACGATAAAGCTTATAAAATATATCGGTCAGCCGTTCTGTTTGATTCTTTACGCTGTTTCGGCGCATTTTGCAGCAAAGAAAAAACCGCTTCCGCTGATAATTCTTTTTATGACGCATCTGAGCGAATATTTCATTATCGGAAGAAAGGCAGGCAAAGAGAACTGTCTTTCGCCTATTAACGCGCTGATAAAATGTCTTTCATTCGGTTTTACATGGTGGCTTCCTTTAAGAAAAAGCCGTAAATAACATTATAAATTCTGCATTGATTCCGGAGGTTTTTATGTCTAAATTTGAATACAACGGGAGCAGCTTTCTGCTCAACGGAAAAGAATACACAATAATTTCAGGCGCGATGCATTATTTCCGCATACCGCGTGAATACTGGCGGGACAGACTTTTAAAGCTTAAGGAATGCGGCTTCAATACAGTTGAGACCTACACCTGCTGGAATCTTCACGAGCCGAAGGAGGGCGTTTTTGATTTTTCGGGAATGCTCGACCTTGAAACATACATTGACATTGCCGCTGAGCTTGGGCTTAATCTTATTCTGCGCCCCGGTCCTTATATTTGCGCTGAATGGGATTTCGGCGGGCTTCCCGCATGGCTTCTCAATTACAAAGACATGGATATCCGCTGTAACGATGAGGTTTTCATTTCAAAGATTGAACGGTATTATAAAGAGCTTCTTAAAAGAGTTGTACCGAGGCTCTGCACCAACGGCGGAAACATCATAATGATGCAGATAGAAAACGAATACGGCAGCTACGGCAACGATCACGAATATATGCAGAGAATCGCCGATATATATATTGAAAACGGCGTTGACTGCCAGCTTTACACATCTGACGGCGCGGGATATTCGATGCTTTCGGGCGGCACGCTTCCGCAGTATCCCTGCGTGGCGAATTTCGGCTCAAAGCCCCTTGAAAATTTCAGCGTGCTTGACGATTTCAGACCGAACCAGCCCAAAATGTGCGGCGAGTTCTGGTGCGGATGGTTCGACCACTGGTACGATAAGCATCACGTGCGTGACCCGAAAGAGATCGCGGCACTTTTTAAGAGTATGACAGACGCAAACGCTTCGCTTAATTTCTATATGTTCCACGGCGGCACAAATTTCGGCTTTATGAACGGAGCGAACTGCTATGACTGTTATGAACCGACCGTAACCAGCTACGATTACAACGCGCTTCTTTCCGAGGCGGGCGACCTAACCCCGGCATATTTTGAAGTGAGGAAAATGATTGAAGAATTCAGCGGCGAAAAACTTCCCTCGCTTACTGTTAAAAATTCCGAAAAAGCGGCTTACGGCAAACTTACGCTCAATGAACGCTGTTCGGTCTTTGACGCGTTAGACAAAATCTCGGCACCCGTTCACACGGCGGCTCCCAAATTTACGGAAGATATCGGTCAGTATTACGGCTACACAATGTATTCAGCCGCTCTTACAGGTCCCATTGATAAAAAAGAGCTTAAATTTGACGTGCTTCATGACAGGGCGGTCGTTTATCTCAACGGTAAATATCAGGGATATCTTGAACGCTCACAGCACTGCGATAAAATAGAAATCGGTCTCGGCAAAGGCGAGACCGCCAGGCTCGATATTCTCTGCGAAAACATGGGCAGAGTCAACTACGGTCCCTATATTATGGACAGAAAAGGTCTTAGGGGAATCCGCTTTGATTTGAGCTACCATTTCGGCTGGGATATGTATCCGCTGCCTATGGACAATCTTTCAAATCTGGAATTTAAAGAGGAGACAGGCGAAACGGACACGGCATCGTTCTTAAGGGGATATCTTGACATTGACGGGGAACCTAAGGATACGTTCATACGCCTTGACGGAATGCACAAAGGATTTGTGACCGTCAACGGATTCAATCTCGGAAGATATTACAATGATGCGGGTCCGCAGAAAACGCTTTACTGCCCCGCGCCCATGCTGAAAACCGGAAGAAACGAAATCATCGTTTTTGAGTCCGACGCGGTTGACAGCGAAACAATTGAATTTACAGATACTCCTGATTTGGGTGATACAATTAACAGGTAAATATAAAAGCTCTGAGCCGATAAAACCGGTTCGGAGCTTGTTTTTATAATGATTCAAGAATATCATCACATATTTTTATAACGAGCTTTTTTTGAGTCGGATTTAGTTTACGGAATTTTTCAATCAGTTCGCCGCACAGATACGATTCCTGATTTACAGCGGAATTTACGAGGAATACAGTTATATCGCAGTCAAGAACAGCGGTGATTCTGCCCAATGTGTCAAGGCTCACTTTGCTTATGCCGCGCTCAAGCTGGCTGACATATCCCACAGTAACATCAAGCCTTTTGGCAAGCTGTTCCTGAGTAAGCCCCGTTATTCTTCGGTTTTCCTTAATTCTTAATCCTATCAATTTATAATCAATATTCATTTAATCACCAATTAGATTATGACACCTATAGCTAAAAATAAAAGCTACTGTCAGCTAAATATTTAGCTATTAGTATTGGCTAGTGATAATGATTTATGTTAAAATTAGTCAAATTTAATTGGAGGTGTTCTTATGAAGAGGACGAAAAGACATTTCAAGAAAATCCTTGCGGCTTTAATTGTCGCAATAATGCTTATTGGTGTTTCACCGATTGGCGGATTTTTCAAAATGTAGACAAATGCTGCTGAAGGAAACGGTGTTCAGCAAAAAATTGATACACTCCTTAAATATTATCCGGCGAAGTCTTTTTTTACAGTCAACGGCAAGGCTTGTACTCATGCGGCAACAGGAACATGCGATAATTGCGAATTAAACAATATTCTTAAAGCAAAAAACGCAAGCGGTACAGTTAATGCACAGACAAAAGAAAAAATGCAGGCTTTGGGACTTTACGAAAAAAGTCTTAAAAACGCATGGACATGTTGTGCATTTGCAAGATTTGTATACTACTATATTTTTGGATATGATACTTATTATTGCAAAACTAAGTTGACAAAAATAAATATGAGTGATGCTAAAACAGGAGATTTCCTTGATATGACTACCGGTGGAAGATGGCACTATGCAATCTTCATTGGATGGGCAGACAAAGCTAAGGGCAAATTCTATGTATACGATGCAAACGGTGTAGCAAATCAAACGGGTGTTTGTTCAGTTCAGTATAAAACATCACACAACAAAACGGAAACAACCAGCCAAGTAGCTGCTTGCTATCGTGCGCCTAATTATGATACGGTTAATAAAACTAAAAGCTACACGGTTACTTTCAATGCCAATGGCGGCAGCTGTTCAACTGCGAGCAAAACCGTTACATACAATTCAACATACGGTACACTTCCGACACCTACACGCACAGGCTATACCTTTGCCGGATGGTACACGGCTTCGTCCGGAGGAACCAAGATTACAAGCAGTTCTGTATATACAACCTCGGGAAATTCAACGCTTTACGCTCACTGGACAGCCAACCCGGTTCATACACATTCATACACGGGTAAAATAACAAAAAATCCGACCTGTACAGAAGCGGGAACAAAAACTTTTACATGTTCATGCGGTGATTCATATACAGAAACCGTACCTGCCGCAGGACACAGCTGCGGAGCATGGACTGTTACTAAAAATGCAACCGCGTCTGAAGAGGGCATAGAGACAAGAAGCTGCTCAAAATGTTCATATAAAGAAACACGCTCAATTCCAAAGCTGAATAATGTTTTTAAAGAAGAAACTTTTAATTTAAATTACAAGCAGGGATTGGACTTGAGCGGAAGACTGCCGATACAGATGGTATCATCAAACAGCAGCATTGCTCTGGTTAGCGGAAACGGCCACATAAGCATTGTAGGAACAGGTTCCGCAACCGTAACGGCGACATATGAAGACGGAAGCCAGTATATCATGCATATTAACTCAACCTATACATTTTGGCAGATGATTATCATTATCCTTTTCTTCGGCTGGTTATGGTATTAATGAATAAATAGAATTCGCGGACATCTCAAACGAGATGCCCGCGCTTTTTATCTGAATCAGTATTATATTATTTTACGGATTATATTTGATATTCAGGCAATGCGAGCGTATCTGATAATCAAACAGCTCTGTTCTTATCTGATCTCCTTTAATCACTTTGCCGCCGACCTTCATTGAGGAAATATATCCGGTGGTTGAATCCACCGACTTGTCATGATTGATTTCGGTAAACCAGCCTGACGGGTCTCCCGTGAGGGTTACGCCCATGTTTTTCTTGGCTAAATCCTTAATCTGCGCCGCCGTGTATGTATACACCCTTTTACTTATGCTTTCCGGCTCAGGCGAAGTTCTGCCGCCTGTCAGGTACGCTGGTGAGGGGCTTGAACCCCATGCGTTCGCGGAAGATGTAGTCTTGCCGCCGACGCTCGAGCAGTAAACCGTGAGCGCGGGCTTTCCGTTATATGAAACGTATTTTCCGAGAACCTCATCCATAGCGCTTTCGATTGCGGTACCCTTCCAGTTGTACTTCGGGTTGTATTCATGAGTACCCGAATCCACAGTGAAGTTATAATATTTGGCGAATGTATAAATCGCGACCATAAGTGATTTTATTGACTCATACGAAACCGAGTCGCCCGTTTCGGCATATGTTGAGCAGGCGATGTATTTTTCGAGCTCAATTTCCTCATCACCGTATTTTACCTTATCTGGCATGTTTGTATCCTGAACAATTTTGGTTTTGTCGCTGTGATAATAATGAAGAAGTATCTTATCATATGTCCAGCCCTGCTCCGCGTAGGTTATCGCTCCCCACTGGCTCATGCCCACACCGTGCCCGAAGCCGTAGCAGGTAATGGTGAATGTTCCGTTTTTGCCGCCTGAACCGCTTTCCTTAGTGATATAGTCAAGGCTCACCCATCCTGTTTTGCCTGCGTATGTCGTTTTGCCCCAGCCGCTCTTTTCTTCAGTAATGGTCAAAGTTGTTCCGTAAGGAACATAAACGAGAACAGCGGCCGACGTTCCGGCACTTTTTCGGAGCTTAAGCGACGGGTCCGCCGTAACGGTGCCTTTGTATGATGCGGCTTTTGAAGATGACGAAAATCCTGATTTGAGCTTTGTCGCAACACACAGAATTTCAAGCGCGTCAGATGAATTGACAGTTCCGTCTCCGTTTACATCGGCAAGCTTCTTAACCGCGGCTGAAAGCGAAATTGATTTTGTTGTATACTGAAGAACCATAAGAGCGTCAACTGAAGTGATTTTGCCGTCAGCGTTTATATCTCCTGCCGAGGCCGCCGAAGACTGCATAACAAGAGGGCAAAGCGCCATAATCACAGACATAAGCACAGACACAGCCGATTTCAGAATCTTCATGTTTTTATGCTTCACTTTATTCACCGTCCGTTTGTTTTTATGTAAAATCTATAATAATCAGCAGCCCGAAAGCTGCCTGACATCAGCTTTTGTTAACATTATACACTTTTTGTAACGATTTGTCAATTCCGGTAATTCTTAGTGCGTTTTCAGAAATAAAGCTGTCTGTATCGGTGGCATCAAGATAGATTTTATCAAGTCTTTTTTTTAAAATCTCTATTGTTTTTATTGATTTCGCCGCCTCTTCCGCAAGCTCGGAATACGCTTTTCTGCAAAAGGCTGTTTTGTTTTTTAAATGCTCAGAATAATCAGGCTTAAGGAAACGGCTTTTTCTGATTTTCCTCCCGTTTTCGATGTTGGCCGCACAAGAAAAATCCGCACTGTAAATCCCGTATTCGAGCTCCGGAATTATAATGTGACGCACAGTTTCGGCATCAAGAAAATCCACGAATGAAATAACATCAAATCCGCAACTGAGAGCATAAAGTCTGATTTTATCCGCGACAGATTCCGAAACAGCGGCAGATGAATCCTCTATAACGCTGACGGTGCCGCACATGCTGTTGAATTTTTCATAATTAAAGCGGAATCCGGAGGCAGTTAAAAAATCAGCGAAATATCTGGTTTCCGTTCCCACTCTTCCCGAAGGGGGCATGCCGTACTTTTTCCAAAGCCTCGCTGAGAATCTGTTAAGGGCAGGCCTGATGACAAAGGCGTTCTCCTGACGCTTACAGCCGGCGGCAATCCCCTTTGCAGCTGAAAGAAATCCTGCACACCGCTTTTCTTCTTTTCTTATTTCATTGAAAAGACTGAGGGCTTCGGCTTTGCTTCGGCTCAGCAGGCGCATATCCTGAAAAGAGTTTAAATCAACAACTGAATCGGCTATACCGTATGTTTCAGGCACGGGAGCATTCGGGTAGGTTCCGTCGATGATCTGAAATCCCTTTTCTTTGCAGTAAAGGTAAATCGGTGAATTATTATAATCATACGCCGCCGCGCAGTCAAATCCGGTCGAATTAAGCAGCTCTTTCAGAAGCGAATGCTTAAGCGCGGCAGGATAACCTTTTAAAATATATGTGAAGTCTGCGTCCGACGCTTTTTTTACAAGTGAAATCAGCCCTTTTGACGTATAGGCCTGAGAACAGAACATCTCCATGCTTACCCCTCCTGCATTATCATAATAAATTCTATGCTTAAAGCTTAAAAAGTGTTACAGAAACATTATGCTCCCCCGGAAGCATTTGGTATATATACATATAGTTTCCGAAAAGAATATTTTATTTCTTATTGATTCAGCATAAAAGTCATGATATAATCAGGTAGGATAATGATTTATCCTGAAATACAAAAAATTTAAAGGGGCGATGAAATGAGCGAAATACTTAAGGCAGTAGAATCTCTTCTTAACTTACTTAAAGAATTTAAAGCCGCTGATATTATAAATGTTCTTCAGGGACTTCCTTTTGAAAAAATCGGCGCTTTCTTTAAATCTTTATTTGAGTTGTTTGCAAGTCTTCGTTAACACAATGAATTAAGGCAATACCGCGCACATCAATCATGCGGTATTGCCTTAATTTTCAGTATTGCGTATCGGAAAAATATTCTGAAAATTTACTGAATGTTGAAATAAATCTCATCTATATTTTTTAAAATCTGCTGCTCCGCCGATTCTATATCGTCGGCGTTGTGTTTTTCAGCATACAGTTTTTCCTTCGCGGCATAATCGTCAGCCGCCGAATCACTTGCTTTCTTGCTTCTGACGGCGTAATTCCAGTATTCACCGTAATTTCGTATGAAATAAATTATATTAAAGCTGCTGCTTGTTTCAAAAAATTCCATATCGCCTGTTTTTCTTGCGGAATCCGTCAGCCACTCTTTCATTTCGCCGTCTAATGAATCCCCCGAAATAAACGGAACAAATCCTCCGCTCTGACCTGTTGAGCCCTGAGATTTTTTTATAGCGCAGTACGTGAAGCCGTCTTCATTCGCTCCGTTCTCTTTCAATTCCGAATATGTCTGCTCCGCGAGATTTTCAGCCTCAGACAGCTTTTTTCCTGAAAGAGCATTCCCGTTTTCATCTGTTTTGTTTATAACTATTTCACGATAGCTTAAGCTGTTGTCTGTAGTAAAAACAGGGGTTTTAACTACCGCGACTGTGTAACCGTTAAGAGTTTTAAAAACGGATTTGTCGCCCGCTTTTCTGTTTGCGGAATAAGCCCATTTTCCGAGCTCCTCTGAATAATTTCCGTCAACATACGGCTTCGGAGCCTTATTCAGGTCTGACTTATCCACATCCTGACCCATATATTTTTTAACCGCCGCCGAAAAGCTGTCAACATTTTTAACCGCTTTCGCGATTTTTTCGGCTGTCTCCTTTGCGTTTTCTCCCATAACCTCATAAAGACAAAGGTCTATATAATCATATCTGTCACGGTTTTTCTCGTAAAACTCTTTAATTTCTTTATCCGAATAGCTGTTCATTTTTTTGGTACTGTTGACAGAGTCATATTTTGAAGCGGTATACTCTCGTATAAGCTCGTTTTTAAAAAACTCCTCATTGCACGCGGAGCCGAAAAGAATCCGAAGATACTGATTAAGATTCTGATACCCGCTGCCTTTTATCGCGCCTCTGAGTCCTTCTATATGGGAATATACCTGATACCTGATATCGTCAGTGAGAGTCATGCCCGCTTTCTGAGCCTCCGCATATTTTATGCGGTATCCCATCAGGGTTTTCAGTGCGTCATTTCGGATATACTCACGCCACGGCATTTCTTTTCCATCCTCGTCAACAGCGTTGCTCTTCTGCTGGCTTACAGGCTTCTTGAAATCATAAACACCGGGATATATACTTGAGAATTCCTCAAAATACTCATCATAATAATCATCAAGGAGATTTTCGTTATATTTTTCACTGCCGACCTTTTCACCGGCGAACTGCTTAAATTCAAGCATAGCGTTGTTCTGCACATTTGAGAAGCTCTGGCGGTAGAAAAATTCATATTCCTCCGCGCTTATGTTAATATCACCGAGAGTAATAAGGGTGTCCTCTTTTGAAACATCCTCAAAGGTATATTCAATAAGAAGCTCCGGACTGATTTTCGCGTCCTCCGCGCGTTTCTTTTTGTTTTTGTCTATGATTAAAACCGTTGACAGTACAGCCGCAATCAGCACCACTGAAACACACGGGATAAGAATCTTAAGTATTTTTTTGTTTCTGCCCGCTTTTTCGCCTTTCTCTCTGAGTTTTTTGGCTTTTTCAGCGGCTTTCAGCTTTTCCTTTTTAAGGAATTCCTCCGTTTCGTTGTTTTTTGAAATTTCCCTAAAAATCTCACCGCATTTGTTGCATTTTACCGCATTATCCGGCAATTTTTTGCCGCATTTTGAACATATCATATCAATTCCTCCGTTCCGGCACAGCAATGTGTATATTGTAACATCATAACAGATATTTTGCAACATTATTGACAGCAATTTTAAATGTTTACAGAATCTTAACAATAAAATTTAAAAAAAATATATTTTTTTCTTGACAAATCATCACGGTCTGTGATAGAATACAGCGTAAGTAAATAAACCCCTTGCTTACAGCGGAGGGAGGGAATAAGCAATGAGTCAGGTAAAAGTTAAAGAAGGCGAATCCTTAGACAACGCTCTCAGAAGATTTAAAAGACAGACTTCAAGAGACGGTGTTATTCAGGAGGTTCGTAAAAGAGAGCACTATGAAAAGCCCTCTGTAAAGCGTAAGAAGAAATCTGAAGCTGCATGTAAACGTAAGTATAAGTAATTTTCTTGTACATAACAGGGTACTCTCGTGGTACCCTGTTTGTTTTTTCAAAAACAGTTTTCACTTGGAGTGATTTATATATGGTAACACGTTCACTTTCCTTTCATATGGCTGCCGTAGCTTTGCGCGGCCTTGTCATTTTTCCGGGAATGAATATAAGCTTTGATGTGGGGCGCGAGAAGTCAATAGCCGCGCTCAGAACCGTTATGTCTGAAAATCAGGAGCTTTTTCTTGTAACACAAAAGGATATAAGAGACAACGATCCCGACTATGACGATTTATATAAAGTGGGTACTGTCGCAAAGGTGAGCCACATATTAAGGCTGCCCAACAGCGACAATATCCGCGTCACCGTTGAGGGAATACGCAGAGCAAGACTTTGCTCGGTTATTTCAAACAAAGACCGCCTTATCTGTGAAGTCAAGCCGAAAAACGATACGCCTGTCAAGCCCGAGGAACATGATTACGCCACAGCGCTTGTGAGAAAAGCCAAGGATTTGCTTGAAGAATACGCGGAATACGCCCCGCAAATTCCGCCCGATGTTATTCTCAATGTGCTTGAAAGCCACGACCCGGGCAAAATAGCTGATCTGATTGCAGGCAATGTTATGCTTGAATATCAGGACAGGCAGAAAATTTTAAGCGAATTTAATCCTGTATCGAGAATAGAAAAAATCTGTTACCGCCTCGCGAAAGAGGGTGACCTTTTAAAGCTCGAAGCTGAAATCGGCGAAAAGGTTCAGGAACAGATTGATAAAGGTCAGCGCGAATATTATCTTCATGAGCAGATGAAGGTTATTTCGGCAGAGCTTAACGAGGGAGCCTCCCCGGAAGAGGAAAGAGAAGAATTCAAAGAAAAGATTCTTTCTCTGGGACTTTGCTCCGAAAGTGAGGAAAAGCTGCTCAAGGAATGTGCGCGGCTTGAAAAGATGCAGTTCCAGTCACCTGAGGCGGGTGTCGCAAGAATTTATCTTGAAACCTGTATTTCTCTGCCGTGGAACAATTTCACGAAAGATAATCTTGATATAGTAAACGCAAGGAAAATTCTTGACCGAGACCATACGGGACTCGAAAAGGTCAAAGACAGAATCATTGAAAACCTTGCGGTCAAAAATCTTACGGATAATCCCTCGGCGCAGATACTCTGCCTTGCGGGTCCTCCCGGTGTGGGCAAAACGTCAATCGCAAAATCGGTTGCCGAAGCCCTCGGAAGAAAATTCGCCAGAATTTCTCTGGGCGGAGTTCATGACGAAGCAGAAATCAGGGGTCACCGCAAAACGTATATCGGCTCAATGCCGGGCAGAATAATTGCCGCGATTCAGCAGGTGAAAACAAACAATCCGCTTATTCTGCTTGATGAAATAGATAAGCTCGGCTCAGACTACAAGGGCGACCCGTCTTCCGCGCTGCTTGAGGTGCTTGACCCCGAGCAGAACAGAACATTCTGCGACAATTACATTGAAATTCCGTTTGATTTAAGCAAGGTGCTTTTCATCACAACGGCGAACGACCGTTCGGCTATTCCGGCACCGCTGCTTGACAGAATGGAAATCATCGAGCTTTCAAGCTACACAAGAGAAGAAAAATTCAGAATAGCGAAAAATCATCTGGTAAATAAACAGAAAAGGCTGCACGGTCTTAACGGCAGCAATTTCAGAATAAATGATAATGCTCTTTACGCTCTTATTGACGGATATACGCGTGAAGCAGGAGTCAGAAAGCTGGAGCAGAAGCTTGCGGCTCTTTGCAGAAAAGCGGCTGTGATGATTGTCAGCGGCGAAAGAAAGACTGTTTTTGTTAAAGAAAAAGACCTTGAAGATATGCTCGGGGTTCCCGATTATCTGCCTGACGCTCCTGACGATTCGCCCGCCGTAGGCGTTGTCAACGGGCTTGCGTGGACTGCCGTCGGTGGTGAAATGCTTCAGGTTGAGGTTTCTGTTATGGAGGGTACCGGTAAAATCGAGCTTACAGGCTCTCTCGGCGATGTAATGAAAGAATCCGCTATGGCGGCGGTAAGTTTTGTGCGCGCTCACGCGAACGAATTCGGTATAAATTCCGCGTTTTATAAAGAAAATGATATTCATATTCACGTGCCCGAAGGCGCCGTTCCGAAAGACGGTCCTTCCGCGGGTGTAACTATGGCTACGGCTCTTGTATCGGCTCTCGCTAATATTCCCGTTGACCAGAAAACAGCCATGACGGGTGAAATCTCACTGCGCGGCAGAGTTCTTCCCATAGGCGGACTGCGCGAAAAAACTATGGCGGCGTACAAAAACGGAATAAAAACCGTTGTTATTCCAAAAAAGAATCTGCCCGACCTGAAAGAGATTGACCCTGTTGTGAAATCAGCAATAGAGTTTATTCCCGCCGCAACTCTTGATGATGTATTTTCGGCCGCTTTAATAAGAGAAGAAAGCAGCGCCGTTGCAGCGTCAAGTGTGAATATTCAGAATAAAAGCACCTACACCACAATCAGAGCAGGTGAACGAAATGAATTATAATAACGTTAAATTTGAAACGTCATACGGCGTGTCTGATCAGCTGCCAAAATCCGCAAATACGGAAATCGCATTTGCTGGCAGGTCGAACGTAGGAAAATCTTCGCTGATTAACAAGATTTTCAACAGAAAAAACCTTGCGAGAGTCAGCTCTGTTCCGGGCAAAACGGTTACGATAAATTTCTTTGACTGCGACGGAGTTAAAATGGTCGATCTTCCCGGCTACGGCTATGCAAAAGTTTCGCATGACGAAAAAATCCGCTGGGCTGAGCTTATGGAAAGTTATTTTCAGTCCGGCAGAAATATTCGGCTTGTAATTCAGCTGGTGGATATGCGCCACAGCGTTACCGGGCAGGACATCGAGATGATGAATTTTATGAAGTTCAATAAAATTCCGTTTATCGTTGTCATGACAAAGTGCGACAAGCTGAACAAATCCGAAACAGCCAAAAGACTTGAAGAAATAAAAAACGAGCTCGCGGATTTTGACGGAGTGAAAACAATTCCGTTTTCCGCAATCAAAGGCACGGGTGTTAATGAAATAAAAAACGAAATTGAAAAAGTAATATAATTTTTAAGGAATCGCAAAGAATCCGGCAGGGTTGTTTTGCTGTTCTCAAAAACGTAAAAAATGTTTTCAGATTCCATCCTGAAGACAGAAATTGACCGAGGTTCACTTTTTAATGTGAATCTCGGTTTTTCGGCTGTTTTTTTACGGTCTCTTTTAATTTGTTGTTAACAAAAAGTAAATAATCGTCTGTTTGCTTGACGGCGTTAATATTTCGGAGTAGGATTAAACAGACAAAGGGAGCTGATTTGTTTGAAAAAATCTATAAAAATCATTTCCGCGCTTATGGCTGTTCTGCTTATTTTCGCGGGCTGTTCAAAAAGCGAAAAAGCCAATACGGAAGCCTCCGATGATTCCGAAAAAAATGCTGCCGTAAAATCTGAAAGCAGCGCGGAAAAGTCCGTCTCCGTTTCTGAAAAAACAGATAAGGAGAAAGGAGAAATCAAATCGAAAAAGAACATCGGCTTTTCATTGAATGTTAAGGAACGTTTCACCGAAAAAGGTAAAAAGATAATATCTTATTTCGGAGAAAAATACAGTTATAAAACAATTCTTGAAGATATTTCCGAAATAAATCTCGCACTCAAGCCGGATTTTAACAAGTCGGAATATACTGTTAAGAATGTTGCCGATGAAGAGAGCTCGACAAATATTGTTCAGTATTACAACGGCAATACCCTCATTTATGAAAAGTTCAGGGGTTTTGGGGAAGCAGGATATGTTTACTACACCAAAACCAAAAGCGGAGCCGCCGCAAAGGTTTATTATTATCATGATGAAAACGAAAAAGTGTATAACACGGTTATCAAAACAGACGTCTGCACCGCCAATATTGATATGCAGAATAAATCTGAAAAAAGTGACCCGCAAACAGTAATAATCACCGCGGAGAAAAAGTCCGCGGGCAAGTTAAGCGAAAACATTATGTACTCTGCCTGCAACGGATTTATTACAGTTGAAAAGGCGCTGTATTACAGCAAAGACGGTTATATTGATTACTACAGCTGGATTGATGTTGACAACAGGCTCAACGAAGATATTAATGTTAAATTCACAGAGCTTGACTCTCCCACTGATGAAGACACAGTCAAAAAAATAAAAAGTAACACGGATATCAGCATAATTCAGACACTTATGGGCCGCCACCGGCTCGCTTACAAAAGAGATAAATGGTTTATCACAACTGATTTGTACGTTCTGTTTGCAAATGAAACCGAAGCAAAAAAATACGCAAAGCAAAACGGAATCGGCGAAGAAAATATAAGCAATGAATACGCTTCAGACGGAGGAGCGTTTTATGTCCTGTATAAGGATATTACTCTTCCGATTTCAGACAGATTTCTGCTCAACGGCGAAGGCGGTTTAAATAATCTTGCATCAGCTGAGTTCAATGACCTGACCTTCGCGGATATTACAACAGATGACAGCGGCAATGTTACGGAAATTGAATATAATAATTCCGTACTTTCATGTTATTGATTAAAGCGCACAAAATATCCCGCAGTTTTAAAACCGCGGGATATTTCCGATTATATATTACTTTTTAAAAATACCTGCAATAAGCTTGAAGATGTCCCTTATTACCAGCTTCAGCTTCTGAAAGAAATTCAAGGTGTGAGCTTCCTCTGTATGCGGAAGAACCGTATCGTTCTGATTGGAAAATTCAAGGAACCTCGGATACTGCTTATAGGTGTTTACAGTAGGCTGTTCGTCACTTCGCAGGAGCATCATCATCATTTCGTCAAGGCTGTCTGCCGACGCGGTGTGCTTCATGTTATATATAAACCACGTCTGCTCCGGGAACAGGCAGGTTGAAGCGTCGATATTTTTTTCGGGGCTTATATATTCAGAATTTACTTTGCTGAGATATTCACCGCTGAGCTTCTCACCGTACGGAGCGACCGTTGCTCCGAAAGACGTATTCTTGGTATCAATTGTATCGTCACTGTTGCACTGCCAGTTTCTTATAAGCGGAACAGTTGAAAGTCCGTATCCGCTTATAACAATAAGATGCGCGTTTTCATTTAAATCTTTAAGAATATCCTCGCGCTTTGACCTTACTTTTTCGTTAAACTCATCTATTCTGGAAAGGATTACGCTTCGGTCCTCCCCTTTATAAATCGTATCAAAAACATATGATTTTGCGCCTTCCATGTATTCGTCGGGAACCATTGACCATATAGGAAGCCAGTTGGCGAAAAGAGGAAGAATCGCCTCTCCCGCCACAATGGGAAGAATTTTTTCAACCGTATAGTTGCAGCACGCGCAGATCGGCTTGAGAATACCTGATTTATAAAGAATATCCAACGCGAAAGAGATAAGATAATTATATTCGCTGTCTGAAAGCAATCCTCTGAAGTATTCTATAAGCCCTTCGCTTTCAAAACCGATGTTGCCGTTCATCATTTCGCCGTTGTATCTTTCGCCGTACGGAGCTGAAGCGAAGAAACATACACCCGCAATTTTTCCGCTGCCGTAAAGAGCGAGATATGACATTGTAACAACTCCGCCGAAGCTGTGGCAGATGATGTTTACCTTTTCACTTCCTGAACATTCAATAATATAATCAATGTAATCACTGAGCTGACGCGCGATAACAAGCGGGTCAAGACGCCAGTCATAATCAAAATCATATGTACCGCCGGCATTGACTTTTTCTTTTGCGGGATAGCTGAATCTTATACCTGAGCCGTTGGAAACGTCACCGTTTTTATCACAGCATACCGGAGCGAAAAGCTCCGCGAAAACAGGAGAAAGAGATTCTGCAAAATAATTCCAGTTGCGGTTAAAGGCAAACTTACCCAAAACCGGAAGGCACTCCTTAACGGTTGATTTTATGCCGTCAGACGGCGGCGGCCACGCGGTGTCGGAATCCGGGTTGTCGGGATTCATGTAAATGTCTTTCGCCATAAAGCCGTGTATATATATTGTCGGATAAATTCTGCCGCCTTCACCTTGCGCAAATGCCGTAATTAACGGAATGAATACCGTAACGCCGGCAAGAATAACAGCCAGTATTCTTTTAGCCAGTTTTGCTTTCATTCGTATTTCTCCTTTTTATTCGGGCAATACCGCACAGCTAAATGCGTATGCCTTGCCTGAACATATTTCCGGAATATTGCCGAATTTTTCCTGAAACTCGGTATTGACTTAACAGGAATCGGATTTCTGAGATTCGGATTTATATTCAAAATCTTTGTTTGAAGCTATGAAAGTGTATCTTTCCTGCTTGGTAGGTCCGCCGTGAGTAAGATTATATCCGCCGTGGTCAGAGGTAATGAGAATAAGCCAGTCCTCTGTTTCATATGTCGGGCGTGCCTTGACCGCACTGATGATTTTGTCGGCAGCAGCCTGTGCTTCGTCAAAGGCTTTGCTGTATTTTTTATTTTTAGGACCGAAGCCTGTGGCATGTCCCTCATGGTCGCAATACTCAAAAATTGAGAAAATAAAATCAGAACATTCCGCTTTTTCAATATCTGCAACTACATTTGAATATGTTCCGTCATCATTGCCCGCGTCAACGAATTTTGTGTTTATGCCTTTTTCCTCAACATAAGCTTTTTCATTCCAGTATGTGCAGTCGGATTCATTGAAATGGCCGTTCCACGAAACATAAAAAGCGGAGCTGTCAATTGTGCCGCTCTCAACAAGAGCAGTCAAAAGCGTAAGATGGTCGTTGCTCTTGGGAACATAGTTTTTGTCTATACCGTGAACATCTGCCCACTCGCCTGTGAGCATTGAGCACCAGCCGGGAGCGGTCGATGTTTTCTGTGTGTTTAACGCAGGATAGTTGACACCGCCGCAATATGAAATGACAGCTTTTCCGCCGTCAGCAAGAATAGTCTGTATCGCTCCGCCCTGCTGATTTTTCATGAGCGAAAGAGTATCAAGTCTGCACCCGTCATATCCGATGACGATAACCTTTTTTTCTGTTTTGCCCTCCGGAAGAGCTGAGCTGAAATGATTGCTGATGATATCAAACATCTGAACCTGACCGACGGCGGTTTCGGTGGAATTTTCCATAAAATCAAGCGAAGCAACCGCCTTATTATAGGACTTTGTGGTATCAAAATGGTTAACACCGACAAAATTACCCGAAATAAACATAAACACGGTTACAATTACGGAAATAATCTTTTGAAACTGCAGAATCATAAAAAATCCTCCTGATTTTTATTAAAATTTTTCAAAGCGACACTGTACAATTCAAAGGCACACGCTTTGTTGAATACGTTTTTCTCAGCAATCCGCACATCTTAAATTATGCATATTGCTTGAAATTTTTTTGCTTTTTCAGCTGAGTTTAACCGCGGTTTCAAGAGCGAGTTCTATCATTTCGGTGAATGAACTTTGCCGTTCCTGCGCTGAAAGCGAATCCTCTCTTATCAGGTGATTTGAAACCGTGCAGACAGCCAGCGCGTTTTTTCCCGAGCGCGCGGCGTTCATATAAAGCGCGGC
>JAZLLB010000185.1:0-13041 GCA_045597925.1 Acutalibacteraceae bacterium
TTTTCCGAAGACGGTCAGCTGTGGGGCAACCCTCTTTATGACTGGGAACAGATGGAAAAAGACGGCTTCAAATGGTGGAAAAACAGACTCACCTACGAGCTCAAAATGTACGACATAGTACGTATTGACCATTTTCGGGGACTCGCGTCTTACTGGGCAGTACCGTTCGGCAGCAAAACTGCCAAAAACGGCAAATGGAAAGACGGTCCCGGCATGAAGCTCTTCAACGTTGTCAAAAACGTATATAAAAACGGAGAAATCGTCGCAGAAGATTTAGGTCTTTTCGGTGAAGACGTTATCCGGCTTCTTGAGGACACCGACTTTCCGGGCATTCGTGTTATTCAGTTCGGCTTTGACGGTGACAGCTGTAACGAGCATCTGCCGCATAATTACAAAAATAATCTTGTCGCCTGCCTCGGCACTCACGATAACAACACTCTTTTAGGCTGGCTTTATGAGCTTCCGGAAGACACAAGAAAATACGTTTTTGATTACTGCGGATTTTCAGGCGGCAACTGGGGCGAAGGCGGTTTTCACGCGCCTGCCTGCCGCAAGCTTATTGAGTGCGTATGGCGTTCGTGCGCGGATACCGTTATCATCGCTTTTCAGGATATGTGCGGATTCGGGTCAGACGCGAGAATGAATATTCCCGGTGTTCCCGACCTCAACTGGAGAGTGCGTACAACATCTGAAACAATTGAATCAGTCGACAAGGAATATTTCAAAAAAATCAACAGAATTTTCGGAAGATAAAATGGATTTTTTTATAATAAAAAAAGATAAAGTTTCATCAACAAATGATGAGCTGAAACATCACGCCGTGAAATACAAAAACGGCACTGTGATTGCCGCAAAGGAACAGACAGCCGGTAAAGGCAGAGCCGGAAAAAATTTTTATTCGCCGCCGACAGGGCTGTATTTTTCAATTCTCATCAAAGATATAAAGGATAATCCCGCTTCGCTTACGGTGAAAGCAGCCGTTGCCGTTATGCAGGGAATTTATGACGTTTTCGGCATAAAAACGCAGGTGAAATGGGTCAACGACATTGTTTTTGACGGCAGAAAAATCTGCGGAATCCTCACCGAAGGAACTTTCTGCGGAGAAAAACTTTCTTACGCGGTTGTAGGAATCGGCATAAATATTTCTACCGAAAACTTTCCTGACGACATAAAAAATATCGCGGGAAGCCTAAAAAAAAGCTGTGAAAATAATGATGAACTTCTCAAAAAAATTCTTGAAAATTTCAGCAGAATTATCGGAGAAAAAAGCAGTGAAAATTATCTTGATTTTTACAAAAAAAACTGCCTGACTTTAAACAGAAAAGTCAGGCTGATTTCACAGGAAAATTTTCAAGAAGTATTCGCCTTTGACCTCGGAGAAAACGCCGAGCTGATTGTAAAAAAAGATAACGGCGAAACAAAAAAAATCTTTTACGGCGAAGCGAAAATAATCTAAATAAAATCGGATTTTATATTCTCGTTTCAAGAATTTCAACATTTCCGTTTATTGAAAAACTGCCTGCGTTTGCGGGGATAAAAATGCTCTCACCTTTTTTAAAATCAAGTGTTTTTTCTCCGCACGTTACCTTTGCTTTTCCTTCAAGGCAGAGGAGTGAAACAAATGACACCTCGTCAGCAACCGCTTCGAAGCCACCGTCGATTTTAAGATTATACATCTTAAATAAATCACAAGCTGTAAGCTCCGTACGCAGAGTATTTTCATGTTTTTCAATTTTTCTTGAAGCTGCATCGGGGATTTCAGGAGGGCAGAGCTTTGTGACGTCAGCCGCCTTGTCAACATGAAGCGGGCGGGGCTTTCCGTCCGCACCGAGTCTGCCGTAATCGTAAATTCTGTAGGTGGTGTTTGAATTCTGCTGAACCTCCGCCAGCATTATTCCTTTGCAGATAGCGTGCAATGTACCTGCTTCAATAAAGAAAAGGTCGCCTTTTTTAACCTTAACTTTGTTTACGATATCGAGCATTTTTTCGCTCTGCGCAGCCTCTTTGAATTCATCAACATTGACATCGCGGTTAAAGCCGAGAATAAGCTCCGCATCGTCGTCGCAGTCAAGAATATACCACGCCTCTGTTTTGCCGTATTCACCCTCCACACGCATGGCGTATTCATCATCAGGATGCACCTGGATGGACAGATTATTTTTAGCGTCAATAAGCTTTATAAGAATCGGAAAAAATTCAAATTTCTGACCGTTCGTACCGCAGATTGATTTGTCGTTTTCATAAATTTCCTGTAATGTTTTTCCTTTGTATTCCCCCTCTGACGCAACAGCGGGACCCGCCTTATGACATGAAAGAACCCACGCTTCGGCTGCGGGATTTTTATCGGTTTTAATGCCGTATTCATCAATCAGACGGTTTCCGCCCCAGATATAATCGGCAATAAACGGTTCGAGCTTAAACATTTCCATTATATATCACTCCGTTGAATTAATTGCTGTCAAAATATTGTTAAGGCAAAAAAGAGCCGGAATTCGGCTCTTTTATTTTTGCGTATGCGTTTATTGATTTACCACTTAAAATCACTCATTATAACTGTACTTGACGCTTCAGCTACACCTGACGAACCCATAACGCCGTCAATATCAACATGGAACGAGAACTTCGCTGTGTATGTCTTGATTTTACCGTCTTTAGTAACTTCCATAGTTACAACAGCATCGCTGTAACGCTCTTTGATTGTCGCTTTTTTGCAGCCGGGAACTTCAGAAATTGCCGAATATATATTTTCAGCCGTCTTATGATCCCAATAATCTTTGTCATGCTCACCGCAGGCAAGACCGCTCTTGTCAAGAGCTGTTTTGGTGTTAAGAGTAACAGCGCCGTCAGTTACAGCCGATGAGCCATCTTTAAGATTTATCTGGATTGTATATGTTCCGCCGTTGTCTTTAGCAACAACCTTTGTAACATCAGATGATGTAAGTGATGACGCGAGGAAATACTTAAAATAGCTGTCAGCGTTTTCAGCCGTAACCGCCTTGTTAAACTTATTGCCGTCGCCGACACCCATAAATTTATAAACAATGGATTTAAACGATTTGAGAGCAAGACCGGCTTCATATTTTTTCTCAACAGTTGTTCTTGATTTTGAGAAAGCAACTTTTTTATCTTCCGCTTTCTTAGTTGCGTCATTATAAATACTGAGAATTTCAGCTGTTGACAATGATTTCTTAGAGGAGCTTCCGGAATCGGATTTTGTCTTCTCTGTCTTTCCGGTCTGTGTGCCGCTTTCATCTTCAGCCGCTTTGGTTGTGTTGCCTGCCTCGGCTGTATCGTCCGCCTCAGTTATATCCTCCGGTAAAGCTTCGTCATCTCCCTCAACACTGTCAGACACATCTTCAGCTGTGTCATCCGCGCCGGAATTAACATCAGCAGCCGTGTTCTGATTTGACGACGTGCCCGCAGACTTCGCGATTTCGAGCTTGTTTCCGGTAACCTTATCGGTTATGGTGGTTGCTGAGAAAGCGATAATGCCCACACATAAAAGAGCCGCTACGCCCTGAATAACCGCTTTGCTTACCTCAGGACTTCCACCCTCCGCTTTTTTTGCTGCCTTTTTTTCTTCTTTGGATAACTTTTCTTTACTCATATAAGTTCCTCCCGCTTTTTAAAGCCGAATACTTTAACGGCTCTTTATACCTGCCTATTATATATTAAAGTAAAAATTTTTTCAATACTTTTATATAATATTTTTATCAGGAGTCAAGCGTCTCCGCCAGTTCTCCGTTTGTTGCCGAAAACAAAATCTCCTCATCGCTTGATATAATTCCAACACTTACGTTTACATCATCAAAATTATTGTTTTTGAATTCATCGCAGCAGGTCTGACTCATTTGGACTATGCCGTCAGCAAGCTCATTCCACATTTCCGGTTCGTGCTTATATGAATCAACGCACGTTTCATAATCGTCTTTATATTTTGAAACGATAACGAGGTGTTTTTTATCCGAATCATATCTGCCGGTTGAAAGACTGCCTTTTTTCAGAAACTGATTATTAATATCTCTTATAATATCCTTGGCAAGCTGTTCTCTTGTTTTTATTGAAGACTGCGCTGATTTTTTAACATATACTGTGAATTCATCTGAAAATTCTCCGCTTTTTTCCGCTCCGCTTTCTGTTTTGTAACGATACGAAACAGCCTGGGCGCTCACACATTCTTTATCTGTTTTAATGCTGAGTGTGGCTTTATCACCGTTTTCTATTTCTATAGGATAAACAGCCTCCTTTTCGTCTGAAACAGCTCCCTTATCAGAAAAAGTCCTGATAAGAGCAGAAAGGGAATATACAGTCCCGCCGGTGCTGTTTAAAACGGTAATATTTGCGGTGTTTCCTTCTTTTTCCGGAACAATCTCTCCTCCCGCAAATTCAATACCGGATTTCTTTTCACATCCCGCAAAAGACAGGCAGATTATAATCACCGCAAAAACGGCAGCAGTAACTCTTTTCACATCACACCATCCCTCAAAATAAATAACTGATTAATGCTGCCGTAATTATACATTATCATTAAACTTTTTGCAATAGCTGTTTTTCCCAATCCGGTGACGCCTCAAATTCAAAATCAGCAGAATCTATTCCCTTTCCCCGGCGGATACAAGCAAAAAATACGACCTCGCGGTGATTTTATATATCGCCATATAAACAAGCCCGAACACCGCGAACGCGATTATCGAAACAATGATAATCAGCGTCAGATTGTGCAGATTAAAAAGCTGAAGTATTTTCCAAATGGGAGGAAACGCGAACACGAAATTAAGTCCCGCGAAAATCAGCGGAGCAAAAAACACCGTGAGCGTCTGCGAATTTATGCTCTTTTTTATGTCACGCTTTGTCATGCCTACCTTACGCATAATACTGAAACGTTCCATGTCCTCAAAGCCTTCTGAAATCTGCTTGTAGTAGATTATCATCGCCATAGCGAAAATGAACATCACGCTGAACAGTCCGCCGATAAAAAAGAAGCTGCCGAAGGTAACGTAAAAATCATTTCTGCTCTCGGGCAGGCAGTCTGTGTCACAGCGGTATCCTCCATTTGCGTCAGCGGCTTCCTTAAAATCAAGAAAAGTTCTGCGCACATCTTTGAAAACATTCACGGCAACAGCGTCATTTTCCTTAAGGTCATAGCCGTAATACCAGCGGATATCAAGCATCTGGTCACCGTTGAAGTCGGCAAGTCCCTGAAGCGGCTTTAAAACGCTCATATCGTGAACTACCATCATAATTGACGGAACAGCGTCTGTGTTCGCACCGCTGAGTTCGGGATATTTTTTAAGCTTACCCTTAATATTCAGCTTAACCCCTTTCATTTCAAAAACAGGTCTGTCATATTCACAGCGAAGTGTATAGCACATAGTCTCATTTTCTTTAAGGTTTATATTTTCGCCCATAAGTACGTTGTAAGATGCTTCATCAATGAAATATATTCCGCGTAAATTTTCAAAAATTACAAGACTGTTAAGTGAATTATCCGCATCGGGGTTGATTTTATCGCCGTCAAGAAGTCCCACTATTGAGGCGTAGCCGTATTCGACAACATTTTCGGGAGTAACTCCGTGGTTTTCAAAGACCTTTTTATATTCGTTCCTGAATTTGCCGACTGTTTCTTCATTAAGATAATCAACATCCGGAAGCTGAACTGCAATCTGATTTTCCTGTGGATAACGTGCCTTTATGGCGTCTTCCGCACCGAAATAAAGACTCGCAGATGATGCAATCATGACAAGCACCATAGTTGAAAGAATACATATTGACGCAAGTCCCGCTCCGTTGCGCTTCATTCTGTAAGCCATTGATGAAACGGAAACAAAGTGATTCTTTTTATAGTAGTATTTTTTATTTTTCTGAAGGATTCTGCAAAGTGCGACCGAGCCTGACATGAACAGAAGATACGTGCCGGCAATAACCATTATTACCGCAATCAGGAATGTAAAAATCGCGGAGAGCGGACTTTTTATTGTTACAGACATATAATACGCTCCGCCTAAAAGCAGAACGCCCAGCAGAGCAAACAGCCGATTGGCTTTCGGCGGTTTTTCGCCAACGCTTTCACTTTTCATAAGCTCAAGAGGGTCATTACGTCGAATCTGAACAAGAGACTTCACAAGAAGCACTGCGAATACCGCAAGAAAAAGCGTAACGGTATAAATAACAGAACCTGCCGGAATTGAGAACGTATAGCTCACCTGCTCTCTGCACAGATAAAGCATTGCAAGCTCGGCAAGCTTTGAAATAATAATACCTGTTAAAAGTCCGGCGGCGATGCTTATAACAGCGGTTATGAGCGTTTCCCATACAATTACACGGCTTATGCCTTTTTTATCCATTCCGAGTATATTGTACAGTCCGAATTCTTTATTTCTTCTGCGCACAAGAAATGAATTTGTATAATAAAGAAATATCAGTGAAAATGCGACTATAACGAATTTGCCCATCCCGAGAATAGTCGACATATCTTCGCCGCCCTTCATTTTTAATATGGCGGGGGATTCTGAAAGAAAGTTGATGATATAATAGACAACCACGCTTCCGATACACGAAATAATATACGGAAAATAGAGCTTTTTATTTTTCTTTATGCCGGTAAGCGCAAGGCGAGGAAAGATTCCGTTCATTTTCTCTCACCGCCTGTCGCAAGCATTGTAAGGGTATCAGAAATTTTCTGATAAAGCTGTTCATCTGTGTCTCTGCCGCGGTAAAGCTGATGATACACCTCACCGTCTTTAATAAACAGAACTCTGTTTGCCGTTGACGCAGCCTTGACAGAATGGGTAACCATAACTATCGTCTGACCGCTTCTGTTGATTTCAGCGAAAAGGCGCAGCAGCTCATCGGTTGATTTTGAATCCAGTGCGCCTGTAGGCTCATCGGCAAGAATAAGTTTCGGATTTGTGATAAGCGCTCTCGCGACAGCGGCTCTCTGCTTCTGACCGCCCGAAATTTCATATGGATATTTTTTAAGGAGCGTTCCGATTCCCAGAACCGTTGCCAGCGGCTCAAGCTTTCTGCTCATTTCCTTATAGGATTTGCCAGCGAGAACAAGTGGAAGATAAATATTGTCTTCAATTGTGAATGTGTCAAGCAGATTGAAATCCTGAAAAACAAAGCCTAAATTGTCTCTGCGGTATTCGGCGATTTTTGAATCCCTAATCGAGGAAAGCTCTCTGCCGTCAAGCACTACTGTACCGCCCGTAGGCTTAATCAGCGCGGCGAGAATATTAAGAAGTGTTGTTTTGCCCGAACCCGATTCGCCCATAACGGCAACATATTCGCCGTCTTCAACACTGAAAGAGACATTTTTCAGTGCCTCCACCTTACTGCCTCCGAAGCGCGCGGAGTATGTTTTTCTGACATTTCTGATTTCAAGATAACTCATTTCAGTTAACCTCCTGTGTTTGATTACAGGCTTATTATAAACTTACGGGAAATGAATCGCCATTTTATCAGCTTACATTTCCCGCGTCAAATCTTACAGTTTTGTAACATTTACTCGTGCCTCATCCGATTTTGCTTCAGGTCGATATATATTTTTGTACCTGCGCCCGGTTCCGATTCAGCTTCTATCCCGAGTCCGAGATTAGCGCATATTCTTCTGCACAGGTAGAGACCTATTCCGCTTGCGCTCTTATCCGCTCTGCCGTTAAAGCCGGTATAGCCGTTTTCAAAAATTCTGGGCAAATCCTCAGGAGCAATGCCGATACCCGTATCCTCAATGCACAGCCGCCTGTCTTCCGTTTTATAAATTCTCACCGCGCCCTGCTTTGTATATTTCAGAGAATTCGAAAGAATCTGCTCAACCACAAATGCGAACCATTTTTCATCGGTCAGAACCGTTTCGTTCAAAGGCTCATATTCAAGGCGTATTTTTCTGCCGATAAAATCAGGCGCGAATCTTCTTACTGACTGCCTGAGTATTTCATCAACACTGTATTCCTTAAAAACATAATCGGTCGAAGACGAGTCAAGGCGAATGAACGCGAGAACCATTTCAACATATTGCTCAATCCGCTGAAGCTCTGCCAGCAGCTTCCTTGCTGTCGGAGTATCCTCACCCTGAAGCGTCAGCTTCATTGAGGCTATGGGAGTTTTTATCTGGTGAGCCCATACACTGTAATATTCTGTCATGTCACGGAGTTTATCGGTTGATTCGCTCATAAGACGCGTATTCTCATTACGCAAAGCGAGGATTATGCGCCGATATTCCTCTTCAATCCCGTCATTTCCCTCGGGGAGCGATGCTATCATTTCCGATGTCATAAGACTTATTTCATTAAGAGCGGACTGCCTTTTCCTGAATTTCAGATACCCGGAAACAGTCACTGCCGCACCGATAAAGAAACACAAAGCAACAGGATAAACAGCGGCTCTTAAAGGCAGACGGTAAAGGAAGAACGAAACCGCAAAAACAACGGAAAATACAACAAAAACAGCGGCGACTCTGCGCTTTGTTTTAAGATATTTCAGAAAATTTTTCATGTTTACTCCACAATATATCCAATACCGAATTTTGTTGTGATAAATCCGTCAAGCCCCTCGGAGTCAAGCTTTCTTCGCAGACGGTTGACGTTGACGGTCAGCGTATTTTCATCAACGAACGAATCTGTTTCCCAGAGTCTTTCCATCAGCTTCTCTCTGCTGACGGTCTTACCCTTATTTTCAAGGAGACACAGAAGAATTCTGTATTCATTTTTGCTAAGCTCAATCTTTTCGCCGTTATAAACAAGCGTATTGTCTCCTGTGTTGAGAAAAGCCCCTTTGTGAGAAAGCACAGGCGCGTCTTTTGAAAAATCGTAGCTTCTGCGCAGAAGAGCCTGAACCTTCGCCATAAGCACGCTGCCGTCAAAAGGCTTTGCAATAAAATCATCGCCGCCCATGTTAACCGCCATAATTATATTCATATTATCCGCCGCCGAAGAAATAAAAACAACAGGTACGTTTGATATCTTTCTGATTTTGCTGCACCAGTGGTATCCGTTAAAAAACGGCAAACCTATATCCATAAGAACAATGTGAGGCTGATATTCGCTGAATTCTTCAATAACACTGCGGAAATCACTGCATATGAGAACATCAAGTTCCCACGCAGAGGCGAGATTTTTGATTTCGGAGGCAATTCCCCTGTCATCTTCAACAATATATAGCTTATACATTTTATCACCCGTGCAGATAATAGCATAACAGACAGAAAATTTCAAGATGTGCAGAAATGCGGCTCATAAAGAACCGGATTTTGGAAAAACAAACACATTATTTATATTGACTTTTTAGTACCGGTATTATATAATCTAATGGATTATTTGATTAAAATTAAAATGTGATTTTGTTTAAACAAAGGGATTTTTATGTGTGATTTTGACATTCCGTCACTCAGAGAGCTGATTGACGCAGGTGCTGAAAAATTCAAAGATGCGCCTTTTATTAAATATATAAAAAACGGTGAAATTGTCGAAAAAAGCTTTATTCAGGTTCAGCGGGACAGCAAAGCCGTATGCAGGATGCTCAGGGAGCGTTATTCCGAAAAAAAGCACTTGGCCATAATCGGCAAAACGTCTTATGATTATCTGACGTTCTTTTCGGGTATTCTTATAAGCGGAAATGTTGCAGTTCCTTTTTCTCCTGAAATTTCCGTAAACGAAGCCTCGGAGCTTATCAGAAGAGCAGATATAACCGGTATTATTTATGACGGTGAGTTCGCGTCCCGTATTGAGGAACTGAAGAACAAATGTCCATTGCTTTCATTCTTTCAAAGAATAGATGATGATTGTGACGCATCTGCCGTTTATGAAAAATATTCAGACATCTCACCTTACGCATCGCTTTCGGATTACTCTGTCAATAAAAACGACTGCGCGGTTATTATTTATACATCAGGCACAACAGGCTTAAAAAAAGGTGTTATGCTTTCTTCCGACGCGCTTGTTGGCAATATCATGTATCACGATTACTGCAATGATATTTTCACGCAAAACGATGTTTCTCTTTCGGTTCTGCCGATGTATCACTGCTATTGTCTGTCAGGCGATTACATCAAGAACTTAAAAGACGGTGTTCAGCTCTGCCTTAACATCAATATGAAGGATATTGTTACGAATCTCACGACATTTGAACCTAAGGTTATAAGAGTAGTTCCGCTTATCGCTCAGTCACTGCTTCAGAGAATAAAAACCGTCATGCGCCAGAATCCCGATATATCACCGCGTGAAGCCGCTGAGCGGGTTTACGGCAGAAACATTCAATGGATTATTTCCGGCGGTGCGTATCTTAATCCGGAGCTTATTGATGAATACGAAAAGCTCGGTATAACCGTTCGTCAGGGATACGGCATGACCGAAGCCGGCTGCAGAATTTCCGTACCCGATAACGGTGTTTCGCTTTCTTCCGTCGGCAGGGTAATCGAATTCTGCAATGTCAGAATTCAGAACGGTGAAATTCAGGTAAAAACCCCGACAGTTATGTCCGGCTATTATAAAATGCCCGAAGAAACAGCGAAGATGTTTACAGATGACGGCTGGCTTAAAACAGGCGATATCGGATATGTAACTGAAGACAGGCAGCTTTTTATTACCGGCAGAGTTAAAAATCTTATAATTCTTTCCGGAGGAGAAAATGTTTCCCCTGAAGCAATTGAGAAAAAATTCGCAGAGGTTGACCTCGTCAGTGAAATTCTCGTTTACGGTGAAAACAATATGATTGTGGCTGAGATTTATCCAGATGCGTCATATGCAGCAAACAATAATATAACGGATATTGCCGCTTCTCTTGAAGAAACGGTTGATATAATAAATTCAACTGCTAAGGCTTCTCACGTTATTTCAAGAGTCAAAGTGAGGGAAACACCTTTTGAAAAAACGGAAAGCGGCAAAATAAAAAGAAATCAAACGCTAATCTGACAGGAGTGAAAAAAATGGCAAAAACAAATGCGGCTGTTTATGGCCTTATTCCGCCACAGGAAATGATTCAGTTTATGCTGAAGTACAGCTTCTTTCACAAACAAGTCACTCAAATCCCGGAGTCAATCATCGTTTCTAAAGAAATCGACTTTGATGTTATGAAAAAAGCGGTCAATATTGAGATTGAAAGAAATGACTGTCTGCGGCTCCGTTTTTTTAAAGAAAGAGGCAAAATAAAGCAGTATTTTCTTGATGAGTATAAGCTCGACAATATACAGATTCTCACATTCGGCAGTGAAAAAGAGCGGACTGACTATTTTAATTCCGATGCTCAGAAGCCCATAAAAATGCTCAAAGGCGAAACCTTCCGGATAAAATTTTTCCGTACTCATGATAAACGCTGCGGCGTTTATATTAATGTTCATCATCTTGTTATGGATAACGCGGCGGTATTCTTTTTCTTTGGTGATTTGTTCGCCGTTTACGACAGCCTTAAAGAAGGTACGCCGATGCCTAAGCCTCTCGGCAGCTATGAAGACATGATTAAAAAAGAACTGGCATATATTTCCGACCCGAAAAATCTTGAAAAGGAAGAAAAGGCATACAGAGAGTTCTTTGAAAAAGACGGCAACCCGATGTACCTCGGCGTTGAAGGTCCGAAATTTCTTGAGGCTGAACGAAAAAAGAAAAAAGACCCGTCAATTATGGCGCCGTCTCTTTTCGATCCCATTCACGATAAAGCGGAGCTTACAAAAACAGAGCTTCCTTATGATGACAGTCAGAAAATTTTCAAATTTATTGAAGAAACCGGCATAAGCGGCGAATGTCTTGTTCAGCTGGCAATGCGTCTTCATATTTCAAAAATAAACAACAGATATCCCGACACTTATTTTATTGTCCTTTGCCCGCGAAGACACAACCTTAAAGAAAAGCGTGCCGGCGGAACAATGGCCGCTCCCATTCCGTGGAGAATTGTCCTTCCGGAAGATACCGCTTTTATTGATGCTCTCGGTAAAATGAAAGAGCTTCAGTATTGGGCGTTCAAGCATATGGATTATCCCTATCTTTCATATCGCGACCTTCAGCAGAAAATGTATAACTATCCGCCCGCAGCAGGCGCGTCAACAATGATGTTCTCATGGTTTCCGCTTGACGATAACACAATGAACGGCTGGGAATATGAATTTGAAGGCTATTCACTCGGCAGATACGTTATGGTTCTTTACACATTCGCGATGAAAGATTCTCACAGCGGATGCCTTAAGCTTTCATGTATGCACAGAACAAAATTTGTCAGCGTTGATGATATTAATTCTCTCCATAACGGCACGGCGAAAGCACTGATGCTCGGCGTTGAAAATCCGAGCATGACGCTCGGTGAGATTATTGATAAAATATGACCTCAAAAGAAAGGAAATATTAAAATGATTGATACGTTAAAAGAAATAGTTTCCAACTATGTTGATATCGACCTTGATGAAATCACCAGAGACTCAAGACTTCTTGCCGACCTGGGTCTTACTTCTCTTGACCTTGTTATGATTGCCGATGAAATCGAAAAGGAATTCAATCTTGAGCTTCCGGCAAGACTCTATTCAACAATAAAAACCGTCGGAGACCTGCTTGACTACATCGAAGAAAACACTTGACTAATACTGAATTTTTACAGCCTCCGATAAAATCATAGGCTGTATTTTTGCGTTTACACTGCAGAATGTTCAACACAATAATTGATTATGCTTCGTCAAAATAAAAATTTTTTTACAAAACTATTGATTTAACGCATATTATGTGTTATTATAATTTCTGCGAGTGGTATATGCTTTCCGAAAGGGTGACTTAGTCAAGGATCGGAAATCTACCTCACCGAAACTTAATAAATAAATTACTTAGTGTGCCCATCCCGGGGGCGTAGCTCAGCTGGGAGAGCGCTTGAATGGCATTCAAGAGGTCAAGAGTTCGATCCTCTCCGTCTCCACCAAGCACACTAAGTAATTATTTTTTTATGTAAAAAGCCGAGCAGAGCGTAAATGAAGTGAACCCCAAAGTTTAGACGAGTCTTTCTTAAATCTTGTGTAAACCTCCAGAATGGTATAGAATAGAAATATCATTTTGGAGGTTAAAATTATGCCAA
>JAZLLB010000186.1:0-50784 GCA_045597925.1 Acutalibacteraceae bacterium
ATCGTTATGGTTTCCGACTGGGAAAATAAAGACGCTGTTCCCATTCAGGCGGGTGTCGGTCTTACTAAAACAATGGCTCCCAGATTAGATGATTCAATTGAAACATATCCGCTTCCGTATGTTGAGAATTTAGGCTTCAGCGACAGAAGCGAGTTTTACAGAAATCTTATCGCAACTCTCCGCGGCGAAGAAACACAGCTTGTCACACACGCTCAGCAGCGCAGACTTATCGGTCTTATTGAAGCTGTATTTGAATCCGCAAGAGAAAACAAAGTTGTTTATTTTGAAAAATAATTGTGCGGTATAGCCTTGAAAAGCAGGATATATGTTGATTTTTCAATGTACATTCTGCTTTGATTTTTATTATGTCTATCGGAGAGATTTTTATGTCAAAAAAATTACATTTAATATGCAACGCACACCTTGATCCCGTATGGCAGTGGGAATGGGAGGAGGGCGCGGCGGAAGCGCTTTCAACATTCAGAATCGCGGCGGATTTCTGCGAGGAATACGATAATTTTGTATTCTGCCATAATGAAGCACTGCTTTATCAGTGGATAGAGGAATACGACCCGGATCTTGTCACAGAAGTGGGAATGCTTGTAAAAAAAGAAAAATGGCATATTATGGGCGGCTGGCAGCTTCAGCCGGACTGCAATATGCCATCGGGCGAATCGTTTGTACGCCAGATTTTATCCGGAAGAAAATATTTTCTTGAAAAATTCGGGAAAATTCCTACTGTCGCAATAAATTTTGACCCTTTCGGGCACAGCCGCGGACTTGTTCAGATTATGAAAAAAAGCGGATATGACGGATATCTTTTTATGCGCCCGGACGCAGGATTTATGGAGCTGCCGAATGACGAGTTTAAATGGGTCGGTTATGACGGCAGTGAAATAACAGCCGTCAGACTTCCCGGCGGTTACGGTTCAGGAAAGGGCAAGGCGGCACAGAAAGCCGTTGATTATATTGAAAAATGCAAAGAAAACGACTTCTTCCTTTGCCTTTGGGGAATAGGAAATCACGGCGGCGGCCCGTCAAGAGAGGATATCGAAAATCTCAACGCACTTGCGGCTGAAAAAGCCAAAGACGGTGTGGAGCTTATACACTCAACTCCCGAAAAATATTTTGCTGAGGTTGAAAAGAACCGTACACTGCCCGAAGTGAAGAAAAGCCTTAATTCATGGGCGCCCGGCTGTTATACAAGCATGGTTCGGGTTAAGCAGAAGCACAGAAAGGCTGAAAACGAGCTTTTTCTCGCTGAGTGCATGGCATCTCACGCCGCGAACGAGGGACTTATGGAGTACCCGGAAAAAGAGCTTGCCGAAGCGGTATATGATATTATGCTGATTGAATTTCACGATACGCTCCCGGGTTCTTCTATTCAGCCTGCGGAGGAAATGTCTATGCGGACATTCGACCACGCGCTGGAAATCCTTTCAAGAATCAAGGCGAAAGCGTTTTTCGCTCTTGCGGCAGGTCAGCGGAAAGCACCGTCGGATAAAATTCCCGTTTTTGTTTATAATCCCTACCCTTATAAAATCAGCGGCGATTTTGTCTGTGAATTTATGCTGTGGGATCAGATTTGGGAGGAAGGCAGATTTTTAAAGCCTGCCGTATATAATGAAAACTGCGAAATCCGCATGTCTCAATGTGAAAAAGAGAACAGCTCTCTTCCGATTGAATGGCGCAAGAGAGTTGTTTTCAACGCGGAGCTTGAGCCCTTGAAAATGAATCGTTTTGAGTGCGGATTTGAAGAAACTCAGAAGCCTGTTCCGTTCCTTGAAAGCGACAGCACGCACTATATTTTCAAAACCGTAAGTCAGACAATTAAAATCAGTAAATTAACAGGACTTGTTGACGAACTGACCGTCTGCGGCGAAAACTATGTTAAAAACAGTGCGTTCTCTCTTGAAATATGGAAAGACAATCACGACCCGTGGTATATGGAGAATAATTCGTGGCTTGAAAAAATCGGTGAATTTAAACTTCTTGACTGCCGGCAGACAAAAGAATTCTGTCACGTCAGTGAAGATGTTGAGCCTGTTCACGTTATAGAAAGCGGCGATGTCAGAACCGTTGTTGAGGCCGTTTTCGGATACGGTAATTCAAGAACCGTTGTTAAATATATTATGTCCGAAAAAGACAGGCTTAGGCTCGACATCAGAATTGTGTGGAGCGAAAAGCAGAAAATGGTCAAGCTGAATATTCCCACAGCGTTTCACGCCGATACCTGCATAGGCGAACACGCGTACGGCAGAGAAAAACTTTTCGGCGCGCTTAAAGAGAATGTTTCGCAGAAGTATCTGATTGCCTGTAAAGGGGATAAATCCGTTCTCTGTGTCAATAACGGCGTATACGGTTCTTCTTTTGACGATGAAAACGGAGAGCTGAAGATTACGCTTCTTCGTTCACCGTCTTACTGCGCTCACCCGATAGGCGACAGAGTTGTTATGCCGCAGGACAGATATATGCCTTACATGGGACAGGGCGAAAGAGACTTCAGCTTCATGCTTGAAGCGGGAAACACCGAAAAAATTCTTGAATCCGCTTCGAGAACCGCGCAGCATTTCAATGCTCCGCCGATGGCACTGTCATTCTATCCCACAGGCACAGGAGAAAAGCCCGCTTCTCCGCTTTCTGTTGAGGGTAACGATATAATAAATATCACCGCGTTCAAAAAGGCTGAAAACGGTGACGGATACATTATAAGACTTTTCAATCCGACGGAAAACGTACAGTCGGCAAAAATCAGATTTTACAATAATGAAATCAGCCTTGATTTTACGCCGTTTGAAATCAAAACTCTCCGTGCGGATAAAAAATACATAACGGAAACGGATTTGATGGAAAATCTGCTTGATTAGGGTCAGGCTATATCGAACAGCGCAGGCCTGACGGTTAAATATAAATCCGTGATTGGTCAAAAATAAACAATTCTGAGATTACTGATTTTACGTGATCTCAGAATTGTTTTTATTTATAATTTTCAGTTCGATTAAGCTGTTTTTGTGAACATGCCGATAATATTTGTTATGAACTGAATAAAGGCTTTGAATACGTTTATAACAACATTCAAAATATCTTTTACAGAGCCTGAATTCAATGCGCTGAGGGCAACGGCTGCCGGTGAGGTGCCGCCTGTTGATGTGCCGTCTGACGAAACTGTTACGTTGATTTTATCGCTCCGTGTTTCGCCGGAAGCGTTTACGGCATATACATAAACGGTGTAGGTTCCGTTGAGCGGGAAGGTTACTGAATGTGAGGTTGAATATACTATTTCACTTGCATAGGGCAGAGATAATAATATGCATTCAACGCGGTAATGCAGTGCGCCGTCAACCGGTTTCCACGAAAGTGTTACCTTTTCACTCAGTTTAACAGAATTTTTATCAAGAGTGACTACGGGAGCCGCCGGAGCCGCGGATGAACCGCTCAGTCCTTTAACACGAAGAACATAATAGTCAAGACCGTTTATGTGGCTGTTAACGGGCATTGAGGTTGTTACGCCGTATTTTGAATTAAGAGCTTCAACACAGTTGCCGTCGCTTGTATAAATTGAAACATGATCAACCCATAAGATAAGGTCGCCCGCCTGAGCTTTATCGGTTGAGCCGTGACCGATTACTGTGCCGTAGGTCTCTTTACTGTCCCACAAAGTTTTTGTGCTGTTTGGAATATTTATTCCGAAATGACCGAAAACATAGCTTACAAAGCCTGAGCAGTCAAACGAATCAGGTCCCTTGCCGCCCGCGACATACGGATAGCCGATGAATGCTTTGGCGTATGCAACAATATCGCTGCCGGACGCGGCGCCTGCTTCAAGATTTATGCCGGATAACGGAATTACCGCAGCAGCGAGAATTAACGAAAGAATAAGAGCTGTAATTTTTTTTGAGATGTTTTTCATACTGTCACTCCTTAGCGTTTATTGTAACCAATTGTAACATTTTTCTTATATATTGTCAACTTGACAAATCAAATACAGTGATTTAAACAGTTTGAAGGTCAGTTGACTTTTTGTTTTGTAAATGATATACAAAATTACGGTATCTCAGAAATACCAACAAACTTTATTTTTTCCTGTTTCCGGAAGATGGTTCCGGCAGCTGAAAATACATTTCTTCAATCAGCCGCCGCATGAGTTCAGCGTTTTCAACATCTTCAACAATAAGCATAAGAGTTTTTGAGCCTTCATATGGATATGCTTTTTCGGCATCGGGCAGAAGGCGAAGAGAGGCTTCTGTCTGCTTGAGCATAAAGCAGTTATCGCATATGCTGCCCGCAAGTCTGCCGTTGAAATATACAAGATATTCACCCATCATTTTTCTTGCCGAAGCGTTGCCGGCGAGACGGAGATTCTCCATTATATAATCATAAAATTCCTTTGATGTTGCCATAAAGCCACCGTTATTTTCTCTCTGCTTCGCAGAGTTTGATTTTATTGATAAGATTTCTGCCGATGCTGTGAAGAAGCTTTAAAGCACACAGCGCGCTTTCGGGGTCATTCTCAAACGGAGAAATGAACTCATCTGCTTCAAATGTCAGCTCTCCGCTGTAATTAATATCCGCGAGAGCCTGAGCGATATCGTCCCAGTCCATTTTGCCGTACCCCGGAGCGGTGTGAAGGTCGGAAACATCGTCGTTATCATGCACATGGAGCGCGGATATTCTGTTTCCGCCGATTGTCCGTATACAGTCAGCTGCTTTTCTGCCGGTAAGTCCGCAGTGACCCAGGTCGAGACAGCCCGTGAGATATTCACTGCCGACGGAATCAATAATATCAATAAATTCATACGGGTCGGCGCAGGCACCGTCAATAACACGTTTCCTTTTGCCCTTGCCTTTTGTTTTCCAGATATTTTCACAGGCAATTTTAACGCCGTATTTTTCGCACAGCGGAAGATATCCTGCATAGTATTCTTTATTGAATTCTTTGAAAAATTTCTGATTCTTCTTTTTGTAATACGGTCTGAACTGAAGAGGGTGAACGACTATCAGCGGAATTTCAAGAATTCCCGCGATTTCAATTGAACGGGACACTCTTTCCTTTACCGTGTTTAAAAAAGCATCTTCACCGTTCCTGATCGGAAAGCTGAACGGAGCATGAGCCTGCGAGAAAGCGATGTTTTTTTCATCCGCAAATTTTTTGATTTTTTTAATATAATCAATATAATCATCGGTATTCAGAATATTGTCATCATCAGACATACAGAACAATGAAAGATCGATTGAATCAAACCCGGCTTCCTTTATCATTTCAATGGAATTTTTTAATCCGAAAAATGAAGCTGTATAGCTTGTCTGTGTTGCAAGTCGCATTACTGTTCCTCCCTTAATGAAAATCTGCACCCGCAGTAATTCTGGCGGTACAAATCATATTCTTTTGAAAGAATTATGGAACGTTTATAGCCTTCTTTTTTCTTGAAATCAGCGTAAAGATATTTTATATTATATTTTTGTGAAAGTTTATCACCGATTTCATTAAGAAGCGGGGCGTTTTTATGCGGGCTGACGGAGAGCGTTGTTGTAAAAAAATCAAATCCGTTTTCTTTGGCGGTCAATGCGGTTTTTTCCATACGAAGCCGAAAACATTTTTCACAGCGTGAACCACCCTCACGTTCGTTTTCAAAACCTTTTGCGGCGGAGAGAAATTCGTTTTCGTCATAGCCGCACGGCAGCAGAGTGACTGGATTTTTAAACGGCATATTTTCTATAATTTTCAGCTGTTCCGAAAGTCTTTTATCGTATTCCGACTGAGGATAAATGTTAGGGTTGAAATAGAATACGGTTACACGGAAAAATTCCGAGAGAACCTCCAGCACGTAAGAACTGCACGGTCCGCAGCAGCTGTGCAGCAGCAAAGACGGCGTACCGTTCAATGAAGAAATCTGTTCTTCCATTTTCTTTTGAAAATTAATTTTTTCCATTATTTGTCACCGATAAAATTTTTTACCGCGTCAGCGCAGAGATTTTCTTCGCTCGCAAAGCAGGCTGAATGAGGAGCTTCTTTAACTGTAATCATCTGAGCTTTGACGGGAACTCTTTTCATAACACTTTCAACGTTTGATAAAGGCGAAACGGAATCGGTTTCCGAATGAATAAAAAGCACGGGGATTTTTTCCGATTTCGCAACGGTATAAAGGCTGAGATCCCGCATATCAAATCCTACATGATTTTTAAAGAAAACATTTATAAAAGCGACAACAGGTTTCGCGAGAAATGAAAGATTTAATTTAACGCCTTCATATACAGCGGAACGTATAAGAGGATAAATGCTGTCGGCGATTATGCCTTTGACGTTCTGCGGCATTTCGGGATTTACGCCCGAGGCAACAGCCGCAAAGGCACCCATATCAACACCGTGAATAATGATGTCGTTTTCTGTTCCGAAGCCCATTTCAAGCCATTTGCACCATTCCACAATATCGTAGCTTTCCATGATTCCCATTGAGGAATAATTACCCTCGCTTCCGCCGTGAGCGCGCTGGTCGATAACAAGAATATTGTAATTCATTTCGCGGTACATCTTAAAGGCGGTGCCGAAGTCGGTTTCACCGCTTCTTTTTAAACCGTGACACAGAATGACTGACCTGCCTGTGAAAGTGCTGCCGTTCAGATACAGTCTTCCGCACAGGCGGTAGTTGTCAATCGAAAGAACATCAACTTCTTTATAATCAATATTTTCAAAATTCTTTTTATTATTTTTGATTTTTTCTTCAAGATTTCTGTAACCGTGACGGTGAAGAAATTTATAAAAATTTTCTTCGGATTTTTCAGAATTTTTTTCTCTTGAAAAAATTTTTTTAAAGCAAAAAAAGCTGATTAGAATATAAATTAAAAACATTATCGCAAGACTTATCAATACAGATAAAAATACAGTCAAACAATCAGACCTTTCCTAAGATATATCCGATGGCTGCGCGGTGCTGCCTTAAATTATTACAATATGAGAAAACATCGAACGGTTCTATAAGAGAATCTTTTTTTAAATAAAGCGGGTGGTGCGGATGCCCTCCTTTTTTTGAGCGGGCGCCGGTGCTCACCCATTCGGCGTTATATTTTTTTCCCGTTTCAATCATATCAAGAACGCAGTCAACAAGGTAATCACGTTCGTTGATTATTGTACCCCATGCCGCCCATATGCAAGGCCTGTTTTTTGAAAGAGAAAGAACATAATCAAACGCCTTCATATTTTCTTTGTGAAGCACAGGATTAAGCTCTTTTTCCATATCTTTGGGGCTGGTGGCCCGCTGAGCATATACATTGAACATAATGAAGCTGTCAAATCCGTTGCCGTGTGCGATTCTTTCAACTGATTTAAGCGTGTTGTCAAGATTGTCGGGCTCCGCGGTTGAAGGGTTTATTCCGATGCAGATAAGAGGATTTTCTCCTCTTGTGCCGAGTATGTAACGGTATTCTGAATAAAAATCCGGAACGTACAGCCATTTTCCGGCATCGTAGTTTTTCTCGTCGCTGCCCCTGAGCGCGTCACTGAATGTGAGAACTTCAATTTCTGTTGTTGCGGATGACGGGATATGCATAAAATCAATCCTTTGTTATTTTCATAAGTCCTTTTGATTTTTTCTTTATATAAACCGTAAGAGCGGCGCCTGCGGGGATTGAAAGAATTGTCGCTACTTTTTTCGGTGATTCTTTAATAAAATTCCGATTTTTTGAAATAATGCTGCTTGAAACATAGTGAACCGCGCAGCGGAAAAGTTCCTTAAGGTTATCTGCCTTTTCCATATCAACTTTTCTGATAAACGCAAATCCTTTTGGATTTCTGAGGTATTGCTTATACATATTCGTACTGGAGCCGTCGTCCATATACTCAACAACACAGACCGGTTCATTCATGATAATCAGCTGATAATCCTCGTCCGCAAGGTAGTATTTATACGCTATTGAAACGTACTTTTCACCTTCGAATTCCGGATACGGCGGATATTTTTTCATAACATCTGTACGATAAATGAGTTTTTTATCGCCTTTTCCTCCACGGGCGTAATAGCCCTTAAGAGTGGTTTCATCCCTGTCGGTTTCAAGAGGGAGCCCGATTATTCTGCCGTTTTTGACACAGTCAAGAGCGATGATTCCGGCATACTTTTCGCTGCCTTTTTCTTTCCACAAAGAAACAATTTTTTGAACAGCGTCATCGGTCATATAATCGTCTGAATCAATACAGACATTAAGCTCGGTTTCGATATTTTCATATGCGGTGTTGTGAGCGGTGTGCATACCGCCGTTTTCTTTGTATATATATTTTATGGGGAAGCCGTTATCTTTTTTTTGCCATTCATCAATAAGCTCTTTTGTGTTGTCTGACGAGCCGTCATCAATAATAAGCCACTCAAAATCCTTGCTCGTTTGGCGAAGAAGACTTTCATAAAGAAGGTGAATGGAATATGCTCTGTTGTAAGCAGGCGTGAATACCGTAAGAGTTTTCAATATTATTCCTCCTTATTTTCCTATAAGACGGTCAATACATTTTATAAGGATATAAACGCCGAAACCGTTTCCTTTTTTGCAGAGAATGAAAAACAGCTTCCAGTGAACGGGGAAATATTTTATTTCAAGGTCGGCGTATGCTTTTTTATATTTGGGTGAAGTTATAACCGATTTCAGCTTTTTTATTTTTTCTTTTGAGGGGGAGTCGTTAATGATTTCATTAAGTCCTATTCCTATTATGCTCAAGGCTATTCTGTTATTGAGCGCCGCTTCAAAGTGCAGATTTTTTTCTTTTATTATTCTGCCCATGCGGGTGTAAAGCTCCTGCCACTGAGAGAAAAGAGAAGCTTTGTATTTTCTTGTAAGAGAGGTTTCATTGTCTTTCCTGTAATGATTAAAATATTCGTTTATGAAAACAGCTTTTTTTATGTAGCAGAAAGATTCGAGATTAAAAAGAGCGTCTTCCGTGCCGATGATTTTTGTGTCGGTATAAGTAAGATTGTTGTCTTTGATAATCTCAGTTCTGAAAAGCTTTCCCCATGCGGTAACGGCGGAATCGGCGTTTTCTGGGACACGCAGCTCTTCGCCCGTAAGACCTGCTATATGTCTGTGAAGTGTATGCATTGCTTCGCCTTCAAAAACGATTGTTTTTTTACCGCCTGCGTCAAAAATATTTTTAGGGATTGATTTGTCGGGGAACTCTCTCATGTAATTCCACATAACCAGCTGAGCGTTTTCTTTTTTTATCTGCTCAACGGCGGCTTCGCAGGTTTTTTCATCAATCCAGTCGTCGCTGTCAAGAAACATTATGAATTCACCGTTTGCCGCCTGAATACCTGTGTTTCTCGCGCCTGAAAGCCCTTGGTTTTTCTGATTTATAAGAATTATTCTGCCGTCTTTTTCGGCGTATTTTTTTACAATGCCGGCACTTCCGTCAGGAGAGCCGTCATTAACACAGATTATTTCAAGATTTGTGTATGTCTGATTCACAACGCTGTCAAGGCATTCGGAAAGAAAAATTTCCACATTATATATCGGAAGAACTATGCTCACAAGACCGTCTGTATAATTCATAAGAAACCTCCGGAAAAAATCTCACCTTATTATAACAAAAAAACAGAAATAAAGCAACAAAAAAACCGCAAAACGGAAAATGTTCTGCGGTTTAATAAAATATGTATCAAAGCGGTCAGTCAGCAATGATTTCGCCCATAAGACCGGGTGTTGCGAACGCCGCGTTTGATTCGTCTGTATCAATATGCATCGCGAGCGCGTATTTGGGGCTGACTCTTACGATTACGTCACCGAAAACAAGGCTTCTGCCGTCTGTTTCAACCTTAACGCTGACAATCTGCTTGTCTGTGATACCGTATTTTTCTGCGTCTTCGGGAGTTGCGTGAACGTGACGTTTCGCAACGATAACACCTTTTTCTATCTCGATTTCGCCTGCGGGGCCTACGATTTTGCATGAACCGCTGCCTTCAAGGTCGCCGGATTCACGGCATGGAGCAACAACGCCGATTGAACGCGCGTCACTCGCTGAAAGCTCAACCTGTGTTTCGGGGCGAACGGGTCCTAAAATAGAAACCTTGGGGAACGAACCCTTTGAGCCGATAACCTGAACTCTTTCCTCACACGCGAACTGACCGGGCTGTGAAAGGTTTTTTTTCTTTGTAAGCTCATAGCCTGCGCCGAAAAGTGTTTCAAGGTCTGCCTGCGTAACGTGAACGTGCCTTGCTGATGTTTCAACCAATACTTCTTTTTTCATTTTAAAAACCTCACTTAGTTTTAATTTACCATTTAATATCAAACGACTGCCTGCTGCCGAATGGGGCTTCAACACCGCCGAAAGAATCAACATGAAGAATCCACACATAATCATACGAAACAGAAAGCATATTGCCTGTTTTTGAGTCAATTCTGCATACTATCGTTCCGTCTTTATAACCCGTTTTAAGACCGGAGAGAAGCATTTTCGCCGTGCCGGCGTTTTTGTTTATATCACCGGCTTTTACAACTGAAAATGCCCGTGTGTGATGATTTGAACTGTTAACGGGATTCTCAGACAGCTCGTCATCATAAACTTTTATGCTTATTGTATAAATTCCGTTTTCTTCAGAGCATTTCGCTTCTTTTACATCATCTGCTGTAAGGCGGCTTGACCACGCTTCATTTTCAACAGGAAAATATTTCTGTTTGTCTTCCTGAGATGTTGCGACAAGGCCGTTTTTTTCTTCATTCTTACCCATGAATGAGCTTATAAGCTTGTCAATTGATGATTCAAATGCTCCGAGCACCGCGAGGTCGATTCCGCCTGCCTGATAGCTCTCATCGTTTGTAAAAGCTATTGATTTCGCGTTCGGCTTAACTCTGTTTACCGAAGCGTTAAAATATTTAACGATTTCTTCTTCAGACGAGGGAATTTTCACAGCCGACCCAGTTTTTTGCGAAGAATGTTTCGGCACTTTGACGCTGTTGTCTTTTTCCTTAGCGGAATCGGCGGGAGCGTCTTCCATGCCGGTGCCGAGTCCGGGAGCGGAGCTGTCCGGTCTGCTCTGCAAAGTGGTTTCGATTTCAGGAAAAGCGTCAGACAATACACCGTCCGAACCGAAGACATCGGTATATAATGAAGCTTCTCTGATACTTTCGGTCATTGAGTCGTTGGCATCGGAAATTGTATTAAGACAGTTTGAAAATGAAAAAATAACAATTACAGCGCACAGAATCAGGTCGGCGCACTTTATTGATGTTATTTTCGAATTCTCCTCCGCGGATTTTTCAGTTTCTTCTGTGATGGTGGCATCTTTTATACAGGATTCCGCATATGAAATTGTATCATAGGTACAGCTTTTACTTTTGCTGCCTGTCATAGAGAACCCCCCTGCGTAAATAACTGAATGATATTATAACGCATTTCGATGTTTTTTGCAACATTTTTTATATGCCTTATTTTACCTCTGCTCAAACTGACTGTTGTAAAGCTCAGAGTAGAAGCCGTTTTTTTCTATCAGAGAAGCGTGAGAACCCTGCTCGATAATTTTTCCGTCTTTCATAACAAGAATTATATCCGCTTCTTTTATTGTTGAAAGGCGGTGAGCGACAATAAAGCTGGTTCTGCCGTCCATCATTTTCGCGAAAGTTTTCTGAATCAGCAGCTCGGTTCTTGTATCAATTGAGGAAGTGGCTTCGTCAAGAATCAGCATGGGCGGAAGTGAAAGCATAACTCTTGTAATACACAAAAGCTGTTTCTGACCCTGTGAAAGATTTCCCTTTTCCTCTCCGATGACTGTATCATAACCCTCCGGAAGTCTTTTTATAAAACTGTGTGCGTGAGTGAGCTTTGCGGCGGAGATAATTTCGTCATCGGAAGCGTCCGGTTTCCCGTAGGCTATGTTTTCTTTAACTGTTCCGGTTTTCAGCCATGTTTCCTGAAGAACCATTCCGTAATTCCCGCGAAGCGACTTCCTTGTTACATTTTTGATGTCTTCACCGCTGACCTTTATACAGCCGCTGTCTGTGTCATAAAACCGCATAAGCAGATTGATGAATGTACTTTTGCCGCAGCCCGTGGGGCCGACAATTGCCACACGCTGCCCGCGGGTTACGTTCAGATTGAGATTTTTAATAAGCTCTCTGCTTTTATCATATGAAAAGCTGACGTCTTTTATATCAACTCTGCCGTCGGCGGTGCCGAGGTCAGGCAGGTTTTCGTCAGAGGACTGCTCTTTTCTGTCTATAAGCTCAAAAATTCTTGAAGCGCAGGCAAGCGCACCCTGAAGCTCGGTGATAACGCCGGAAATTTCGTTGAACGGTTTGGTGTACTGTGAAGCATAGCTGAGAAAGCATACAAGCTCACCGACGGTTATTCCGCCCGCCGAAGCACCGTTGATTACGGCAATTCCGCCGAAAATCGCAACACACGCATACACCATGCTGTTTACAAAACGGGTGCAGGGATTTGTGAGCGAAGAAAAAAAGGTTGCGCTGAGGCTGTATTTTGCCAGACGTGAGTTTATTTCCTCAAAGCGGGACACTGCCCTGCTTTCGTATCCGAAGGCTTTGACGGTTTTCTGATTTCCCGCCATTTCGTTTACAAGAGAGGTGAGCTCTCCTCTGGCGGAGGACTGTTTTTTGAACATATCGTAAGTCTTTTTTGCTATAAACGACGCGACAAAAAGGCTCAGCGGAGTTACGCACACAACGGCGAGTGTTACTTTAATGTTTATTCTCAGCATGAAGTACAGTGTACCGATAATTGTGAGAAGACTTGTGAAAAACTGCGTGAATCCTATAAGAAGTCCGTCTGAAAACTGATCTGTATCGTTTACGATTCTGCTTACAATATCACCGTGAGCGTTGGAATCGGCATATTCAATATCAAGCCGCTGGAGCTTTCTGAACGCGGAAACGCGTATGTCTTTGACTACACGGTAAGTTACAAAATTATTGCATATGTTCATAAGCCACTGAGAGAGGGCGTATGCGGCGGTGATGATTCCGAATTTTACAAGTATAACCGAAAGCGCCTGAAAATCAACATTGCCTTTGCTGATTATAATATCAACCGCGTTGCCGGAAAGAATCGGAGCGTAAAGCAGAAATCCCACGCTTGCCGCCGCGAAAATCAGCGAAAGAACAACCGGAGCGGCATACTTTTTTATATATATAATTACCCTTTTCAAAGCTGCGGTGTTTTTCATTTTATCCCGACCTCCTTTTCAGAGAGCTGAGATAAGCATATTTCTCTGTATTCTTCGCAGGTTTTGAGAAGCTCATCGTGGGTTCCGATGCCTGAAAGTCTGCCGTCATCCATAACAAGAATTATATCCGCGGTTCTTACTGTTGACACTCTTTGCGAAACAATAAATGCCGTGGTATCTCTGAAATTTTCTTTCAGAGCGATACGCAGCCTCGCGTCTGTGGCGAAGTCGAGAGCGGACATACTGTCGTCAAGAATCAGAACGGGAGATTGTTTTACGAGAGCTCTTGCGATTGTTAGCCGCTGTTTCTGACCTCCGGAAAGATTTTTTCCGTCCTGCTCAATCATATAATCAAATCCGCCTTCTTCAGAAAGAATAAATTCCTCAGCCTGAGCGATTTTTACGGCTTCAAGCATTTCGTTTTCTGTTGCCTTTTCATTTCCTATAAGAAGGTTATCTTTTATCGTTCCGCTGAAGAGAACGGATTTTTGAGGAACGACGGCGATGAGCTTTTCAAGCTGTGATTTTGTGTATTTTTTTACATTTCTGCCAAAGAGAAGAATTTCCCCGTCGGTGCAGTCATAAAATCTGGTAATAAGGTTAATGAGAGTGGATTTGCCTGAACCTGTCGCGCCGATAATGCCTGCGGTTGTTCCGCTTAAAACAGAAAATGATATATTTTCAAGTGATTTTTCTTTTGAGCCTTTATAGCCGAAGCTGACATTTCTGAATTCCACTGCCTTTTCGGCAGACTTGATTTCTGTGTCGTTCTGAGGATATTCCATATCCGGCGAAACGGAAAACACCGATTCGATTCTTTTAGAGCAGGCAGCGGCTTTGTTCATTGTTACAATAAGATTTGAAAGCTTCACAAGCTCAACCAGAATCTGAGACATATAATTTACAAGAGCTACCACTTCGCCCTGAGTCAGATTGCCGCTGTAAACCCTGCCCGCGCCTGTGTTCAGAACGGCAATGATTGAAAAATTCAGAATAACATATGTCAGCGGATTCAGCAGAGCCGAAATTCTGCCGACGGATATCTGGAGCCTTGTCAGCTTATCTGACGCGTTTTTGAAATCCGCAGTCTCTTTGTCTTCGCGGTTGAAAGCACGTATAACTCTTACGCCGGAAAGATTTTCTCTCGTGAGCATTGTGATATTGTCAAGAGAAGCCTGAATTTTTTTAAAAACCGGAATGCTCAGAAACATTATGCCGAAAACTACCGCGAAAAGCAGCGGAATCGCAACCGTGAAAACAAGCGCGGATTTAACATCGATGGTAAACGCCATTATCATTGAGCCGAACACTATAAACGGCGAACGAAGAAACAGGCGCAAAACCATATTGACGCCTGTCTGAACCTGATTGATGTCATTGGTCAGTCTTGTTATAATGGCTGACGTGCCGATTGAGTCAATGTCACTGAAAGAAAATCTGTTTATGTGTGAAAACAGCGCGTTTCTCATTTCCGTTCCGCAGCCTATGGCGGCTTTTGCGGCAAAGAACTGGGCGGTTACAGAGCTTATAAGTCCCGCGGTGCCTAAAGCGAGGAGCATTAATCCGGCTTTGTAAATAAACCCTTTATCAGAGCCGCCTATGCCCGAATCAATAATTTTTGTAACAACCAGCGGAACAAAAAGTTCCAGGCAGGCTTCAAGCATCTTAAAAAAGGGTGCTGAAAAGCATTCTTTTTTATAGTTTTTTAAATAAGCAAAAATATGTTTCATTTCTTTCACCGGAATTATTATAAACTTTTCAGGGTTCTTAGTCAATAAATAAAAATTTTTTGAAATAATGGTGTATAAATCGAAAAAATGTCGATTTAGTATTGACAAAACGAGTGAAATCGTGTTAAAGTTAACTATAAATCTAATAGTGTCTATGTGTATAGGTGCGCCTGTATGAGCTGCACAAATATTTTACACAGGCAGAAGCAGTTTATACAACAGACACATGGTTACCAAAATCCACTGACAGAGAGGGTTGCTTATGGAACAGAAAAAACAAACCGGAGCAGGCAGACTCAGAACTATTGAGCTTGAGTACCGGCCGGTGTTTGATATCCACCTCAATATGGCGATTGATTATGAAGTATCAATGAGAATAAACGATAAGGTTATGGGAGTTATGCTTCAGGACTTGTTTATTCCCGTTGCGGAAAAATCGAATCAGATTTGCCAGCTGGGTTTATGGGCAATTGAAGAGTGCTGTGAGGCAATGAAGCGCTGTGAGGCGAGAGAGGCGGATATAAATTCCTGCATCGTCTGGATTTCAGTAAAGCATATCGCTAAAAAGAATTTCGTGCCTTCTGTTATGAAAATTCTTAATAAGCATGAGATTAAGCCGGATCGCTTCTGCTTCAACATAAATCAGAGTATTCTGGAAGCTTCGAAAGATCAGGTCATGGCGAATTTTAAGGAGCTTCGCGAGCTCGGGTTTAAAATTTCAATCGACGATTTAGGGCTTGAATATACATCATTGAGCAATCTCAGCCATTATGATGTTGACTACATCGGAATTCACGCTTCTCTTATCGAAGACATAATGGAAAGCGAAAGAACCCAGAACATGATACAGGGACTTATAGATTTCTGCAAGAAAATCGAAGTTGAGACAAGAGTTGACGGAATTGATACCGCGGAAAAGGCAGAGCTTCTTAAAAAGCTTGGTGTTGACCAGCTTAAGGGTTCGTTCTACGGCAAGCCCATTTCTGAAAAATCAATAGTTTAATGAAGGGAGCAGGTTGCATTGGCCAGGAATAAAACTAAAGGTTCGGATAATCAGGCTCCTGAGCTTGAAAAAAATGACCGGAATGATCAGATGGAAAAATATTCCGTAAAGTCAAATTCAAAAAAGGTCAACAAACGTGAAGCACTTATCAGAGTGCTTACCATTATACTTGTTATATTGCTGCTTTTCCTTTTCGGATTGTTTGCCTGCACAACATATATTAAGAGCGGTAATTTTACGGTTACAACAAGCTCTGAAGCGTTTGATGCGGGTATCGTTCTGAGTGAAACGAAAGATTTTGCCAATCCTCAGAGAATCCTTGAAGGCAGCAAGTTTGAAAGAATGAGGGAAGGCACATATCCGCTTATTCCCGAAAACGTCGATCAGTTTGAAGGTTCAAAGAACTTCAATGACGGCGGAATGTATTATTACACATATTCTTTCTACGTTAAAAATACAGGCACTGATGACGCGGGTTACTCTTCAAGGCTTAACATTGACAGTGTAACAGAGGGTGCGGACGAAGCACTTCGCGTAATGGTTATCAGAGACGGCGAGCGTGTTACCTACGGTAAGCCGGCGCTTGGAACAAATAACGTGCTGGAGGTTTATGCAGATAAAAACTTCGTCAGCAACCGTCTTGTTGCGGCGGTTACAAACGAGGATTTCAAAGCAGGAGACATGGAAAAAATCACCGTTGTCATCTGGTTTGAAGGAGATGATCCAGAGTGTGTTAACGATATTCTTGAAGGAGAGGTCAAGCTGTCCATGGACTTGAATGTCTATGATCCGCTTGATAAGTAAGCGACGGGGAAGTCAGGGTGAAGTGAAAGGAGCAACCTTTGCGAATCCTGGCATGAGTACTTTTCTTTAAGTCCGAGCATTTTTAACACACAGGATATAAAACGACGATGCGTTTGGCGGCGCGTTAACGGTCGCCAAGGCATACGAAATCTTTATGGAGGTAAAGTATGAAAAAGACAATCAAAAAGCGTGCCTTTGTATCAGCGATTGCTATGCTTATCGTTTCAGCTATCGTTCTTACATCGTCCACGTTTGCATGGTTCTCAATGAGCAAATCAGCAACAGTTGAAGAAATGAATCTTACTGTTTCTTCACCTGAAGGAATTCAGATTTCAGCTAATGCTTCAGCGTGGACCGGCTCACTTACAAATGATGATTTCTTTAACAAAGAATCAACAAGCCGTTACAAAGCTTATGACGGCAATGTAAACCTTATGCCTTTGAACCTTATTCCGGTATCAAGTACGTTTATGTCTTTCAACGGATCAGGTTTCGCAAACTTCTACAAGGCTGTTCTTAATGATAGCGGATATGCCACGGTTACTGCGGTTAATCAGGCTGTCGGCAAGGATGACGAAGCAGGTATTGTAGCGTTTGATATCTTCTTTAAGGTTGCCGAGGCTACAAAGGTGTATTTCGGACAGTCAAAGTTTACAGACGAAAGCCAGTCAGACATTCTTACAGCACTCAGAGTAGCTTTCGCGCCTATGGGCAGCACCACCAGCACTGATCCTGCGGCAGCTATCGCTCTTCGGTCTGTAGGCAGAAACACATCTATCATGTTTGAACCCGATGCTATTAATCGTTCTACAGATGCTCTTGCGTCCGGCAGCAGTACCGGAAAATTAACTACAAGACAGTTGACAGGTACCGGCGCTTCAGGTAATGTAAATAGTAATTTTGTTCTCAACAACAACTATTGCGAGCCTCCCGAATGTACTGTAGTAGGCAACAACGACTCAGCTTCAGCAAAGTCGTTTAATCTTGCTGCCGGTGTTACAAGAATGAGAATTTACATCTGGGTTGAAGGTCAGGATGTTGACTGCCGTAACTCAGTTGCAGGCGCAGTTCTTACAGCAGCCTTTAAATTTACAATTGACTAATCCGACAGGATTATACATTTTTATAGTTACTTAAAGCTTTAACTTAAACTTAATATTATATGGGTAGTTGCTCTGCTCATATAATAACCTCGTCGCTTTTCAGGGGGCGGCGCTATCGGAAGCGGTGTCCCTTTTTACCCTTACTTGACTGTAAGGGTGATTTAAGAGCATTCATAAGCGTGTGTGCTTTTGATTGACCTTTACAGTTAAAACACACAGAAAAGTCCCGAAAGGGCAGGAAAGAAAAATCTTTCCGGGTTATTATTTCCGCTTAAGTTTGAGAGCAATCTTAAACATAAGTATAAAAGCGTTTTAAACGCAGACCAAAGGCAAATTTTAATAATGGAGATGAAAACATGAACGGCAAAAACAAGAAACGCGCCTTTATAACGTCTATCGTTATGCTCATTATTTCTGCAATCGTTCTTACAAGTTCGACGTTTGCATGGTTCTCACTTCCCGGTCTTACAGGCGGAGTGGAAGAAATGAATGTGCAGCTTGTTTCTGAAGATGAAGAAGCATCCGGATTCCAGATTTCCGCAAACGCGGAGGCTACCGGTTGGACATCTTATCTTACGCTTGATAACATTTTCAACACTGATTCATCAAAAAGCGATCCGGCTCTTGATGCCTACAGCGGGAACTACAATATGTATCCCGAGTTTCTTAATCTTTCATCAAGTGCTTTCAATTCTTTTGGTGATCATGGTTATCCTGATTTCTTCAGAGCAAGAGTTTATGAAAGCCCGACTTCAGATCCTGCTTATTACACAGCGAAAGTAGAAAAGATTACTGAGGTTGTCGGAACTGATAATGAAGGCGTTAACAAAGCTGGAATTATAGCTTTTGATGTATTCTTCAAATGCAGCAAGGCTCTTACTATTGATTTCAGCAATACTGCAGTAAAAGATCTTGATGAAGCAGACGCAGATGATCCGACTACTGCAATCAGATATGCTTTTGTTCCGATGGGAACAGTGGCATCCGGTACTGCTGCAAGTACTTCTCAGAATCTTCAGAGCGCAGTTGCTTCAAAGGTTGCAATCGCAGAGGCTGAATCCAATAAGCGTTCTGCAGACGGCAGTGCCAAGGGCAAAAACGGCACAGGTCATATCACAACTGTGCCTGTAATCAATACTTCAGCTGTAAGAGCAACTGTAAAAGACAGAGTAGTAACCGAAGGTACAGCTGCTCCTCAGGGAAAGGTTTTCTGGAGCGACGACGAAACAAAGACATTTGACCTTGCTGCAGGTATTACAAAACTCAGAGTATATATCTGGGCTGAAGGTAATGACGTTGACAGCCGTGAAAGTATCCAGACTACTAAGTTTTCAATAACACTTAATTTCGTAGTTGCTGGTTCAGATGCCTGATCAGCGGTTTAGCATTGGTTAACATATTTTTCCGGCAGAGCAGCGGCTCTGCTCTGCCGGACGAACTTGCCGGACTCTGCATGGGTGATTTAAGAGTATAGTAATATGCTTTTAAATGACTTATACAGTCAAAGTTTTACAAATCAAAGGTGGATATTGTTATGGAACAGCAAAAAGGAAAAAGTATTCTCGGAGTCATATCAGATGTATTGCTGATAATTCTTATTATCGTTGCAATAATCATCACTGTTATGACGTTTACATCGAAGAGTTCTAGTGTGGGTGTCGGCAACATTCTCGGTTACACTCCGTTTTCGGTTCAGACCTCATCAATGGAGCCTACAATCGGCGAGGGCGACCTGATTATTTCAAAGGGCGTTTCAACAGAAGAGGCTCTTGACGGTAAAACTCTCAAGGTCGGTGATGTTATCACATTCTCGACAATTATGTCTGACAGCGCGGGCAACACCGTAAGAGGCTTCAATACCCATAGAATCGTTGATGTTACTTTTAATGATGACGGCACTGTGTTTGCGTATGCCACAAAGGGTGATGCTATAAGCACTGAAGATAATACACCCGTTACACCCTATGAGGTTGTCGCTAAGCAGATAGGTGCAGGTGCCGATATTGAAGGCGGTCAGCCTGTTAATATCAAGAAAGGTATAACTATTGTGGGTATCGGTAAAGCTCTTGATTTCCTGCAGACACAGCTCGGCTTCATGCTTTGTGTAATTATACCTCTTGCTCTGTTCTTTATCTGGCAGGTATATAAGCTCATAGCTCTGTTTATGTCTGCTAAATCAGAAAATATATCCGATGAAGTTAAACGCAAGGCGATTGAAGAATATCTCGCTAAGCAGGATGCTGAAAAGAAATCATCGGAATCAGATAAAATATAAAATATTCACCGATATATATAAATAATTTTAAGAGGGTGGCTTAAATGACAGTAACAGCATTTATTTCGGAATTTTTAAATCAGTTTTTTGTACAGGGATTATTCGGTATCTTTAAGGGTATCGGATTGGGCATTGTAAATATGTTCAATATCCCTAAATACATTGGAATATTCAAGGCAAACTCAGCGGGTTTCAAAGCGACAGACTGGATTATCGCAATTCTTACCGTTATAGCGACAATAGCGATTCTTGCGGTTATCGTGGTTCTTGTTGTGGTTCTTGTTAAGAAGTACGTCAGAGTCCGCAAAACTCTTGTTGACCAGGAAGAACTTCTTAATGAAGTCGGCAATCTTAACAGAGAAATCATCAAACTTTCATCTGAAAAGGAAAGAATCCTTGCTATGAAGGTTTCACAGCTCGGTCTTAAGCCCGGTGAAAGCCCCTTCGTAGAGCAGGAAGAAAAAGAGGATGAAGAGGAAAAATCAGATGACGTTGATATGACGGCAGATGATTACAGCCGTTTCTATAAATGCACACAGGTTGACCTTGAAATCGGTGACTATGTGGCTCCTGAGTTTGATAACGAAATTACACTTCCCGAAATTTGCGACAGATTCCGTAATTTTGCCTGCTCTCAGTTGGGTCTTTTCTATGAACCCAAACTTATAAGGCTTTTCCTTTCAGCGTTTGCGACAACAAGACTTATTATCCTCCAGGGTATTTCGGGTACAGGTAAAACTTCACTTGCTTATGCGTGGGGTAAATTCCTGCGCAATCCCGCAACAATCGCATCTGTTCAGCCTTCATGGCGTGACCGTACTGAAATTTTCGGTTACTTCAACGAATTTACAAAGCGCTTCAATGAAACAGAAGTTCTCAAGAAGATGTATGAAGCAACATATAAAGAAGAAATTTTTATTACCGTTCTCGACGAAATGAATATCGCCCGTGTTGAGTATTACTTCGCGGAGCTTCTTTCAATCCTCGAGATGCCTACAAGAGACGAGTGGGTTGTATCTCTTGTTCCGAGTGTTTGGCCCACAGACCCCAAGCATCTCTTTGACGGAAAGCTCAGACTTCCCGAAAATATGTGGTACATCGGCACAATCAATAACGACGACTCCACATTCGCTGTATCAGATAAGGTTTATGACCGTGCTATTCCGATTGACATCAACTCAAAGGGTAAATTTTTTGAGGCTCCCTACACAGAGTGGCTTCCTCTCAGCTACAAGCATCTTGAAGCTATGTTTACGGAATGCCAGGAAAAATATAAAGTATCAGAAGAAAATCTCCGCAAACTTGAGGAACTCGATGACTATGTTATTGAGCACTTCCGTCTTGCTTTCGGTAACCGTATTGTTAAGCAGCTTAAAGAGTTTGTTCCGGCATATGTAGGCTGCGGCGGAACGGAAATCGACGGCATTGACTTCGTTCTCTGTCATAAGATTCTTCGTAAGTTTGAAAGTTTGAACCTTTCATTCATCCGTGATGAAATTGACGGACTTATTACATATCTTAACAAGCATTTCGGAAAATCAAACATGATGGAATCAAAAGAGTATCTCTTAAGACTTCAGAAGCTTATGTAATGGCATAAACCCGATAAATCTATGCAAAGGGGCATAAGGCGCAGATGGATAAAACGTATCTTGAATTATTTTTAGAATATAAAGACAGCATGGCTGCTCTCACGACAGATAACCAGTTCTATGAGAATATGGCGGATATTGTTGAAAGAGGTCAATCCAACTATTCACTTTTTAACCGTTATTTTGAAAAGAAAATTGATTTAACATGGGTTGAAGAAATTGAAGCATGCATAATTCCGCTTGATAATATTATCCGTGTTCCCCGTAAGTTCATCATTCAGGAGGAAGAGATTGTTCCGATTGAAAGAGCGAAAAAAATTACGGCTGAGTCTGTGCGCCATCTTGCACAGCATACAAATATGATTGCTAAGGTTGAGGGTGACGATGTTACTCCCAATGAAATACTTAACGTTTTCAGAGAAGAAAGTTTTGAGGTTTATGAAAATCGTTTCGTGTTTACCCTTATGCAGAATCTTATCAGATTTATTGATGTAAGATACAATGTTCTTTTCAATCTTTCAGATGATGAAAATATGGCATCATTGAAGATGGAAAACGAAACTTACCGCGGAAAAGAAAAAATCACGTATAAACTTGAAATCTCAACACAGTCAGGCGGAAACGACCTTGAAGATAATACCAATATCGATGGTGAAAACGCGTCTGCGTTCCAGAGGATTGAGAGAATCAAGAAAATAATAAATGAGTACGCGCACTCCGGATTTATGAAAGAGCTTCAGGGCTGTGTTCCCGTTCGTCCTCCTATTATGAGAACCAACGCTATTCAGAAGAATCCGAATTTCAGAGCCTGCCTTAAGCTTTGGCAGTTTATACAGTCATACCGTGATGTCGGCTATGAAATTATTTCAAAAGAATCAAATGAAATGGTAAGCGATGAATATAGGACGGAGCTTAACCGTTTAATCGCCGCCAATTATATGCTTCTTAAAAATAATACGGTTTCAGAGGATTCTTTAGGCAAAAAGGCTAAGATGAGAAAAATCAAGCCGAAGCTGCTTAAGCGTCTTGCTGAGGAGCTTGTTCTGGATTACGATATGGAAGAAATCGAAATCAGAAAAGTGTTTGTTGACGAAGTAAAACGTGTTTCAAAGCGTAAACTTGAAGGTGAAAAACGGATTCATGATGCAATTGAGCGTGCCATTGAATCCGAAAATGCCAGAAAGAAAGCGATTGAAGACAAAATCAAAGCAAAAATCGCTCATGAAAAAGAGATGGAACGCCGCCGCATAGCTCGCGAGAAAGCGCGTATAGAAAAAGAAAAAGCACTCGAAAGAGAGCGCAAGGCAAAAGAAAAAGCAAGGCTCAAAGCAAAGAAAGAAAAAGAGCTTGCTCTTGCTAAAGAGATGGCCCGCAAGGAAAAGGAAAAGGCTCGTCTTGCCAAGGAGCGGGAGGAAAGGCTGGCTCTTATTGCGAAGCAGAAAGAAGAAGCCCGCATTGCCAAAGAAAAAGCGCGTAAGGCAAAGGAAGAGGCTGAAAAACTTGAACGGGAGCGTATTGCTAAAGAAAAGGCTCGTCTTGCAAAAGAAAAAGCTGCCCAGCTTGAAAAGGAGCGCATAGCAAAAGCTAAGGCAAAAGAAAAAGAGCGTATAGCAAAAGAAAAAGCCGCCCGTCTTGAAAAAGAAAGAGCAGAGAAAGAGAAAGCTAAGGAAAAAGCGCGTATAGCAAAAGAAAAAACCGCTCAGCTTGAAAAGGAAAGAGCTGAAAAGGCTAAGGCTAAAGAGAAAGAACGTCTCGCCAAAGAGAAAGCTGCCCGTCTTGAAAAAGAAAAAGCAGAGAAGGAAAAGGCGAAAGAAAAAGAGCGGATTGCTAAAGAAAAGGCCGCTCAGCTTGAAAAAGAGCGTATAGCTAAAGCTAAGGCAAAGGAAAAAGAAAGAATTGCCGCGGAGAAAGCAAAGCAGCTCGAAAAAGAACGTATAGCAAAAGAAAAAGCAAAGGAAAAAGAACGTCTCGCAAGGGAAAAGGAAAAAGCGAAAGAAAAAGAACGCATTGAAAAGGCGAAGCAGCGTGAAAAAGAGCGCATAGCCAAAGAAAAAGCTGCAAAAGCAGCCAAAAAAGAAGCTAAGAATGCCAAATAAGCATTAGGATGTTTTTGTGATTCCGTTGTCCGAACAGCAGCGGCTGCGGAATATGATTTGACCGTCGTGGAGGTTTTTATGATGAAGAGAAAAGTTACGGAAAGGGTACTGGTATTGATACTTTCAATAGCAGTGTTGTTATCATCAACGGGGGTGTACTCCGTATTTGCGGAAACTTACAGTAATGCTGTGTCCGAAACGCTTTCTACAACTGAATCTTCATCATCTGCTGACTCTGAAAGTGTAACCGAATCGCAGGAGACCACGGCTTCTGCGTCTGAAGAAGAAACGACAGCGGCACCCAACGTAGTTGCAGAAGGCGGCTCCGTTGAAAATGGCCGTTTAAAGGGAGCAGGCACTGAGTCAAATCCGTATCTTGTTTCTGACGCGGACGATTTCTTTAAAATGCAGGATATCATCAATGACTCAAATTCGGCAGATAAATTTTTCGTACTCAATGATGATATTGACCTTTCTCAGGTATCGTATTCTGATTTGAAGGAAAATTCTGTTTTCCCGGGAACAGTTGTTTCTGTTGATAAGTCAAAGAGCGATGCTTCTTCAAATACCGTAAGATTTACACTTAACGGGAAGAATCATAAGATTTACGGACTTAATGTTGATAATACAGGCTCTGACGGTGCGGCGGTATTCGGATATATCGGTTCAAAATCCGTAATAGAGAATGTAAGATTTGAGAATATTACAATTGATGTAATGAACAAAAAAGCTGTCGTTAATTCTGCGATAGCAGTATATAATAACGGCGTAATCAGAAATTGTGAAATTAAAGCTGTTAGAATAAATGTTTTCGACAGAGGAAACAGCAATACTGATTCAAAAACAGTGAACGGCTCACTGATTATTAAGGAATCCACAGGATTTATAGGCATAAACGGCGGAGAGATTTCAGATATAGAAATAACAAGAGCTGTAATTCATTCTGAAGCGGAGAAAAACAATATAGGTGTTGTTGCGGGAATAAATACCGGTAAAATTTCCCAGGTAAAGGTTTCTGCGACAGTTGAGACAGCTTACAGCGGCGCGGTCGGCGGCATAGCGGGTAAGAATACCGGCAGGATTGAAGCGTCAACCGTCGATGATATTAAAGCGACAGTCGGTTCAGGCTCAATTTTCGGAGGCGTTGCCGGAAAGAACACCGGATCAATTGTTTCGTGCGTTACCTCAGGTAAAGTAAGCGGTTCTGAATATGCGGGCGGCATAGCGGGCAAATCATCAGGCTCAAATTCCAAGGTCAGGGACTGCTATGCTTTTGTCGCTGTACCGTCAAGCTCTGAAACCGGAGCTGTAGTCGCACTCGGTGAGACATGCGGTGTTGGTAATGTATGGTCATCGCAGGTAAGCGGCAGGGACAAAGCGTATGCCGACGGAACAGCGGACGGAAATATTTGCGATGATGCAAAATATATTATTGTTAAAAAGAATGAAGTGAAGACCGTATCTAAATCCTCATTTGCGGGAAGCTGCGGTAAAGCAAGGTATGCGTTTGATACATTTTCAAAGGTACGTTTTGAGGGAAGCGGAATTTCTTGTGAAAAAACAAGGGACGGAATCAGCATAACAGCATCTAAGGCCGGTGAAACGGGAACAGTTACGTACACTTTACGTGTTGCTGTGGAATCAGGCTATAAAAATTCAGCTGTTGTTTCTGTTAAAGATTCAGTGACGGTTCTGACTTTTTCAGATTCGAACGGAGACGGTATGAGCGAGACTTCTCCTCTTGAGATTAACAGCGGAGCGGAGCTTTGCATGATTTCAAAAGTGCCGTATGCTCACTTCTCACTCGGAAAAGATATAACAATGCCTGAAAAATATGACAGTTCTTTCAGTCTTACGGGTTCATTTAACGGAAACGGACATAAAGTGTATGCTGTAAAACCGTTCTGCCAGACCGTCAGCGGAAAGATTAAAAATCTTGACGCGGTTCTTAAAGGCGAAATAAAAACAGCGATGTTCGGCGATGCGGAGAATGCATTGATAAGCAATGTAAGACTCACAAAAGGCGCAAAATCCGAAGATAATTCTTTTGTCGGTTTTTCTGCAAAAAAGAGCGGGACAGCTGCGTTCATCAATAAAGTCAGCGGCAAAACGGTAGTCGAGAATTGTTTCTGCAATATTCCCGTTTATGTCGGAACAAATGAAATAAGTAATATAGCAGGCTTCATCGGTGTTCTTGACGGTAATTATGCGGTTGTAAAATCGTGCGGCGTTTCCGCTTCCGTAACTTCTAAAAATGATAATAATATTGCCGGCAGTGCTGCATTTATAGGCAAGGTATCCGGCAGTGCGAATACGCTTGTAAAAGATTGCTATGCAACGCTTTATTCAGACGTTGTAAAGTATGTTCTCATCGGCAGCGGTAATGCAGGCGTAAAGGTTGAAAATACCAATTACGGAGCTTCAAATAAGAAAGCGGCGGCGGCTCCGTCAAAATTCAAAAATATTGATGCCGAAAAATGGACATTTGAATCCGGCAAAGACGGATTTATATCCGGTAAGGGCGGCGTTGTATCAATTGTTCTTCCTTCGGGAATTATAGATGCCGATGAGGCGGAAGTTAAAGATTTTAAAGTAATGTTTGACGGTGAGGAGCTTTCCGTTGACCGTGACGGTATTGAAATCAAAGGCGGAGTTGCCTATATTCCGGTTAAGGCGGCAAAAGAAGGTACAACAGTCCGCAACAGTTCGCTTGTATTTGTTCATAAGGAGACAGGTCTGCGTGCTGAAATCAGTATTTCAAACGGTCTTGTAAAAGATGCAGACGGTAATTACCTTATCAGCAACGGTACTGATTTCACATATATAAACGATAATTTTGATAAATTAAAAGACAAGAGCTTTATAATTACAAAAGATATAGATATGTCTGATGTTAATTTTAAAGCAGTTGGCGGCGCGGCAGGTGCTTTTGAAGGAAAGATAGACGGCGGTGACTGTTCAATCATCGGATTTAATTCTGAGTCCGAAACTAAGACGGCACTTTTCGGAACACTCAACGGTGCTGTTATTAAGAATATCACCTTTAAAAACGCGGTAATCAAGTCTGAAGGCAGTTATGCGGGCGTTCTTGCGGCGCAGATAAAAGGGAAAACAACCGTTGAAAATGTATCATTTAAGGACTGTAAGGTTTCAACAGATGAAAATTACGCGGGTGTTCTCGCGGGCGAAATAAATAACAGCTCAGTGAAGAACGTTAAAATAACAGACTGCGAAGTAAAAGCCATGAACAATTCCGGTATTCTTGCAGGCGGAATAAAATCGGCAAAACTTGAAAAAATCTCAGTGAATAATGCTGCGGCTGCCGGCGATAATGATGTAGGCATCATCGGCAGAGCAAACGATTCGACAGTTAAGTCCGTGGTCGTTAAAAATTCAAAACTGACTGCTGAAGAAACAGTCGGCGGAGTTATAGCTGACGCTGAAGATGTTAAGCTTTCCAATATTGTTGTAAAAGGAATAAAGATTATCGCGAAGTCTGATGTTCTGGGTTCCGCTCCTGTTGCCGGCGGTATATGCGGAGTCTTCGGCGGAACTTTGAAGAATGCGGATGTAAAGTCATCGCAGATTAAGACAGAGGGCAATGCGGCTGTGGCCGGCGGTGTTGTTGGCATTAGCGAAAATTCCAAAATAAAATCAGCTGATATTGATAAAAAGGTCAGCGTAAAAGCTGCTGTTGCCGGCGGTGTTGTAGGTGAAGCAGCAGACTCAACGACAGTCAGCGATTCAAAATCGTTCGCAGCAGTAAAAGGCTCAGAATCAGCCACAAAAGTAATAGAAGGCACGGGCGGAATAATCGGCCGCGTTTCTGCGGATAATTTCAGCTCAGTTAAAATTAATAATACCAACGCAGCAGGTTCTGTTTCAGCGGCTGACTATGCCGGCGGCGTTATAGGTTCGGTTCTTTCACAGGATGTTGACGGAGTTTCCGTGAAAAACTGTGTAATCTCCGCTAAGATTAATGAAACCGTTCCAGATGAAAAAATAACATCAGGTCATGTTGTCGGTTATGTTGCGTATCTCAGTGAGAAAGAGGTTTCTAAAGCGGTTGACGGCATTGTGTTCTCATCATACGCTTCAGGTCTTGGCGCATACGGAAATGTTAATGCTCCGGAAACGTATCACGATCTTGACAGCGCGGTGAAATCCTCACTTTCAGGCACAATTAAGGGCGAAAAGACGTTAACTGTTAAAGTTACTAACAGTGCTGCTGATGAGCTCGGGTTTAAGTTTGATAAAGATTCGGGTTGGAGATCGGATTCAGAGGAACGTGTCGGAATAATTGCGTCTTCTGAAAATAAGGTTAAGCTTTCCACTGCGGAAGCGGGGAAGGTTGCCATAGTCGGAACATATAAGCTTTCCTCAGACGAAGAAATAGCGTTGGACGTTCATTTTGATACAGTTGCGGATATAGACATATTGCTTAAAGGCGACGGAACCAAGGAATCTCCTTATATTATTTCCAATGCATTAGAGCTTGAAGCTGTTTCGGAATATGTCGGTGAAAAGGCGTATTTTGAATTAGCAGATGATATAGTATTTTCAGAAGATGATTTCAAATTCGGCGGGGAGTTCTATAACGAGGGCAAGGGCTTCAAGGTAATCGGCAGTAAGGAGTCTCCTTTTGACGGCGTGTTCAACGGCAACGGACATAAAGTAAGCGGAATCGTAATAAACGGCGTAGAATTCGGCGGCCTTTTCGGATACACTGACGGTGCGGAGATTTTTGATATCACTGTTACAAAATCCGACATAGAGGCAGACATTCTTGCGGCGGGTATAGCTGCGAATATCAAAGATACGGTTATCGCCGATGTGAAAGTTTCAGACACATCTGTTACAGCCGTATCGGCTGAAGGCAATGCGGCGGCGGTAGCGGCGTATGCGGAAGCAAGTACGGTTAAAAACGCTGAAATTATTTCTGTTTCAGTGGAAGCGTGCAAGTCGGATTCTGCCTATGATGTAGCTTATGCTGGAGCGGTTTGCGCAAGAGCGATTGATACTGTTATTGAAAACGCTGCGGTTGACGGTGAAACAGAAGTTGTATCAGACGGTATTGCGGCGGGCATCGCAGGATATTGCGATAAGGTTAAGGTAATCGGTTCAGAGACTTTCGCTGCAGTCGGCGGTTGTGCCGCGGCTTCAATTGCCGGAAGTGTTCGGGGAACTCTTGAGATAAACGATACGGTAGCCGGCGGAAAAGTGAGCGCTGATGAATTTGCTGCCGGCGTGGCGGCAAAGGCTTGCGCACCGATTAAAGCGGAAAATGTTGTGGTTTCAGCTGAGATTTCAGGTGAGGGCGACAATGCTGTTGTGGCGGCGTATGCCGATGAGAGTGTGTTTACAGATTCAGCAGAGTGTGAAGTTGATTTCAGCGATATCATCTATTCAAGTTATCAGAATAACGCAAAAGCTTTTGCAAGTGAAAAAATCAATTCATATCAGAGTTCTGCATATCTTAATTCTGTTATTGATGTAAACAAAGTTACGGCAAAAGACGGCGGAATCCTTGTTATCGGCAAAGACAAAACTGTTGTTTCACAGGCAGTTAAGTCAGAATATGATTTAAGCAAGTTCAGCTGTGATGATATTTACAGTGAACCTGAGAACCTCATAGTATATGATAAAGCCGACGGAACCGTTAAAGCTGTCGGTACAAACAGTGACGGGGCAAAGCTCGTTATAAAATACAGCAACGGACTTGAGGTTGCTGTTGATATGGTTTGCATTGAAGGTATGTCAGGCGAAGGAACAAAGGCATCACCGTTTATCATTGAAAACGAGCAGACACTTAAGATTCTTAAGGTGTATCCTGACGCGGTATTTACTATAACGAAAGATATAAATCTTTCCGAAGAATGGATTCCGGTTGACGATTTTTCAGGAAAGCTTGACGGTGCAGGTTTTGAAATATCAGGACTTAAGGTAAGTGCTGATAACGCCGGATTGTTCGCTTCGCTCAGCGGAGATGCGGAGGTTAAAAATATAACCTTTAAAGATGCTTCTGTTGAGGGTAAGACTGCGGCGGCTGTTGTTGCGGCAAATGTTACAGATAACGCAAAAATCAGCGGCATCAGCGTAATTTCATCAAGCATAAAAGCTGAGGATTATGCAGCTGCTGTAGCCGGTGTTGTTCAGGTGGACAATTCAAAAGCTGAAGATTGTAAAGTATCCGGATGCACTGTTTCGGCTAAAAATGCGGGCGGAATCGCGGCACTTGTATTAGGCAAGTGTGAAATAAGCTCGGCAAATGTTGAAGATTCTGAAATCAACGGTGCGGACGCAGCGGGCGGTATAGTTGCGGTTTCGTCAGCGGAAGGTTCATTAATCTGTGATTGCGAAGTATCTGCCGAAATCAGCGCGGCGAATGCCGGCGGAATTGCGGGTATTGCGGAAAAGGCAGTGGCGGTTTCAAAATGCACTGTTAACGGAGCAGTGAGCGGTACTGAAGCAGAGGGCGGAGCAATTGGCTACGCGTATGATAATGTGAGCGTGAAAGGCAGCAGAATTTTTGCCGTGCTTTCAGGAAAAGCGAAGAATACAGCTGAGATTGTCGGGAAATTTGCAGTACGTCCTAATGATGATGAGAAGTTTACAGAGAATTTCACTGATAATATAATCAGCGGAGAATATGATGAGTTTGAGCCTGCTGTAATGCAGTATCAGAACTATGTATATTCTGACAGAGAAACGGAAGCGTTGTCTTTGAACGGCAGCGGAACCGAGGAAGACCCGTATGTGATTTCTTCAGCTGAGGATCTTTCAAAGATACCGGTTTACTCAATGGATTATTTCGTATTAAAAAATGATATCACATTGACAGCCAACGATTACGGTATTTCCATTGACAGCACGGGAGAAACGGTGTACGGCGCGTTACGGGACGGATATAAGCCGATAAAGAATTTCGCAGGTGTTTTTGACGGACAGAATCATGTAATTAAGGGACTTTATATTAATTCGGATTCTGATTTTGTGGGATTGTTTGGCAAAGTAACCGCGGCCGGTTTGGTTAAAAACCTCCACATTGAGCTTCTTGAAGCATCTGACGGATTCGGTTATTCCGGAATCAAAGGCAAGTCATATGTAGGAGGAATTGCGGGTTACTGTGATTCGTCGAAAGGAATCCGGAACTGCTCTGTTATCGGTTCGACGATCGTCGGCGAGAACGCTGTAGGCGGAATAGCGGGCGGAGTTGCATCATCGAAGATAGTAAGTTCGTTTGCGAAAAGTGAAATCACCGCACAGAACAGAGCCGGCGGACTTGTAGGAATTACAGCAGGTGATTCATCTGTAACCGGCAGTTTCACAGCGTGCAAGGTTAATGGCACGAGCGGTTCCTTAATCGGTACCAATAACGGAAATCTTGTGCTTACTGATGTTATGACTAACGGAACGTCTCACGGAATAGGCTTTGTTGCGGTTGCGGTTAATAATGGAAGCATTAAAGCTGAAAGAGTTCTTATCGCCGGCGTAAACGAGGACAAGAAAACGACGATTCTCTACGCGGACGAAATGAGATATGTTTACAGTGATAAAACAACACTCGGAGTAACAGAAAAAGACATCACCGCTCTTACAACCTCACAGCTTGTATCATCTAAGCCCAAAGGACTTGAAGAGTGGAATCAGATTGAAGGAACATATCCTGTTCCCGTAATGGAAGATGAATATTCCAATAAACAAGCAGCAATTGCCGCTCTTCCGGCAGACAAAGCGAGTTTTGAGGTTTCAACGGGTAATGTTACTGTTAACTATAATTTGAAAAACCGTACAGGTGACCGTGCGGTGGATTCAATGATTACCGGTGTTCTTATTAAGTCCGGCGTTGGCGGAACGGCGGTTACATCTGACTTCTTTACTACCTGCGGCAGTGAAATCAAACCCATAAACAGAATTCTTGTTGCAACTGGCGGTTTCTATGTTGCTTCAAGTCTTCCGATGGGTTATAGATTCAGTGTAAGCGCAACTGATTCCGAAGGAATGACAATCAAAGTTTCCGATGCGGGGAGCAATGGCTGGTATGTTGAGTCAGGCGCGGAAGAAGAAGTTAATCTTGATATATCAATAGTTAAGACAGAAACCACGTGGGGTGTATTCTCACTGTGGGAGAGTCTTGCAAGATAATTCTGACCAAAGAATATGAGGGTTGAAAAATGAAAAGAGATTTTAAGACAATCAAAAATTTAATACTGCTCATTGCTTCGTCCCTTACTTTGGTGGCTGTAACTTTTTCTTGGTTTTCGTTGAACAAGAAAGTAGGCGATTTTGAAATTGATTCTAATGTTTCGGGTTCAACGCTTGCTGTTAAATATTTTGAGTCAACAGATGAAGGTGCGAGTTACTCTCAGATTGCGGGTAATATGTCTATGAGTAATATGTGTGAGGGAAAGACCGCGTATTACAGAATGGATATAAAGACATTCAGCGATAAGTTGATTAAGCTCATAATGAGCTTTGACGGGCTTTCGTCCGGGAACGAAACCGCGAAATATGTTTATTTTGATTATAAGTTGGTTTGCACCTCAACAGGTGAGGAGCTTTTGAGCGAAAAAGGACTGAAAATGTCAGATTATTCATCAGCGGATATTTTCACGTACGATGTTTCGAGCTATCAGAACAATAAAAATTATGATTTCCGCTTGTTTTATAATGTGTATGTTAAGGCTGACGGTGCAATTGCTCCCGCAACGAATGAAAAAGTTTCGCTCGGTGAAGTTAAACTGCTTGGTCAGCAGGTAGGCTGACATGAAAACGAAAAGCGAAAATAATTCTCTGAAAAAAGAAAAATTCAAGACGGTTTTTAAAAGAATAATGTCGGTGATAACAGTATTGTCTTTTGTTTTCGGTTTGGCGATTTTTATTTCTGTTTTAAAAGCAAATGAAGGCGAGGTTCCCAAGGTTTTGGGCTTCAGTGTAATGCGGGTTGAAACCGGAAGCATGGAGCCTGAGTTGAAAACGGGCTGCATTGTTGTTGCGAAAGAAACGAAACAGTCTGAACTGAATGTCGGGGATATAATCAGTTTCTATTCACCTGATCCGGATCCGATGATAAACGGAAGAGTTGAAACACACAGAATTGTTGAAAGACATTATTTGATTTCAGGAGAGGGCGAGTATATAACAAAGGGTGACGCAAACCAGTCAGATGATATTGCGCCCGTACTTTATAAAAGAATTATAGGAAAAGTAGTTCTGAATTTAGGCGTTGTTTCCGGTTCTGTTCTCGGAATTCTTCAGAATCCCAAGGTTATATTTTTCTTAATTATTTTGCCGTTAATATTTATTACTTTTTCAGAAGCGGTAAATCTTGTTAATATGATTGTTAACAGAAATGAGTTGGAGGATCAGGTTGCTGATGAATCAGAAGAAGACAGAAAAAATAAAAATTCTGATTAGTTCAGTTATTATCTGTATTTTGACGTTTTTACTCATGGCTGTTTATATACCGAAAGTTTTCGGATATAAGTCGTTTTATATAGAAACGAACAGTATGAGTCCGACGATACCGCAGGGCAGCCTTGTGATTGAGAAGAAGGTCGATTTTGAAAAAATATCAGAGGGCGATGTGCTGACTTTCAGAAATAATACAGAAACAAAATACTTCACTCACCGTGTTGTTGCGATTGATGAAGCTAACAGAATGTTTAAAACAAAAGGCGATGCTAATGAAGAGGCTGATCCTTCTGAAATCAACTATTATTTTGTTGAAGGAAAGGTTGATTTTTCAATTCCGGCTCTCGGATATGCGGTTGCTTTTCTGAATTCAACGGTAGGTAAAATTGTTGCAGTATGTATATACATCGCGTGGATAGCTATAGAGATTGAAGTTTTTGTTATGAAGCGCAGGATGCCACAGGAGGATTAGTATGAAAAGAAGAATAGTAGCTTTAATAGCTTCTCTTGCTGTTATAACAGGTCTTATGTCAAGCCGGGATTCCGGCGCATGGTTTATTACGGCGGTCAAAAGAGCGCAGGATATCAGTATCGCAGTTATAAATTTTGACAGCGAAGAAGAAATTCTCGGAACTGTGGAAGAGGATTACTATGGAAGACCTTGTATTTATCCGGGTCAGAACCTTGTTTTGCTTAATAATAAAAATGCTACTCTTACAATGATTAACAATTCTTCAATTGATACGCAGATAAGAGTAAGAATAGAGTACACAAGCTTTTCGTCAGGAGTTAAGAGTACAGAGGTATATTCTGCTGATAAAGATGAAGATCTTCAGGTTGAATTTGCGAATCCCGGCGAATGGCTGCCGTGCAAAAGCGCTTCAGGCGAGGTATGCTTCTATTATGTAGGCCCGGGTTACGGCTCGAAAGTTCTTTCAGATCCGGATAATGCCTGTTCAATAACTCCGGATGTTTCAAATATTGATATAATAAAAAGTATTCTGTATAAAAACGATATAGATACTGCCTCATATTCAGGAAATGAAGTTACGGTAGATGTTATTTTTGAGGCTAAGCAGGCTGACTATGTGGGATGGAGCGCGTTGGCAGACTACCAGATAAATTCAGATATTAATAATTAATTATGAAAATAAAACCTTTGAATGTATTGTTTAATATTCTTGTTATAGTTACGGCTGCCGCCGTGTGTTTTACAGCGTTCAATATCTTCAGCGGTGCAAAAGGCTTTGCTGTAATAACGGACAGCATGGAGCCTGTTTTCAGCAGAGGCGATGTTGTTTTTGTAAAACAGACGGATTTCAATATGATCAATGAAGGCGATATTGTTACGGTTGCTTTTCCGGACGGAAGCGGTTATTTTACACACAGAATAACATTGATTGATTATGAAGCCGGAATGTTCAGAACCAAGGGTGATGCGAATGAAAGCGAAGACCCTCAGCCGTCTGCCTCAGAACAGATTCAAGGTAAAGTTTGGTACAGCGTACCTGTTTTAGGATACATTTCAATAGCTTTTTCTTCACTTGATTTAATAAAAATCAGTGTGATTCTGGCGGTTGTTCTCATAGCGCTGATTATGACTGCAACGATTATACAAAAAACAAAAAAATCTAAAACGAGAGGTGACAGCAATGAACAGAGTTAAAAAAATATCCGCAGTTGTTATGGCTTTGGCTCTTGTTATGTGCGTCGGATATTTTTCAGTGATGTCACCGACTACGGCATGGTTTTATCAGTCACAGTCGGTAAGCGGAACAAATAATAAATTTGTGTTCGCTGATTTTGATGTTAACGGCAGTTATTCATTTGAAAACGCTATTATTTTTGACGGCGCGACAGCTTATGAAGACGAGGGAGAAACAGGATTCGATTCAGTTGTTAAGGTTGTTGACGTTGAAGTCAATAATAAAGGCGGACTTCCCGCAAGAATTTATGCGACCGTTAAAAACAATACGCAGGCAAAAGGACTGAAGTATTTCTATTATACCGATGATATGCTTGTTGACGGGAGCATTAAAAAGACGATTTATACTGCTCTCGGAAACAATGTGAATGATAGAGCACTTGACAGATATAATTTAGGAGCAGACGGGAACAGCGGTCACTATGTTTTAATTAATCCGGGTGAAACAAAAACAGTCAAAGTTGCTTTGTGGATTGAATATGATGAAGCAGGTGTTGATTTTGCGTTTGCCGAATCTGCATGGAATTCGATTGATTACAGCATCAATATGACGATGACCGCAACGCAGGATGTTGACGGCGCAATGGTAAGATAAGTTTTAAAGGGCAGGGTGTTGATTGATATGAAAAAAAGCAGAAGAAAAATAGCTGCGGTTATCATAAGTGTCGTTGCGGTTATTGCAGTTGTTTCAGGCTCTTTGGCATGGTATACAAGCACCAACTCTTTGCAGCAGAACGGCAGACTTTTCGGTTTCAGCAGCAGCGCGCGCGTATATTTTAAACTGAATGACGGAACAGAATACAGTGCATCGGCAGATAAAGACGGCTTATATAAATTAAGTCTTAATTCTAATGACAAAAACTATATCGGCAATTTAAGAATAAACGTAATGCAGAAAGGTCGTTCAAATTGCTACACAAGAGTTAAGATGAACGTTGAATGGGCGTTGCCCGACGGAACGGTTACGCAGAATATTATGCTTCCGTTTAAGTTTGCCGAAAAGTGGTATGACAACCGCAGCAACGACTATTGTGTTTACTGTAAAGAAGCTTCAAATCTCAGTAATGATTTTGATAAATCAATAATTATAGGGTTTGACGAGAGCGAATTTATAAGTTCTAATCTTGTTGAGTCCGCAACACCCAGATTGGCTGTTTCTGTTGAATCTGTTCAGATAAACCGTTATCAGCAGCTTTGGGGAATTGACAGGCTTCCGTGGAGCGGCTCATCAGAGGGATGATACAGATGAACGATAAAATCAATACGAAAACAAGTGAGCCTGCGGCGGATAAATCTGCCGCGGGCAGTAATAATAAAATGGACAAAAAAAGTTCGCAGATATCCGGTAATGCCGGCGGTATAAAGCCGGCGGCAGGCAAAAAAAACAGTGTTTCCAAGAAAGATAAAGCCTCTTTTGAGAAAGCTGAAAAATCCAAGCGAAACACGGCGGCATCTTTTGAAAAGTTTAAGAAAGAATACAATATAAAAAAAATAGCGGCGGCATTGTTAGTAGTTGTTTTTGTCTGTATTTCGATGGCTTTTGCCGCAGTTAATTTGCTGGATGAAAAAACAGTGGTTCCTGATTATATAAAAGATATAGAATTTAAGGGAAGAGTCGAGCCTGAATCCATTGCTTTCGATATGGATATTTCTGAAAATCAGCAAAAAACGCTTGCGAAAGCAACTAAATCTAAAGGAAATCGCAGGGCATTCAGCTTTTTTGTTAACGATAATATTATAATGAGTGAATATGATGAGCCTGCGCTGATTGAGTTCGGCAGCATCAGCTCAAATGATTGCGTGCTGATATTCTTTTTGTTTGATGAGGAAGGCAGAGAAATATACCGTTCGCTTGGTATTGAACCCGGTAAGCAGGTGAAATCGGTGATGTTTTTTGAAGAAATGTCTTACGGCTCTCATGAACTGACAATGGCGGTTATGGGATATGACGCGAAAACATGTAAAAACACAGGAATGCAGACTGTAAAAATAAATCTTGAAATCGGTGTTAACTAATTTGAAAAAAGATAATATAAAGGCTTTCAAAAAATATGCTTGTGCAGCAGCTGTTGTTCTGCTTTTGGTATGCATAATAGTTATCAGGATTTTCACCCCGGGTGTCAGGTGGTTTTTTACGCCTAAAGCGAAAGCGAAAAACGGTTTGCTTGCAGAGATAAACAGCTCTGAGCATATAAGTGATGTTCCTGAGGGAGAAATAAAGTATTTAATAAATAACAACGTCAGACTTAAAGATGACAGCTCAAAAGGCAATTTCATGTTTGAAAATCCGGAAGCCTGCAGATATACGCTCCGGTTTCTTATATATCAGGTTGTAGGAGACGGGAACGATGAAAAGCTCCTTTATACATCTCCGATGATAGAGCCGGGTCAGTTTGTTTCAGGGGATAAGCTTGACAGAAAGCTTTCAGCCGGCAGATATGAGTGCCGATATTTCGCAAGGGCTTATCTTGACGGTGAATATATCGGTGAAAAAAGCGGAGACATAACAATAACTGTTTTAAAATGATTTGCAGTTCAGCTGATTAAGCTCGGATTGGTAATTTTTCAGAGCGTTTTGCTGATTTAGTCTTACATTTTGCGGAGTGTCAGGATTGTTTATGATTTCTTCGAGATGTTTTATTCTCGACTGAATATATTCTGTTTCGTTCATATTATCACCGATATTATGCTGTGTGATTTAAAAAGTAATATCAGCGGTAAATTAGTGAATTGAGGTGCGGTTTTGGAAATCCAGAAAAAAGTTGAAAATATGCTTTATGAAAACGGAGCATCAGATGTCGGGTTTTCGCACCTTCCTGACGGACCTTTTGGCGAAAATTCATATGCACTGAGCGTGGTGGTTAATCTTTCAACAGCTGTAGTTGAGGAAATAAAAAACGAACCTACACACACGTATTTTCATCATTACAGAACAGTCAACGCTTTTATTGATAATGTCTGCCTAAAAGCCGGAATGATGCTTCAGAGGGAAGGATATAAATATATCCCCGTTGCCGCTTCACAGAGCATAAATAAAGACGGCTGGAATTATAAGGGCAGATATTCTCACAAAAAAGCCGCGTCCTTAGCAGGGCTTGGGGGAATAGGAAAAAACTCCCTGTTTATTCACAAAAAATTCGGTGCGAATGTCAGGCTCGGCACGGTAATAACCGATTGCCCGTTTGAGACAGTCAGCCGAAAATACGTTTCACCGTGTATTGAATGTGACGCCTGCGTAAACGCCTGCCCATCAGGAGCGATAAAAGGAATATTGTGGCATCCGGGAATGGAACGCGAAGAAGTGTTTGACCCGGAAAAATGCAGTGAATACATGAAAAAAGCATTTAAAAATATCGGCAGGGGAGCTGTGTGCGGAATATGCATGAGCGTTTGCCCCGTATGTAAAAATAAGGAGTAGTTATGGAACAGTCAAAGATAGACAGAATAAATGAGCTTGCGAGAAAATCAAAATCGGAGGGTCTCAGCGAAGCGGAAAAAGCTGAGCAGGCTGAGCTGAGAGCGGAATATATTGCAGCGTATAAGGCAAGTCTCGTTTCGGCACTTGAAAGTACTTATATTGTCAACGAAAAAGGTGAAAGAAAAAAGGTTACAAGAAAGACGGTTCATTGATTTCATAAAGCTGATACACATTTTCATATTTCACAAAATTCGGGAGGATTTTCGTCCTCCCGATATATTTTATTGCCTCACCGCGGATATCGGTTTGAGACATATTACTGAAGTGTGCGGTAATGCGCAGTGAAAAATCGTTGTTTTGCGTTATCTGAGTGAATCTATCATTTCAGTTAAATTGTCATAAAAGCCGAAGGTCTTTTCGGCGGTTGAGTTAAGACCGACAACCGTGCCGTGATCGCCGTCAGATGTACCCATAAAATTCCATATGCCTGTTTTGATATGTTTAACATCGCCGTCATAGTCAAAATACTCCTCATTTGAGGGGTATTGCGCCGAAACAACACTTACAAGTCCATCGTTTGGCTGCCATGATTCGTCAATCACAATGCCGCCTTTCGTAGTGCCTGCGTATCTGCCAATTAAAAGCGCGGGAACGTAAAGCAGCGGCAGCGTTCCGCCGACAGGAACCTGCTTTCCTTTAACAAGAGTACCCTCATGGGTTGTGCAGTATGCGTATGAGAAATAATATACGCCTTTAACAGTCCTGATTTTTGAATTTATCTGTGCCGCTCCGTCGGGAGAAAGGTCGAAGCCCGCATGGTCTTTACCGAGGCTTAAAAGAGTGCTGATTGTGTTTGTAACACCCGTTATGCCGCCCTCGGATTTACCAAGCCCGAAATGGCCCAGCTTGAAATCATATGTTCCTTTTATCGGTTCACTGAAACCCGCAAGTCCGAAGCATAAAGACGCAAGAATTTGTGTGCTGTCCGGCTTGCCGATTTCACCTAAGCCTATAAGAGAACCCAGACTGCCTATATCCTCTGTGACGGAATTTACCGCTTCTGTCAGAGATGAGCCGTTATGAGGTGCGCACAAGGTTGTTACGCTGAATACCCAGTTGCCCTTACCTCCCTCAAAAAGCGGAGAAACATCCTTGCCTGAAGCTTTGCGCTCAGCTTCATCACCGTTTTCGAGAAGATACGCGAGAGTTCTGGCCGTTATACCGCCGAATGAATGACCTATAAGGTTAATTTTTACTTTTTTACCCCAATTTTCAACAAGAGGCGTTTCAAAGTTTTCACCGTACCGTTCATGATGATGATATTTTGAATGAGCTTCGCCGTAATCAACTCGTGTGCCGGTAAGCTGAGCGTACAGCTCGCATACTCTGTCCCAATTACTGGAAACGGGACCGACACTGGGTTCGTATACGGTTTTACCTTTTTGTTTAAGATGAGCGGCAATGTCGCCTGAGGTACTGCCCCAATATTTCACAACGGAGTTTATTCCTGTGCTTTCACCCCAGCCGCCGAGACCGTGAACAAGCACATAAGGGTATTCTGTTTTACCGCCGCGAACTGCCAGCATAGCTTTTTTTAATCCGCCAAAATGAACCGGAACCGCGATTGCTGCGGCAATAATACATACGGCAACGACTGCCGCGACAAATCTTTTTAACGCTTTCCTGTCAGAATGTGACGGCTTTTTAACTTTTGAATTTGTTTCATCTTTGCCGTCATACGGAGCTTCAACGGGCTTTTGCGCCGCGATTGAAAAAGCCGGAATATTATGCGCTTCGCCGTTTAAAAGCCCGCAGTCCGTTGTTTCGACATCATCAATGAGAAGATAATCTGTCGTAACACCAAAAATTCTGCTCATGGAAATTATATTTGATGAATCAGGCAGAAAATCTCCCGCTTCCCAGCCTGAAACAGATTTGCCTGACACGCCGAGAGCTTCCGCCAGTTTCTCCTGTGACATACCTTTTTCTGTTCTTAATTTAAGTATTTTTTCAGAAAGTGTCATATATATTCCTCCGTTACGGGCAATACCTGTGTTATTTTAAAATAATCTGCGTAGTCTGTTCTCTTCCGCACGGCAGAATAACCGGTGCCGCGAGGGAATAAACGTCTGTACACATTCCCTCAAGGGAGTAAACCTCTTTCGCCCTTTCGGAAAGTCCGTCAAAATCCGCCGCTTTGGTAACTATCGGCAGTGACGCTGTTTCCTTTGCGGCTTTGAGGATTTCTCTCCCTTTTTGGTTCATACCGAGAACCTTTATATAGGGCGGAAGTCCTGTACACTGCGCTTTTGTAAGGCCGAGAAATGAAGCGAGAACAATTCTTCTGATTCTCGCGTGAGGGTAACGTCTTGTTTTGGCGAAGAAATAAAGCTCCTCAAGATTTCGGGCTTTCAGCGCCGCGTCATGAATTCTGTTTTCTATACCCTCACTGATGTCAGGTGTTTCAAGAATATCCTCCGCTCGAAGCTGGCGCATACAGCACAGTACGCTGAATTCGAGCTTTGAATACGGTGTAGGCCCTGTCTGATTTTCCTTTTCACGGTCAAAAATTTCAACCACGCTCTGCGGAACAAATCTTTCAAAGCTTTCCCCGTTGATAATCATATTTCTTATGTCTGATGCAGACGCTATATTTTCGTTTCTGATAAGGCTGTCATGCGCGGTGCCTTTTCTGGGAATGGTGAAAACCTCCATTCTGCGTTTTCTGTCTTTATTATTCGCAATAATGTATTCTATACCGAGAGTATTGTTCGGTTCGTTGAGAATATCGTAATAAGAATCGCCGAAAAACGCCCTGACGGCTTCAGCTCTTGCCCCGGCGAAGCTCATGCCTATTTCAAGGTCATCGTGCATACGCTTGATAACTCTTTTATCGGCAAGAACTTTTGCTGTCTGAGAAAGAGCTTCTGTATCTCCGCATTCAGAACCGAAGCTTATAACATCCACGCAGCCGAGAGACTGAAGCAGCGATACCGCACCCTGAGCGAAATCCTGCGCACGGGCAATGCTCCAGATTGTGGGCAGTTCAACAACAAGGTCAACTCCGTTTTCGATTGCTGTTTCTGCCCTCGCCCACTTTGAAAGAATGGCTGTTTCGCCGCGCTGGACATAATTTCCGCTCATTACGGCAACAATATGGTCAGCGCCTGTCATTTCCTTAGTTTTCTCAATGTGATGCCGGTGACCGTTATGAAAAGGGTTATATTCCGCAACAATACCTGCTGTTTTCATGCCGTACCTCCGAAAAATTTAATTTTTCTATTGAAAAAATCAACCGCTGCATATATAATATAACAGTTATTGAAAAGATACAAGTAATTTAGGAGGTTTATTATGAAAATTCTCGTAATTAACGCAGGCAGTTCATCACTTAAATATCAGCTTATTGATATGGAAAACGAAGAGGTGCTTGCAAAAGGCAACTGCGAACAGATAGGCACGGAAAGCACATTTACTCACAAAGTACCGTCAGACGAAAGCAAAAACATCAAGGCTAAGCCCTGTGATATGCCTGACCACGCGACAGCCATTCAGGTTGTTATTGACGCTCTTACAAGCGATGAAATAGGTGTTATCAAATCAATGAGCGAAATCGACGCGGTAGGTCACCGTGTACTTCACGGCGCGGAAAAATTCTGCGGTTCCGTTCTTGTTGACGATGATGTTGAAGAAGCAATTAAAGAGTGCTTCGAGTGGGGTCCGCTCCACAATCCCGCGAATCTTACAGGCATCAAGGCCTGCCAGAAAATCATGAAGGGTGTTCCTCAGGTTGCTGTTTTTGATACAGGCTTCCACCAGACAATGCCCGATTACGCATATATGTATGCTCTTCCTTATGAATACTATGAGAAATACGGTATCCGCCGCTACGGTTTCCACGGCACATCTCACCGTTTCGTAAGCAAAAAGGCAATTGAGCTTCTCGGCAATCCCGAGCACAGCAAAATCGTTACCTGCCATCTGGGCAACGGTTCTTCAATTTCAGCAGTTCAGGACGGCAAATGCTTTGACACCACAATGGGCGTTACTCCTCTTGAAGGAATAATGATGGGTACACGCTGCGGTTCAATTGACCCTGCTATTGTTCCGATTATCATGAAAAAAGAAAATCTCACACCCGATGAGATTGATACTGTTATGAATAAGAAATCGGGTATGCTCGGTCTTACAGGCACAAGCGACAACAGAACAATCGAGGGCAGAGCCAAGGAAGGCGATGAGCGCGCACGGCTTGTTGAGTCAATGCTTTGTCATCAGCTCACAAAATATATCGGCGGATTCGCTGCGGCTATGGGCGGACTTGACGCTGTTGTATTTACAGGCGGAATCGGTGAAAACAATCCGCAGTACAGAGACCGTGTATGCGATAAGCTCGCGTTTATGGGTGTTAAAATCAACTATGACCTCAACGACAAATATCTTCACGGCAAAGAGGGTGAAATCTCAACTCCCGACTCAAAGATTAAGGTATACGTTATCTGCACCAACGAGGAGCTTATGATTGCGAGAGATACCAAAGAAATTGTTGAAGCTCTTTGATTCGGCATAATGGCGGCAAAGTTTCAGTCACTCATAATATAATCACCTGAGTGAATAAAAATTCAAAAATCCTCCCACACTTTATTAAAAGTCAGGAGGATTTTTTATTATGTCAGTTTATAAAAAAATAAAGATTACAGTTATATTCTCTCTTATTTTTTCAATTGTTTTCAGTACAGTCAGCTTTGCGCTTACCTGCGAAAATATCAGGGAAAATGTACTGCGGCTTCACGTTATTGCGGCGTCAGACAGTGAAGAAGACCAGCGGCTTAAATTAAAAGTCCGTGACGCTCTGCTGAAAGACGGAGCAGATATTTTTGACGGCAGTGTGAATATCGAAAACGCTCTTGAAAAAATAACTCCGCAGATTCCGCGTCTTGAGGAAACAGCTGAAAGAGTAATCAGGGAAAACGGTTTCGGATACGATGTAAAAATCACATTAAAAAAAGAATTTTTTACAACAAGAACATATGAAAAGACGACTCTGCCGGCAGGAAAGTATCTTGCTTTTAGAGTTGTTATTGACAGCGGTAAAGGTCACAACTGGTGGTGCGTAATGTTCCCGGCTCTTTGCCTTCCCGCGGCGAGAGCAAATACGGATATTGAAGCGGTTCTCGGTGAAAAAGGAACACGGCTCGTATCGAAAAATCCGAAATACGAACCGCGCTTTAAAATTGTTGAAATAATTGAAGAAATCAAGGCGATACCGCATAATTAAGGTGTACGGATTGTGCCTTAAAAGCTCAATCAGATAATTTCCCTGTCGTCTCTGCCTCTGTTGAGCTGAGGATAATAAGAAGCGAACCTGTACTGCGGTTCTTCGTCAAAATCCATTTTAATAATTGGAATATTAAGAATCTTGTCCGGACTTTCCTCAGGAAGATTTTTGAGGATAATTCTGTCACCCTTTTTCTCCCATTCAATTGGAGTACCGTCAATGAACGAAATTGCTTTCGGAGCGTTGAGAAAGCCGCCTATGCCCATTGTACCCTTATACGGCGACCATATTTTATTCCACATATAAACGGTGTTGCCTTTGGTTGACGGACGACCCAGACCGCTCTGATGATATTTTGTGCCGCCTGTTTTTGTGAGAATACCGTAAACAGCCTCACCGTTGACAGCCAGCCATTCGCCGATTTTTGTAAGCGGTTCAACTGTTTCCTCGGGAACTGAACCGTCAGGCTTCGGCCCGATATTGAGAAGAAGATTTCCGCCGTTTTCGCAGCAGTTCTGAAGCATTAACGCGATTCTCTGCGCGGTGTAGCTGTAAGGTACTGTCTGCTTTGAGTCAAGATATCCCCAGCTGATGCCGTTGAAAGTCATGCATGCTTCCCAGTCTCTGTCACTCGGTGTGATATGCTCTTCGGGAGTACCGAAATCCTCGGGAAGACGGCTTCTGTCATTGATAATAATATGCGGCTGAAGCGAGCGGAGATACTGATTTCTTTCGAGAGAATCCCAGCCTTCCCAACTTTCCATGGGAGCGGCAACATCATACCACAGAATGTCGATTTTGCCGTACTGCGTGAGAAGCTCTTCATTGAGGTCTCTTATATATTTTGTAAAGCGGCGGCGCGCCTCACTGTCATAAGCGGCAATTCCGCCGTCGGGGTGATGCCAGTCCATAAGCGAGGTGTAAAAGCCTATTTTTAAACCGAATTCACGGCAGGCTTCAACAAATTCTTTAACAATATCCCTGTGAGGTCCGTAATTAACGGAATTGAAAGGGTTGGCTTTTGAATCCCACAGGCTGAAGCCTTCATGGTGACGTGTTGTGAGCACCATGTATTTCATGCCCGCTTTTTTCGCAAGAGCCGCCCATTCACGGCAGCAGCCCTTTTTCGGCTTAAATGTATCGGCAAGCTGAGCGTATTCCTCGGGGGGAATGTTTTCACATACCTGTGCCCATTCATGTCTGCCTAACTGTGAATAAAGTCCGAAATGAACAAACATTCCGAAGCGCGCTTCCCGCCACCATTTCATTCTTTCGTCACGAGTCGCGGCAATCTGTTCATTATACTGTACTAAAGAAATCATAAAAACATCCTTTCCGATGCGGGAGCATCTGAAATCAATATATCATATCAGAACCCGTATTTCAAGACGGTAAATTAAAAATCAGTTTAAATTTTGTTTTTCTGATGCTCTTCGGTTTACGGTGACAAAAAGCTGTGATTATATTTCAGGTGAATGTGATATCAGAGAGACTGCTTATTCTTTATACGGTATTAAACCGACTTTATAAAAGTCCTCGGGATTGTTTCGGATAATCCAGTCGATATACGATGAAATTATTTTGCCCGTAAGCAGGTATCCCGCGGGATTCATATGACCCTCGAGGTAAAAATTTCTTATAAATTCATCGTCATAAACGGGAGCGTATTTTTCGAGGTCAATAAGATAAGTGTTGTCAAAATAATCCGCCATTTCTCTGATAACAGCAGATGCCGCTGCCGCCTTTTCTCTGTTCCTTTTTTCTTTCGGAAGAGTAACAAGAAAAAATTTCGCGGTCGGATTCATATCTTTGAGCCGTTGGATAATTCTGGCATAATAGCCTGCGAAAGTGTCGGCATTGAGATTATAATCCTCACTGTTTATATCTTTGACCGAACCCGGATCCTGACCTGCGTTAACAACATCATTGACACCTAAAGCGATAACATATGCCTGGCAGAGCAAATCCTCACTCCAGAATCCGTTGGCATCTGCAAAAGAGTTCCAGTACTCGCTTGCTGTCATGCCTCCGCGTGAAAAATTGCGCGCCTTAAGTCCTGCCGCTCTCGCGATATACTGACCCCATGAATACTGAAAACAGTCGAGATAAATTTCGTCTTTGCCGTCTTCAACAACTTCAAATTCACCTGAGGAAAGACTGTCCCCGATAAATCCGATGCAGCGGAAAATTCCGCACATTCCGCCGTCTGAGACAATATTGTCAAGCGGATTTTCGTTTTCATTTTTGATAAAAGAAGTTAAATCCATAACTGCACCACCTAAAAAAGCAGAGCCGACAAAGAATCAAGCTTCATCGGCTCTGCTGTAATTTTATTTCGCGAAATCAATAGCTCTGCTTTCACGGACAACATTAACCTTAATCTGCCCCGGATACTCAAGCTCGCTTTCAATTTTCTTTGCAATGTCTCTTGCAACCAGAACCATCTGGTCGTCTGAAACGGCCTCGGGTTTAACCATGATTCTTACCTCACGACCTGCCTGAATAGCAAACGATTTATCTACGCCGTCAAACGAGTTAGAGATTTCTTCAAGTTTTTCAAGGCGTTTGATATAGTTCTGAAGATTTTCACGTCTCGCACCGGGTCTGGCTGCCGAAATAGCGTCTGCCGCCTGAACAAGGCAGGCAACAATTGTCTTAGCCTCCACATCACCGTGATGAGCCTGAATCGCATGAACAATCTGATCGTTTTCTTTGTATTTTTTAGCATATTCCACGCCGAGCTCAATATGTGAACCTTCCATTTCAGGGTCAAGAGCTTTACCGATATCATGAAGAAGGCCGGCACGCTTCGCGAGCTTAACATCTGCGCCCAGCTCAGCCGCCATAAGCCCCGCGATATATGAAACCTCAAGCGAATGGTTAAGTACATTCTGACCGTAACTGGTGCGGAATTTCAACTTGCCCAGCTGCTTGATAAGCTCCGGATGGATTCCGTTGACACCGGCATCAATAGCGGCTCTTTCGCCTGCCTGCTTAATGGTATGTTCAACCTCTTTACGCGATTTTTCATAAAGCTCTTCGATTCTTGTCGGATGAACTCTTCCGTCTGCAATAAGTTTTTCAAGGGTTCTGCGCGCTACCTCACGGCGGATAGGCTCAAAGCACGAAATCGTGATAGCTTCCGGTGTGTCATCAATAATAAGGTCTACGCCTGTGATTGTTTCAAGTGTTCTGATGTTTCTTCCTTCTCTGCCGATGATTCTGCCCTTCATCTCGTCATTGGGCAGAGCAACGACTGAAACCGTAGCCTCAGCACTGTGGTCTGCCGCGCAGCGCTGAATTGCCGTTGCGATAATCTCTCTTGCGAGAGTATCTGATTCATCTCTGGTCTTCTGCTCATAGTCCATGATTCTGACCGCCTTTTCGTGTGAAAGGTCATCTTCAAGTGTTTTAAGCAGATAATCCTTTGCCTGTTCTTTGGTGAAGCCCGAAATTCTTTCAAGCATTTCAAGCTGACTGCGCTTTAAGGATTCTATTTCTTCTTCCTTCTTTTCAGCAGCTTTTATCTTTTCTGCGAGGGCTTCTTCTTTCTTTTCAAGGTTTTCTGTTTTCTTATCAAGAGATTCTTCTTTCTGATTCAGACGACGTTCCTGCCGTTGAACTTCACTTCGTCTGTCTCTCAGCTCGCGCTCAACTTCCGAACGCTGCTTATGGATTTCATCCTTAGCTTCAAGAATCTTCTCTTTTTTAGCGGATTCTGCTTTTGAAACCGCTTCATTAACTATTCGAGTAGCTTCCTGCTTAGCCGAGCCGATAGCCGCTTCTGCAACTTTTTTGCGGTAAATGATACCGATTACGATACCAACCGCAAGGCTGACAACTATGCAGGCAAGAATAATTACAACAAAAACTCCTGTCTTAATTTCCAAAGTTAACAACACCTCCTTGTTGATTTTTTTAATTATAATAACTTTTCGGGAAATTATCATAACGGAAATATCCGCTGAATTAATCCAATACGGCATATTAGATTAATATCCTAAACATTCTACACCATATTGTCGCCTATGTCAAGTTTTTTATTTAAAATACACAATATACGCAGGAAGAATAAATAACACGGAGGTGTTTATTCGGGGAATTCAGCTAAATGAAAAGAATCCGTCAACATTCAGACTTGAAAAAGCATAAGATTTGTGGTACGATTTACACATAGATGTTTAGAATGACTGAAAGGATAAAAATATGGCTAATCCGTTTAAAAAAATAAAAAATCTTTCTTTAACCAGAAAAGAAGCAATTGAAATGTCGAAATGGATGCTTCAGCAGGCAAAACCGTTCAGATGGCAAATTGCAGCTATGTTTTTTATCGGTCTGTTTTCTATGACGATGTCTTTCGCGGTCACAATAGTGGGAAAATATATAGTTGACGCCACAACCGAGGGGGAGCTCAATGTAAAATATGTTTCTTACATGATAGCGTCTACTGTTTTTACTATTCTCTTTTCCGCGGTAACAAAAGTGTTTAATGAATATATCAATGAGAAATTTTCATTCGAAATGAAATGCAGAATGTTTGACCGCATTCAGCGATGCGTATGGCAGAGACTTTCCCAGTTCCACAGCGGAGATATTGTGACAAGGCTCACTAATGATGTTTCAACCGTATCATCAGGTCTTATGTCGATTATTCCGTCGGTAATTCTGACTGCCCTGCAGTTGCTCGCGGCGTTTTTTATTCTTTTTTATTTTGACAGACCGCTTGCGCTTTTTGCCATTATAATAGGACCTATAGGCACATTGAGCATGATTTTATACAGAAACAAGTATGTTAAATATCAGAAAAAGATTCGTGAAAGTGAATCGCAATACCGTTCTTTTATGCAGGAGAATCTTACCAATATAAATGTTGTCAAAACGTTTCAGCGTGAGGATTTTAACAACGATTATCTGGAGCACATAAAAAATGAGCGCCTTGCCACTGTTTTAAAAAGCTCGAAACTGAGTGCTTTAATGTCTTCTCTTATGCGTTTTGTTTTCAGCTCCGGATATCTTGTTTCATTCTGCTGGGGCGCATACAGAATCTCAAAGGGAATTATCACATACGGAACCATGACGATATTCCTTACCCTTGTTTCACAGGTACAGGGCTCGGTCAGATCTCTCGGGCAGACTGTTACTCAGATTTACGGTATGCTTATATCTGCGAAGCGGATTAACGAAGTTATCGAGATAGACGAGGAGGAATATTCTTCCGAGCAAAATATTCCGGAGCGTATATCGGTAAATGTCAGCAATCTTACTTTTTCTTATAATCAAAGAAATGTTCTTGAGAATATAAACCTGAGTATTAAGCCCGGTGAAAAAATCGGCATTGTAGGTTCATCGGGAATCGGCAAGACCACCTTTATCCGTTTGCTTCTTTCGCTTGTTAAGCCTCAGAGCGGTACAGTTGAATACATTGACGAAAACGGTGTAATCGAAACGGCGCAGCCTAATTCAAGAAGATTTATATCATACGTGCCGCAGGGAAACACGCTTTTTTCCGGCACCATTGAAAACAATCTTAAAATCGGCAACCTTGACGTCACGGAAGATGAAATGTGGGAGGCTCTGAGAATCGCCGACGCTGAAGATTTTGTAAGGGAGCTGCCCGAGGGTCTTCAGACTTCTCTCGGAGAAAAAGCCGGCGGAATTTCAGAGGGACAGGCACAGAGAATTTCGATTGCGAGGGCGATTATCAGAAACAAACCGGTGCTTATTTTAGATGAAGCCACCAGTGCGCTCGATGAAGCCACCGAATCGATAATACTTAATAATATTTGGGAAACCTGCGAGAAAACCTGCTTCATTATTACTCACAGACGCTCAATGCTTCGTTATTGCGACAGGGTTATGGAAATAAGAAGCAGTTCCGATGTGGATTTAGTTTGATTTATTTGAGCTTGGCAGTTTTCTGCCTTGACGAGAATAAAAAAGGTATATAGTCGGTATCGGCGGTGATGACTTGGTTCGGATTATTTATGCAGATGTTTCGCCTTTGAATGATGATAGGATTTTCAGCTCCTTTTTTGAAAATGCTTCAGATGAGCGGCAGAAAAAAATAAACGCTTTCAGATTCAGAAAGGATAAAAATTTATGCCTCGGAGCATCGGTGCTGATTGATGCCGGTCTTGAAAAATACGGTCTGCGTGAGAAGGAAATGGCATATGGAATACGGGAAAATCAAAAGCCGTATTTCATAGATACTCCTGAAATTTATTTCAATATTTCTCATTCGGAAGCAATGGCGGCTGTTGCTTTTTCTGATGCTGAAATCGGAATTGATATTGAAAAAATTAAAGACGCCGACATTAAAATCGCGAAAAGATTTTTTGCGGAAGACGAATATAAGTATCTCGAAAAATTTGAAGAGAAAGAAAGGCGGAGCAGAGAATTTTACAGACTGTGGACTCTTAAAGAAAGCTTCATGAAAGTTACGGGTCTGGGAATGAAGCTGCCGCTGAATCAGTTCTGTATACGCATCAATAAAAACGGTGTCTCCGTTAACTATGACAAGGTGGACAGGGATTATTGTTTTTATGAGTATTTTACCGGAGGATACTGTATTTCCGTATGCTCGGAAAATGAAATAAAAAATCCCGAAATCGGCTCTGTCGGTTTTCTGAAAGGACGATAGAAATGTCAGTTTATCCTACACCTCATATTGACGCGGCACCGGAAAATTTTGCTGAAACCGTTCTTATGCCCGGCGACCCGCTCAGAAGCAAATTTATCGCGGATAATTTTCTTGAAAACGCTGAACTTGTCAATTCGGTCAGAGGTGTAAACGGCTATACGGGCTTTTATAACGGAACAAGAATTTCTGTTATGGCAAGCGGAATGGGCATACCGTCAATCGGCATTTATTCGTATGAGCTTTATAATTTTTTCGGGGTTGAAAATATCATAAGAATCGGCTCTGCCGGAGCGATTGACAGAAATATAAATGTGCGTGATATAGTTATCGGCATGGGTGCCTCAACGGATTCGAATTTTGCTTCGCAGTATCATCTGCCTGGTACGTTTGCCCCGATATGCAGCTATGATATGCTTAAAGTCTGCACCGAAACGGCGGATGAAATGAAGATAAAATATCATGTGGGGAATCTTCTTTCGTCAGACGTTTTTTACAGTGATGAAAAAGACCTGCCAGACAGCTTTAAATCACTTCAGAACTGGGGCAAAATGGGTGTAATGGCTGTTGAGATGGAA
>JAZLLB010000187.1:0-2995 GCA_045597925.1 Acutalibacteraceae bacterium
CTCCCGGTCAGCATGGTCAGAGCCGCAAAAAGACTTCAGAATACGGTTTGCAGCTTCGTGCAAAACAGCAGGCAAGACGCTACTACGGTATTAACGAAAGTCAGTTCCACAAATATTTTCTTATGGCTGAGCGCAAGCAGGGCATCACAGGTGAAAACCTTCTTCGCATCTGCGAGAGCCGCCTTGACAATGTTGTTTATCTTCTCGGCTGGGCTAATTCCAGAGCAGAAGCAAGACAGCTTGTATTACACAATCATTACCTTGTAAACGGCAGGAAGGTTAACATTCCTTCAATCCTTCTTAAAGCAGGCGATACAATCGCTATTAAGAACGGCAGCCGTGACAGTGAAAAAATCAAAGCGGTATTGGAAACAAACGGTGCTCGTCCTGTTCCCCAGTGGCTTGACAAGACATCGGATTACGAAGCGAAAATTGTTAATTTTCCCGACCGCGATATGATAGCTGCTCCTGTTGAAGAGCATCTTATCGTCGAGTTCTATTCAAAATAATATAAAACAACACTGTATTTTACAAGGAGGGTTTTGAATGATAGGAATCGAAAAGCCCAGAATCGAAACAGCTGAAGTTTATCCTGACGGAACTTACGGCAGATTTGTTGTAGATCCCCTTGAAAGAGGATACGGTACAACTCTCGGCAACAGCCTGAGAAGAGTGCTTCTTTCCTCACTTCCGGGATATGCAATCACATCTGTTAAAATCGATGGAATTCTTCACGAGTTCTCAACCATCCCCGGAGTAAAGGAAGACGTAACTGAGATAGTTCTCAATCTCAAAAGCGTTATTCTTAAAATACACGGTGAAGACCCTAAAACAATGTATGTTGATATGAAGGGTCCCGGAGAGCTTACAGCGGGTTGCTTTAAGTATGATTCAGAGGTTGAAATTCTCAACCCCGAGCTTCATATTGCATCCCTTGATACCGATGCCTGCGTCGTTATGGAGCTTACATGCGATAAGGGCAGAGGATATGTGTCAGCAGAAAAAAACAAGGCAGAGCTCAACCTGCCGATTGGCGATATTGCTGTTGACTCAATTTTTTCACCTGTTTTAAAAGTTAATTACACAGTCGAGAACACACGTGTCGGTCAGATTACTGACTATGATAAGCTTACCCTTGAAGTGTGGACAGACGGCACTATTACAGCAAAAGAAGCCGTTTCTCTTGGTGCCAAGATCCTCAACGACCATCTCAGCCTTTTCGGCGACCTCTCAGACGAGGCGTACGATACAGAGATTATGGTTGAGAATAAGAAGAACGGTAAAGAAAAAGTTCTGGAGATGACCATTGAGGAACTTGACCTGTCTGTGCGTTCGTTTAATTGCTTAAAGAGAGCAGGAATAAATACAGTTGAAGATTTAATCGGTAAGTCAGAAGACGATATGATGAAAGTTCGTAACCTCGGCAGAAAGTCGCTTGACGAAGTTGTTGCAAAGCTTGCTTCACTTGGCTATGATCTTCGCAGAGACGATGAATAATTTTTCACTGTAGATAACATATTGTTATCGGATTCGTAAATTTATAAATCCAACCTATAACGGTAAAGGAGTGATTTTAATGCCCGGTTCCAGAAAACTCGGCGGAGCAACTGACCATCGTAAGACAATGCTCAGAGGCATGGTAACCTATCTTTTAGAGAGCGGCAAAATAGAAACCACCGTTACAAGGGCTAAAGAAGTTCGCGCGATGACTGAAAAAATGATTACCATCGCTAAAGACAACAGCCTTCACGCAAGAAGACAGGTTCTTGCTTATGTCACAAAAGAAGATGTTGTTAAAAAGCTCTTCGATGAAATTGCCCCCAAATATAAGGACGTTAACGGCGGCTATTGCCGTATAATCAAAACGGAAGCCCGCAGAGGCGATGCAGCTGAAATGTGCATTATCGAGCTTGTTGACACTGCTTCCGCAAAGAAATAACAGTTATCATTAATAAAAATTTGCTGTCAAGGCAACATAAAAACCGGGACTCGTTTCGTGCGAATCCCGGTTTTGCGTTGTGCGGAATTATTTTATTATCACATAACCGCAAATATCAAGAATGGCTGATTCAATAATTTCTCCTGTCAGGACATCTGTATATTTTTCGGCGAAATTTATTTCCGCGGGAGTATCTGAAAAATTCATTACGAAAATATAATCTCCTCTTTTTCTGACGTACACGCCGTCGGGTATATTGAAATCAGCATCGCTTCTGATATTCAGTTCAGATATAAGCATTCCGCAGAAATCATCAGCAAAATCTTCGTCATTTCTGAACGCGCAGTAATACGCCTTACCTTTCGCGTATGAATTCACCGTAACAGATGGCTCGCCTTTATAGAAATCGCTTTCATATGTTCCGAGAATTTCAGCGGTGTTTGCGTAAATAATATCGCATATATGCTGAACAGCATACATTTTTCCGTTGAATGAAGCTTTTCCGTTTCGGCTGTCATACAGCGAATCTGTTTCCTCGCACCATACACCGAAAACATCTTTCAATTTGCCGGCAGGAAATCCGCCGAAGAAGCATCTGTCATCTTTATCAACAACACCCGTGAGATACGTTCCGACAAAATATCCGCCGTTTCTGACATAGTTTTCTATTCTTTCCTCAGTTCCGTCCTTGAGCATATAAAGATACGGAGCGATAACCAAATCATACTTTGAATAATCGGAATCCATAGGAATAATATCCACAGGAACGCCTCTTTTATAAAAAGGCTGAAACCACTTCATGCATATTTCGCGGTAATCACGCCATTTGTTGTTGAGTCCCTGATAAACGCCTGTTGCCCAGAAATTTTCCCAGTCAAATATTATCGCAACCTTGCTGTCAATTTTCTTTTCGACAACTCCGTTAAGCTTTTCAAGGACAGTACCTGTATGAGAAATCTCACGGAAAATACGTGTGTTTTCGTGACCGCAGTGGGTAACAACAGCACTGTGGAACTTTTCGTGTCCGTTTCTCCCGGCTCTCCATTGAAAATACTG
>JAZLLB010000188.1:0-5406 GCA_045597925.1 Acutalibacteraceae bacterium
CCCTTTTTACAGATTGGTGTACTGTCACAGCCGCCTACGGGATTGACAATTATATGAGGCTCAACTCCTGCGTTTTTGAACGCTTTAACGTACATATCCTGCATATCCTTGTCAAACTTTGTACCCTGCCAGCTGTCGCCCTTAACCGCGTTAAAGTGGTCATAGTCGCGAAGGCTGTCAAGATTTACGAAATAGGGGTCGATAAGGAGGTCTTTGTCGCCAGCGTGAGCTTTCATAAATGCCTCTGAGCCTTTAAGACCTGCTTCCTCCGCGCCGAGAGCCGCAACGATTATACGGCAGTTATCGGGGAGCTTATCGGGATTTTCCCTGAAATATTTGCCCATGTAAATTGCCGCGCCGACACCTGTGAGGTTATCCATAGCACCTGGTGACGCAACTTTTTTATCATGTGACATGTAAACGCACAGAGAATAAATACCGTAAACAAATATAAGCGGCAAAACAAGAAGAAAGATGTAAAGCCCTGTCGAAAGCCCCTCAACAGGTTTAACGGTGTTCATTCCGATTATAATTCTCCAAAGAGAGCCTGCCGCTATAGCTACAACACCTACAACGCCGAAAATTGTTCTCGGAATCATTGTAACGGGATTTTTTACCGCCATTTTCCACAGCCAGCTTGAATCGGTATGACCGCTGAAAACGATTGTGTGGTCTATTTTGCCTTTGCCGTCAATAACGGCGTATGTATTACTGCTCTGCTCCTGCTTAAAGAAACAGTCAAACCAGCCTTTGTAAAGGAAAACCTGAACAACGGCAAAAATCAGAATACAAACCGAAAGAATCAACGCTGGAATTGCATGAATATAATAAAGAAGCAGTGCGGCAAATGAAGCGTATCCGAGGTAAGGAATCGCGCCGATACTCGCTCTCGGAGCCAGTTTAAAAGGTTCAACGTTGGGCTTTATGCCTGTTTCTTTTTCCATATATTCGGCGATATCCTTCTGTGCCGCGCGTTCCTCTTCACTGCCGGGAAGCCTCGGTCCGTGAGTGTCGATAATCCATTTAACAAAATTAAAAATAGTCTGTGCGCCCTGTTTGGAAGTTGTCATAATAATCCGCCTTCACTAAAAATTCTGATTGTATTTTACGCCTTTTTCATTTCGGCAAGGTCACGGTAATTGATAAGCTTAATGCCGCAGTCTTTGATATGCTGCATTGTTTTCGCGTCCTTCATGATGTTGTATTCCCATACTCTGCGGTACCAGCAGCCTGTAATTGCCTTGATTTCATCGCTTTCAACCGCGGGGTGCAGATATGTTTCTGTTACGCCGGGTTCATATGACTCATAAAGAGTGTAAAGATAATCACGGAAATTCTCATAGCTGTCATTCTGGGGGCCTGCCCAGTCATTGGGAATAAGGTAATCGGGCATTGCTACTCCGAGACTCTGACCCAGCTGTGCGAATCCGCCGATGAAACGCTGAACCATTTCCTTATCAATATGAATGGCAAGCATATCATTTTCAAACTGCTGTTCTGTAAAATGTGTGGGGAATCTGAAAGGAAGACCGTATTTGCCCGCAAGAGTGATAACAAGCTGCGCAAGCTCAGTTCTGCCCGTTTCAATGCCGTAAAGTGAGCCCATGTGATTATCAAGATGTGACGGTTCAAAGCCGAGCTTTTTAAAGAACTCAACCTGAGCTGTTATTTCTTCTTCCGTTTCTTTAAGGTCGGCCGCTTTTTCAAACTCATCGCTTTCATGATGCATGAAGCCTTCACTGTCCATAAGGCTCTTGTTGCCGCTGAGCGGCTTCCAGCGGTATTTTTTCCACTCATTTGTGGTGGTCAGATGCGCTCCGATTGCAAGCTGAGGATTTTCTTTCGCAAAATCAACAGCCTCTTTCGCCCATGCGCACGGAGCCATAATTGTTGCGGAAGTAATGCAGCCGCCGTTTTTGAAAAGGTCTGCAACGGCGACATTTGCCGAATGACACATTCCGAAATCGTCAGCATTGATAATTAAATATTTGTCCATTTTTCTCAAACTCCTTTATAATAAATCATATAAAATTTCAATATTTTCTGCGGAATATTCCGCTTCTTTTGAATAAATTCCCGCCGCATCATCCAACGGCAGACCGTATGCGTGCAATCTGCATATAACCTCACATGAAAACAGGCAAAGTCTGATTTTTGTTATCGCATCGTAATCAAATACAGATTTCATAAAATATCTGTAAATATAATAAGCGGCAATATTACGGAAGCTGTCTGTAAATGAAATTCCAGTGCTGTAATCAAGAGAATTTCTAATCTTAAGCCATTTATCATTGAGAATCTCAAATTCAGAGAGAATATCAATACATTTCATGCAAAACGGTGAAAAAGCGGCATTTTCATCAACAGTAAAATTACTGCATACATTACCGATTTCTTCAAAGCATTCTTCGTCAATACATTCCTGACATCTTCCGGTAAGCATAAGAATATTCTCAAGACAACAGCTCGCGGAATAATTATTATTGAATATTATTTCAAACAGTTTTTCTCTCAGCGTAATAAGCGAAAAATACAGCTCAGGGTCAATATCATTAGGTTCGGGCGGCTCGCTGTCAATCTCAGAAATGAAGTTCCATTTCTCTGCCCTGCTGAGAATAATTTTCACCGCTTCAGGGCAGCCCATTCCGAGACCGGTTTCACACACGGAACCGAAATCCTCAATAAATCTCGGAAACATATTGCAGGTATTGCAGAGATAATCCTCACCGCAGTTTATATGGATATCGCAGAGATTATTTTCATTAAGAAACGGGCATCTGCCGTTACGAGGCTTAAAAATTGTGTCGCCGTCTTCATCAACAGTCATCTCCCTGCGCAGCTTGTCACCGAATCCGCCGGAAACGGATTTATACTTTTCTTCGCTGTCAGAATCAACAACAATTTCCCACCCTGTACAGCAGGTGTCTTTACACTCCCCTGCCGCGCATTTAAAGCTTTTGTAATAATCAGGATAAACAATTTTCATATATCTTTACTCAAAAACAGCGCCGGTTGCCCGACGCTTGTTTCAGTTTATTTATCAGTCTTCCTCGTCAACCTTAGCATCTGCTATAACCTTTTCGGCTACATTTGCAGGGGCGTCTTCATATCTTGCGAATTCAAGGAAGTAATAGCCTCTGCCCTGAGTTACAGAGCGGAGTACCGTCGCGAAATCGCCCATTTCCGCCATGGGAACTTCAGCTACAAGCTCCTGCATCTTTTTCTCGCCTGATGGTCCCATACCGAGAACACGACCGCGGCGTTTTGTAACATCACCCATGATATCACCGAGGTTATCATCGGGCATATAAGCCTTGAGAGTTCCTACAGGTTCAAGGATAACCGGACTCGCCTGCGGAATACCGTTTTTGAAAGCGAGTGAAGCGGCAGTCTTGAACGCCATTTCAGACGAGTCAACGGGATGATAAGAACCGTCATAAAGAACAGCCTTAAGACCAACCATGGGATAGCCCGCCATAACGCCTCTGAGCATGCACTCTTTAAGTCCTTTTTCAACTGCGGGGAAGAAGTTCTTGGGAACAGCACCGCCGACAACCTCTGACTCAAAAATAAGCTCGTTGCCGTCATGAGGCTCAAAGCGAATCCATACATCACCGAACTGACCGTGACCGCCGGACTGCTTTTTATGTCTGCCCTGAACCTGAACGGTCTTACGAATAGCCTCTCTGTAAGCGACGCGCGGAACGGTAAGGTCAACCTCAACACCGAACTTAGTCTTAAGCTTTGATACAATAATATCAAGATGCTGCTCGCCCATGCCGTAAATAACCTGCTCACGTGTTTCTGCATTTATTTCAAACTTGATTGTGGGATCTTCTTCAACAAGACGGTTAATACCTGCAACAACCTTTTCCTCTTCGCCCTTCTTACGAACCTTAACCGCCATAGCAAGGCAGGGAACCGGGAAATCTACGCCGTCAAGCTCAACAACATTCTTGGGGTCGCACATTGTATCGCCTGTCTTAAAACCGGAAAGCTTTGTAACAACACCGATATCACCGGCGGGAATACATGCCGCGTCTTCCTGTTTGCCGCCCTTTACAGTTATGATTTTGCCCATTCTTTCGCTTTCGCCCGTTCTTGAGTTGTAAGCTGTCGCGTCAGCTGTAATTTTACCTCTTACAACTTTCATGAATGACATCTTGCCTACGAACGGGTCGGCGATTGTCTTGAAGCAGATAGCCGCAAGAGAACCGTTTTCATCACATTCAATGTCGCCTTCACCTGCATGGTCTGCCGCAACGGGAGCCGAGAACGCGATTTCGTCAAGCAGCATATCAACAGCATCGCCTGTGTAGCCCGCGCATGCGTATACGGGATATACCGAGCCTTCGCTTACGCCCTTATTGAGTGCGTTGGCTATTTCGCCGCGTGTAAATTCTTCACCCTCAAAGAATTTTTCCATAAGCTCTTCATCGGAAGAAGCAACTGTTTCCGTAAGAATGTCAAGCATCTCTGAAATCTTGTCGTCCTCTGGCATAGCAACCTCTTTCGCTTTGCCGTTTGAGTATTCATACGCTTTTCTCGCTGCGAGATTTACATAAGATTTAACCTTACCGTCAACCATATAAGGAACGATGACAGGACATACCGAACTGTTATGTTCTTCTTTGATAGCTTCAAAGGTTTTGTAGAAATCAGCATTTTCAGCGTCGCATCTTGTAACAGCGAACATTCTTGCGATATCTCTTGATTTAGCCGCCTTGTAGGCTTTTTCAGCGCCTACATCGTAGCCTGAGCCTGCTGCGCATACGATAAGAGCGCATTCTGCCGCTCTGATGCCTTCGCTCATACCGCCGGCGAAGTCAAAAAGACCGGGAGTGTCAATTATATTGATTTTACAATTTTTCCATTCTATGGGAGCAACCGCCGTGGAAACTGATACCTTACGGCGTTTTTCTTCTGCGTCAAAGTCAAGGATTGTGTTGCCGTCTGCAACTCTGCCCATACGGTCCGCGCCGCCTGCGAGGTAAATCATTGCCTCCGCAAGAGTTGTTTTGCCTCTTGAGCCGTGTCCTGCAATTACGATATTGCGAATATCTTTAGCGTTATAGGTTTTCAATTTTATTTCCTCCTTGTGTCGCCCAGCGACTGTATTGTCATTCCATTGACATCTCAGCAATTATATCATTCCGATAATTGTTTTTCAAGCATTTTTAATGAAAATTATGATATAAAGGCAAAATTTATATTAACTTTTCGCAAAATATACAAAATGTTACCGGGTTATTAGTGCAATATACAAACTAACTTTTTCTATTTTTATATATGTATGTGCTAAAATGATATGACCCAATAAAAAAGAGAAGTAACTTTCAAATATGGTATAATGAATTCACCACAAACCATTATCCAAGAAAGAAGTACTTCTCATGAATATAATAA
>JAZLLB010000189.1:0-26195 GCA_045597925.1 Acutalibacteraceae bacterium
CTCCGACTTGACAAGCGTTTTGACGTTGAGGTACATCTGAATTCAAACGTAATCGGAAAAGGCTCCGGCAAAAGCAAGAAAAAAGCCGAACAGCTCGCGGCGAAAGAAGCACTGGAGCTGATGGGACTTTGAAGCATACAACAATAGCACTTTTTGTTCCGCATAAGGGCTGCCCGAATCAGTGTGTTTTCTGTAATCAGAAAAGCATTTCGGGTGAAATGAAAAGCATTACAGCGCAGGATGTTCATTCCTCCGTTATTCAGTCAGAAAAAAATCATTCTGTCGTGAACGCGGAAATTGCTTTTTTCGGCGGCAGCTTTACGGCGATACCGAGAGATTCTATGCTCGAGCTTCTTCACGCGGCCAAGGAACACGTTGACGGCAGAAAAATTAAGGGAATCAGAATTTCCACCCGTCCCGACGCAATTGACAGAGAAATCTGCGAAATACTTAAAGAAAATAAAGTCACCGCCGTTGAGCTGGGTGCTCAGAGCATGAATAACGATGTGCTTTCTCTCAACAGACGCGGTCACACCGCGGAAGATGTCAAAACCGCCATGTCGCTTTTGAAGGAATACGGCTTTGAAACAGGACTTCAGATGATGACAGGGCTTTACGGCTCAGATGAAAATGAAAGCATTGAAACCGCGCGGGCAATTATAAAACTTCGTCCGGATACGGTCAGAATTTATCCGACTGTTGTTATTGAGAATACCGAGCTCGCGTCGCTTTACAGAAGCGGTAAATATAAGGCTCAGACCGTCGGTGAAGCGGCGGATATCTGCTCAAAGCTCATTCTTATGTTCACAAAAGAAAACATAAAGATTATCAGAGTCGGGCTTCATTCCGGCGGCGGTGTTGACGAAGGGTACGTCGCGGGAGCGTTTCATCCCGCATTCAAAGAAATCTGCGAGAGCAGAATTTATCTTGAAGAAATAAAAAATCAGCTTAAAAATAAAACCGGCAGCTTCACGGTGTATGTTCCGGAAGAAGCATTGTCTCAGGCTGTCGGTCAGAAGAAAGATAATTTAATTAAGCTTAAAGCTCTCGGCTGTGAATGCAGAATAAAAGAGCTTGACGGGCTTTCAAAATATCAGGTACTTGTAAAGGATACTTAATATGATACTTAAAGCACTTGAAATGCAGGGGTTCAAATCGTTCCCCGACAAAACAGTTTTTAATTTCAATAACGGTATAACCGCTGTTGTAGGACCCAACGGTTCCGGCAAGAGTAATATTGCCGATGCCGTACGATGGGTTCTCGGCGAACAGTCGTCAAAAAATCTCCGCGGCTCAAAAATGGAAGACGTTATTTTCGGCGGTACAAAAATCCGAAAGGCGTTAGGCTACGCTGAGGTTACTCTGCGCCTTGAAAATAAAGACCGTTCCCTTAACTGCGACAGCGATGAGGTAGCGGTAACACGACGCTACTACCGCTCCGGCGAAAGCGAATACTGTCTTAACGCGCAGACCGTAAGGCTTCGTGACATTCATGAGCTTTTTATGGATACAGGTCTGGGCAGAGACGGATATTCTCTTGTAAGTCAGGGCAGAGTTGCCGACCTTATTTCATCCAAATCAGGTCAGCGCCGTGATATGCTTGAGGAAGCCGCCGGAATTTCACATTACAGATACAGAAGAACAGACGCGAACCGCCGTCTTGAACAGGCGGAGGAAAATATGGTGCGTCTGCGTGATATTCTTTCCGAGCTGGAAAGCCGTGTGGGACCGCTTAAAATTCAGAGCGAAAAAGCGCAGAAATTTTTAGTACTCGCCAAAGAAAAAAAGAATCTTGAAATCGGCTTGTGGCTTCACATGATTGAAAGCTCCAAAAAGAAGCTGAAGGAGCAGGAGGACAAGCTCGCAATCGCTGACTCTCAGTATAAATCCGTTGAGCAGCAGCTGGAGGAAATCCGTGACGATATGGATTCAGCTATCGCCGCGGGTCAGAATATCAACTGGCGTATTGAGGAAATCCGCCGTGACAGGCAGGAAAAAGAGGAGCTTGCCGCACAGAAAGAGGCGGTTATCGCCGTAGAAAAAAACACTATTGAGCATAATCTCAACACCGTTGAACGCCTTAAAAAAGATGTGTCTGACGCTTCCGACACAGAGCATTCCCTTGAAACACAGATTACTGAGGGCGTAACGGTCATTGACGGCATTCTCGGTGATATTTCGGCTAAAAAAACGGAGCTTGACAAAGCAAACGCTGAAATTCTTACCGTAAAAAATGAAAATTCAGAATTTGCCGAAAAACTTGCGGAAATCTCACAGCAGATTACGGAAATCACCGAAAAAACGGCAGAAAAAAGAATAGAAGAAACAACCGCTGTTTCCTCAATTGAAGAAATTTCAACAAGAATCGCTAATATTGACGGCGTTCTTACTTCCCGCACGGAATATGTTGAATCTTTGAGTGAAACCGTCAATAACTGCTCGCTTGAACTGGAAGAACTCAAAGAAAAGGCAAAAGAGACTGCAAACGCTGTTTCAGGATATAATATGCGGGTTCAGTCCAAAGAAGAAAGAGTTCATATTCTCAAATCCGAAATTGACAATAAAACTCTTGAAATCCATCAGAAAACCGGCAGAATCCATATTCTTGAGGATATGGAAAAAAATATGGAAGGCTATTCGGGCAGCGTTAAGGCTGTTATAAAAGAAGCTAAAGGCGGAACGCTTCGTGGTATTCACGGCACTCTTTCACAGCTCATAAGCGTTGATTCACAGTATGCCGCTGCGGTTGAAACGGCTCTGGGCAATGCCGTTCAGAATATTGTTACAGACACCGAAAATGATGCGAAACGCGCCATCAATTTCCTTAAGGATACAAAGGCGGGCAGAGCCACATTCCTGCCCGTAACATCAGTAAAATCAAAAGATTTTACCGAAAAGGGTCTTGATGACTGTTACGGCTTTGTGGACATGGCCGACAGACTTCTGGACTACGACAAAAAATATTCCGAAATCATTAAATCACTTCTCGGCAGAACCGCCGTTGCCGAAGACCTTGACTGCGCGATTTCAATTGCGAAAAAATATTCGTACCGCTTTAAAATTGTCACACTTGACGGACAGATAATCAACGCGGGAGGCTCAATGACCGGCGGCTCACGAGGTCAGAACGCGGGATTTCTTAACCGAAGCAATGAAATAGAAAAACTTACCGCGGCGGTTGAAAAGCTCGAAAACGAATGTACTCTTTTAAAAGACGACTACAAGCTCGCGGCAGAAGAATTAGCTTCCTCCCGCGCTGACCTTGACGGTTCTCAGGCAGACCTTGCAAGAGCACAGGAGGATATTATCAGAAAAGAAAGCGAATTTGAGCTGCTTCAGGGAAAGCTGGACACCGCGAACGCCGCTCTTGAAGAACTGCGAAGAGAAAAAGTCCGCTCAAATCAGCGCATCACTGAGCTTGAAGAAACAAAAGCGTCAGCTGTTAAAGATATTGATGAACTGAACGCGCAGGCAAAAGCTCTCAGAGAAAGTCTTGATGAAACCTCTCATTCAAGAGAAGAGCTTGAAGCTAAAAAAGAGGAGCTGGCACAGAAGGAAGCGCAGATAAATCTCAGCATTCTTGCCCTCGAAAAAGACGCGCAGGCAAGACGTGAGGCGGTCGAAATTCTCCGCGGCAGAATGGCAAGTCATGAGGGCAGAGTTGAAGACCTCAACAGCGAAATTAAAGCGATACTTGATGTTAACGCACAGATAGAGGAAAAAATAAACACACTCAGCGAAGAAACCGCGACACTTCACACGCAGTCGGCAGCCGCGGGCGAAGAAATAGAAAAGCTCACAAAAGAACATTCCGACTGTGACGCGAAAGACGCAAAGCTCCGAATAGAAGAAAGGATGAAAACCGCCGAGCGTGAAAAAATCAGCGGCGAGCTGGCTCGTCTTGAAGAACGCAAGGCTACTATGGAAAAACAGCTTGACGATACGGTAAACAAGCTCTACGATGAATATCAGCTCACGCGCCATGAAGCGGAGGAGCTTAATATTGTCATTGAAGACTTCGGTCAGGCGCAGCGCACCCTGCAGGAGATTAAAAATAAAATACGGGGTCTCGGCAGCGTAAATGTGGGCGCGATTGAGGAATACGAAGAGGTTTCTCAGCGTTATGAATTTATGAGCGCTCAGCTTGAGGATATTGAAAAATCCCGTGCGGAGCTTGATAAGCTCATTAAAGAGCTGACAGATAAAATGTCTGAGCAGTTCAGAGAGCAGTTCCAGAAAATCAACAGCTATTTCGGCGAGACATTTGTTGAGCTTTTCGGCGGCGGCAAGGCGGAGCTTGTACTTGAAAATCAGCTTGACGTGCTTGAATGCAACATTGAAATCAAGGTTCAGCCGCCCGGGAAAAATGTTCAGAATATAGACCTGCTTTCCGGCGGTGAAAAGGGACTTTCGGCAATCGCTCTTTTGTTCGCGATTCTTAAGGTTTCTCCCTCTCCGTTCTGTATTTTTGACGAGGTTGAAGCGGCGCTTGACGATGTTAATGTTACAAGATACGCAAAATACGTCCGCAGAATGACAAAGAATACACAGTTCATTCTCATTACGCACCGCCGCGGCACCATGGAAGAAGCCGATGTGCTTTACGGCGTTACAATGCAGGAGGAAGGCGTTTCAAAGCTGCTTGAATTAAAGACAGCGGAGATGGCAAAGAAATTAGGCATAGCCTGATAAAAAACAAAAGCCGCAGATTAAAGTCTGTGGCTTGAATTTTCGGAGGTTGTTATGAGCGGAAAAGCAAAATGGATTTGGTATAACGGCGACTTTGAAATGTATCATCATATGCTTCTTTCATGCAGACGTCAGGAACTGGGCTTTGATTATCCGTGTATGTGGCGTGCGGCAAGACCGGAGCTGTCAGCGGTTTTTTATAAAAAAATCACCGTACCCGAAAACGGAATAATTCACGTTCACTCTTACTCAAAAGGCTATGTCGGTGTCGCAGGCAGAAGATATCCCGTGAATACCTCTGTTCCATACGAAAAAGGCACATTTGAAATTGAAGTATGCCTTTATGATATGAGCGGTTTCCCGTCATGCTTTATTGACGATAAATACATTAAAACAGATGAATCCTGGACAGCGACCTGCGGCGACACAAGATGGTTCCCCGTTGGTTGTGAGCCTGAATTTACAAAATCAGACGATGACCCTAAAATTTTTCCGTTTGAATATAAAGATATTTTCCCATGCGGAAAAGAGAGTGTCAACGGCGGAGCACTTTATGATTTCGGCAGAGAAACGTTCGGGAAAATCATTATTCCCGATATAGAAAAAGATGATGAAATCACGCTCATTTACGGCGAATCAAAAGAGGAAGCTCTTGATTTTGAAAACGCGATAATCAGAGAAAAGCTTCACACTTCCTGCGAAAAAGAACGACCGTCAAGAGCGTTCAGATATATTTTTGTCAGCAGTAAAAATGGAAAAAATGTTCCTGTTTCCGCAAAATATGAATATCTGCCTGTTAAGGATATTGCTTACTTTGAATGTGACAGAGAGCTTGTGAAAAAAATCTGGGACTTAAGCTCGTATACGTTTCATCTCAACTCAAGAGAATTTTATCTTGACGGCATAAAGCGGGACCGCTGGGTCTGGTCGGGCGACGCATATCAGTCATTCATAATAAACAGATATCTTTACGCCGAACCGAACATAACAAAAAGGACAATTACGGCACTGCTAGGCAAACCCGAATATCACTGTCACATAAACACAATAAATGATTATTCCGCGTTTCTCATAATCGCCGTGTGGGAATATTTCTTTTCAACAGGCGACAGAAAATTTGTTGAAAGCATATGTGATAAGGTAAAATCTCTTTGTGATTTTATTATCTCACGCCTTGACGAAAACGGTTATGTTGTCCGCCGCGAAGGCGACTGGATTTTTATTGACTGGGGCGACGTTGACAAAAGCGGAACACTCTGCGCCGAACAGATTCTTCTGTGGCAGATGTATAACTCCATGGCTGAGCTCTGCGGAATTATGAACGAAAGAAATGATTTTATAAGCAGAGCCGAAAAGCTCAGAAAAAATATAGTAAAAGATTACTGGTCAGAAGAAAAAAACTGCTTTATCGACTGCTTTGACGGAAAAGAAAAACATATTTCACGTCAGACAAATATACTTGCGGTTATGTATGATTTTATTTCAGAAACCGATGCGCTTAAAATCAAAAAATCCGTACTTGATAATGACGATATTACACCTGTAACAACGCCGTATTTCAAGCTGTATGAGCTGACGGCAAGATGTATGTGCGGCGACATTGAAGAAATGCAGAAATATCTCGAGGAATACTGGGGCGGTATGCTTTCTCTCGGCGCGACATCTGTCTGGGAAAAATATAATCCCGAAGACGAGGGCGAAAAGCATTACGGAATGTACGGCAAAAAATTTGACAAATCCCTTTGTCACGCATGGGGCAGCGGACCTGTATATCTTTTAGGCAGATTCTGCGCCGGCGTTGAGCAGACGGGAGAAAAAACTTTCACCGTTAAACCCAACAGAGGAATTTACAAAAAATTCAGTGCCGCTGTACCTGTAAATGATAAAAAAGTTACAGTCGAATGTGACGAAAAATCTGTTTCGGTTTTAACTGATTCAAACGGCGGAACACTCATTGTAAACGGAAAAGAATATCCGCTTTACGCAAATGAAAAATTAACGGTTGAACAATAATTTTCGGAGACAAAGCAATGAAAAAAGGTTTGATTTTAAAAGGAAATCTGTGCGCGCTTTATTCAACTCTTGTGTGGGGTACAACATTTATTGTTACAAAAAATCTTATGGGGATTTTTAATCCCGCCGAAATTCTTTTCACAAGATTTTTCACGGCGTTCATTGTGCTTCTGATTATAAGGCTCATCACAGGCAGGGAAAAATTTGAGGGCGAAAAAAGCCGTAAAGATGAGCTGCTTCTTTTAGGCAGCGGACTTACGGGGCTGTTTCTCTACGGCACACTTGAAATTCTCTCGATGCGGTATACATACGCGTCAAACACAAGCACAATTGTTTCAACAAATCCGTTTTTTATAGCTCTGTTTGCGATTCTGTTTTTAAAGGAAGAAAAGCCGAGGGTGAATTTCTTTCTCGGCTTTGTAATTGCGATATCGGGCGTTGCGCTCATAAGCTTTAACGGGGCGACACAGTTCGGGCTTAATCCGCTGGGCGATTTTCTCGCACTGCTCTGTGCCGTAGCATGGGGAGTATACACCACACTCATAAAAAAGCTCTCAAATAAAGGCTATTCAACATTTTATATCACACGGCACACTTATATGTGGGGCGCGTTGATAATGGCGGCAAGCCTGCCGTTCTTCGGAATAAACACAGACCTTTCAAGATTCGCAAATCCCGCATCGCTTTTAAGTCTGCTGTTTTTGGGAATTATCGCCTCATGCACCTGTTTTCTTACATGGAATTACGCCACACGCACAATCGGTCCCGTAAACTCGGGAATTTATATTTACGCAATCCCCGTTGTGACGATAATCTTCGCGGCGACAGTGCTGCGCGAAAGTGTAAATCTCCTGTCCGTCGCAGGCATTGTGCTTGTTGTTATCGGTACGGTAATATCTTCGCTTAGAAAAAAAGCATAACAAAAGCTCGGGTGCGTACTGCATCCGAGCTGATTTTTTCGTCATTTTTCAAGCGCCTTGAAGTATTTTACATTGTCAAAAGTATATGTGTGCTTGCCGTCTTCTATTCCGTGAACGATTTTGCATACCATATCGTTATACGGAGTGGGAACACCGTACTTCCTGCCGTATGCGCATACAACGCCGTTGATTGCGTCAATTTCACACTTTCTGCCCTTTTCCAAATCCTGAAGCATACTTGCCTTGAGCAGACGGTGTTTTTTAATGCAGATAGGAATCAGGAAGTTTGAAATTTTCTTTTTAACAGGATTATTGTAATCAAGAAGTTTAACGATATCTTTACCTTGAACAGGTTCGATTTTTATGCCCGCGGCTTTCGCGACGTCAATACATTCTTTAATTATACCCTGACAGCATACTCTTGAATCTTTGCGTTCCGCGGCGTCGCCGAATGTGCCGCCCATAACAGCCGACATTCCGCTGAAAGCCGAGTTAATAAGGAGCTTTGACCAGCGCACGCCCATAAAGTTTTCCTCAACCTCAACAGGACACATTAGCTCAAGAATTTTCTTAACCTCCATGAGCTTATCGTCAATCTTGCCGTTCATTCTGCCGAGTCCGAAAGAAAGACTGTCAGGCTCGCTCGTAAGCTCAGATACTCCGTGACCGTGAAGTGTCGCTCCCCATGCCACAGAGCAGCCCATGGTGTTCTCTTCACCCACAACCTCAGAAACGGAAAGCTCGGGAAGTCCGTTCTGCATTGTGCAGACTATACAGCCTTCGTTCATATTCTTCTTAAGATTTTCAAGGACGTTTTTATTGTCAAGCTGTTTTGTCATAAGAATAATAAGGTCGTACTTTTCAGTAATTTTATCCGGCGTAAGAGCGTGAACGGGGACAGTCATATCAACCGTTCCGATAATATGCGCGCCGTTTTCATTCATAGCGTCAACGTGGTCTTTGTTTCTTGTGATAAGGTCAATATCAACGCCCGCTTTTGAAATGTATGCGCCCAGAACTGTTCCGAGAGAGCCTGCGCCGTAAATTGCAATTTTCATATGTTCTGTAAACCTCCGAGAATATTTATATTACGTTAATATTATCACAATACTTGAAAATAAGCAATAGAAAAATTAAGACGGCATTTGGTGTAAATCCGCAGAAATCCGACCGGAGCGAATAAAATAAACTATTGAAATTTAATTTATTATATGATAGAATACGGATGGAGGCGATTCTATGAATTTCTGGTTTTGTATGTTGGTAATGGTTCTTCTAATTCCGGTTTTAATGCTTGGTTTCGGTCAGCGTTTTTATAAAAACGGCGCGCCTGAAAATATAAATACAATTTTCGGATACCGAACACAGCGTTCAACAAAAACGTGGGACACATGGGCGTATGCTCACAAAGAGCTGGGCAGACTTTGGAGGCTCATCGGTCTTATTCTGATTCCGGTTTCGGCGGGGATTTTTGCTCTTACTATCAAAATGGATGTTGACGGCATAAGCATTTATACAATACTCATTCAGGCTCTTCAGATAATCGCAATCGTTGTTTCGATTGTTCTTGTTGAAAAAAAGCTGAAAAAGAACTTCAACGACCGCGGTGAAAGGACAGAAGAATCCCTCGCGGCGGAAGCTGCGGCTCTGAACGCCAAAGAGCAGAGGAGCGCGGCAAAAGCCGAAAAGGCAGGAAAGACAGCTTAAAAAGCAAATAAAAGTACCGGCTTAAAAGAGCTTCGTTCTCTTTCAGGCCGGTTGATTTTTACCCGCAAGCGCAATCTATGCGTTATAATCAATCTCAACGGGTTCACAGTTATTAATTTTTATTTTGAGCGTTTCTTCCTCGCTGAGCTTTTTCACTGTTTTAATTATACAGCGGATAGCGCAGAAATGCGATACCACAACAATTTTATTGCAGCTTCTGTCCAATTCACTCAGAAAAGAAGAGACACGTTCACAGACATCGCAGTAATTCTCACCGCCGGGAGCTTTGGTCTTAAAGCCGTGTCTGAATCCGATGTATTCCGGATTATTAAAGTATTCCGAATAGAGCGGATTTATTTTTATTTCGTCTATCAGTTTTCCTTCAAAAATACCCAGTGACCGCTCTCTTAATCTTTTATCAATAATAAAATCCCGGTCGGTTATCAGATGCGCGGTATCCACAGCTCTTTTCAGGTCAGAGCAGAAATACGCGTCCGCGCCTTCAGCCGCCTTGCTGTTTTTTACTTTTAACGCCTGAACTGTTCCGAGTTCGGTTAAGCCACAGTCCCATTGCCCGATAAATATTTTTTCTTTATCATTTTTAATGGCGTTCGCTTCGCTTTCACCGTGTCTTATCAGCACAAGTTTCATAAAAATTCCCTGATTACAAATTCAATTCTTTTTTCAGAATAGCGGTAAGATTTTCCGCTATTTTTTTATGCCCGTCACGTCTGGGATGAAGCGGCTCGAGGGGAATCCAACCGTTTGAATCAATAAAAAGAATATCACAGCCGTTTTTCTCTGAATACGTCTTAATAAATTCTCCCAGCTCCTCATGATACGCTCCGCAGAAAGCACTCATGGAAATGAGCTTTGATTCAGGATTTTTCGCTCTTATAACATCAAGAAGATTTCCGTATTCCTCAAGATATTTTTCAACGCCCGCACCCCTGTCATTCGCGCCGTGATTTATAAGAATATAATCCGGTGAAGCATATGTAACCTCTTTGCCCGAAAAGCAGTAGTTATATCCGTCTGCCGCCTTAGGCGTACCGCCGCAGCCGCCGCGTGTCACACCTACCGCGCCGTATCCCATACAAAGAGGGATAAGATTGAGATTTTCAGCTGTAAGCCATGCGTACGCGGCGGTGCAGTCGTCCTGATACGGACGGTTATACTGATCATTGTTCTTATCGGGGTTTCTGAAATCATCAATAAGAACGCCCTCGGTTACGGAGTCGCCCACAAACTCGATTGTCTTTCTGCTGTCGGGAATAACCTCAGCACATTCATCGGCCTCAAAGCCCTTTACAGCCAGCTTACCCACAAGAGGCATATGCCATCTCTGGTGCATTTCAACATTTCCCTTATAAATGACGGTTACATTATGCACTCCGCTGTCTTTCACATTCAGGCGCAGATAAGTCTCCGCTGAGGCTTCTATTCTGTCGCCGCCGTCAATCTGAATCCATATGTGCCCGTACGGGTGAGTGTTCCAGTGGGTGTTGAAATTTATTACAGCGTAACCGCCCTTAAACGCGAATCTGAAATACGCGCCCGGAGCCGTAGCAGCCATTGAATCCTCAAATTCAGCCCATCTGCCGGTAAACTCTATCGCACCGCTTTTATAATCATAAAACATAACTTATTCTCCTTTAACAATCCTGAACTCACTTACAAGAAATCCTCTTGTCGGTTCGGTAATTACAGCCGAGATTCTGCCGTCTGCTGTCAGCTCTGCGGGAATTTCATAAATCGCCGGAATGAATCCCTCAGGCAGAAGCTCACGCATTTTTTCATCATATTTTTCCGCATACGGAACGCCGTGATAAATTTCCGTTCCGTTTACATTTACACAGAAATCAACCGCGTTTTCCTTGAAGTTTCTGTTGTAATATGTAACCTCGAGAACGTATTTCTGATTTTTCTCAACCTCATAACTGAAGCGCAGGCTGTAATGGTCATAGAGACTGACAAGGCTCATTGGATATGAGCCGTTATTTTTGGGAGTATCGCCCTCAAAGTCCATATAAAACTCACCTGTCTGTTCCGCGATTTTTCCCATTCCGTCAAGCGCGAATGAAAAATAAATATCACCGTCGGCAACCTTGTTTCTGTCAATCAGCTTCTGAAGCTTTTCGGCATCAGCCCCTTCATCAATTCTTGTGAGAAGATATTTTCTGTCCGTTACGCACCTGTCAATTGTTTCAAGAGTGCAGCCTCTGTCCCACGCCTTACCGAAGTAATGCTCAACGTCAAGCTGCATTCCGATAAGCCTGTTGAGGTCCGCGCCGTGAGCGTCAATTGAAGCACGGAGTTTTTTATATTCATCATCAAAATCCGTTTTCAGAATTTCTTCCGCCGATTTAATATCGCCCGCGAAAATTTTCTCTTTCGCCTTATTTACAAGCTCTGTTTCAAAAATGAATCTGCGTCTTACAAGCGCATCACATTCCGCTCTGAAAAAGCACATGACATATCTGAAATTTTCGTTGATTTCCGGAGTTGCTTCTCCGATTGCCTTAAGAGCGGAAAGAGTTTTTTCTATACTCCCGTTTTCCCCGGGATTTCCCTGCCAGTTCTTTTCAAGCCCGATAATGCAGTCAGCTAATTCCGCCGCGTCGGTTTCCCACAGGTACATTCTTGCGTAATCCTCAAGTACTTCTCTTACATCGCAGGAGGAATCAAAATCACACGCGCTGAAAATAATTTTGTTTACGTCATCATTTATTCCGTCGGAATACGAGACACTGCCGCAGAGATACTTTTTTGTGATATCGTGCAGGTGCTTGTATTCATACGGTCTGGGATTTATGCTCTCACGGCTGAGAGTTGAAGCCAGAACATAGCTCCAGTCATTTTTTTCAAAGTGAACGGGATATTCGCACCTTACATTATGAGTAACATCGGGATAAAATCTTATCGGATATCTTTCGGGCACCGCTTTTCTCAGCTCCGGCAGAGTCATGGCGTGATTCGGTCCGAAAATAACGCCTTCAAGAAAATCAGGGCATTTCCGGATTTCTTCTGTGAATTTCTCACCCCAATCCTCATATTCGTGCGGAGCCTGAGCGGAAATCCAAATTTTCAGATTCGGATGATAAACCGATACCGCTTCTTTGATTTTTCTGCATCTTTCAAAAAGCTCGGCGGGCATTAAATCACCGGGGTCGCCGCCGGGAACAAAGAGACAGTCAAGCTTTGTGAGCTTTGAATAAGCCTCAACCGCGAGGCGCACAGCTTCATCGTCATCTCTTTTCTTTTCCTCCGGGTGCCATGAACACATATCAAGGTCAAGCTCTTTGCATATTTCAGAGGAAACGGCGAGCATCTCGTTGCCGCTCATTTTCATAAAAGAATTCTTTTCGCTTTCGTCACCGGGAATACCCTCATAAATATTCGCTCCGAATGCCATGAGGTCAAGAAAATACCTCTTATACTGAGCCGCGTCCCATAAATCATATGTATTGTTTGCGTCGCGGTAGCCTATCTGATGACCTCTTATCTGCTTCTCCGGGGTATAATCACCGCTGATATCCTTAACGAGCGTAATTTTCCCGTTTCTGAAAACAGCTTTTCTCAGAAAAAGAGAATAAGCGTAAATAAGACCTCTCAGTCTGTGAGCCGAAAAAGATATTTTATCTTCTTTAACGCGTACAGAAAAATCCTCACATTCCGACGGCTCTTTAACGCTGAACGAAAACGCCGCGTCAGGTTCATCTGAAACAGCAAAACTGCTGCCTGTTCTGAGCCGCATCTCATTTATAAAAAGCTCTGCGGCTTTTATTTCTTTTTCATCTGCGGCAAAAATTTTATTGTTCTGTAAACTCAGTATCATAAAATCACAACCTTGAAAAAATTTCACAAGTATTGTATCATAATAAAAGAGCGGTTACAATAGGAGAATTGTTATGATTGAAAAAATTACGGAAATAAATGTATGGGACACTTTAAATGAAACGAAGCTGCCGATTATTCTTTACGGCATGGGTAACGGTGCCGATATGGTTATTGAGGAGCTTCACAGAAGAAATATTGAGTTTCAGGATATTTTCGCGGGCGACGCTTTTGTCAGGGGTCAGCTTTTTCACGGGAAAAGAGTAAAGAAATATTCTGAAATCTGTGAGGAATACAGTGACTTTTTTATCGTAATGTGCTTCGCCGTTCACGATGATGAAACAATTGAAAAAATAAAGCGTATGGCGGCAGCTCACCCGTTTGTCGCTCCGAATGTTCCGATAGTTGACGACGGGATTTTCACCCGCGAATTTATACAGGAACACGATGATGAATTTGACAGAGCGTATTCGCTTCTCGCCGATGACGAATCGAGGAAAAATTATATAAACATTCTGAACTTCAAGGTCAGCGGAAAAATACAGTATCTTTTCGACAGCGAAAAGGGGAAACTCTCAGTTTATAAGGACATACTAAAATTAAGCGATGATGAGATTTTTGTTGACCTCGGCGCGTATGACGGCGATACAATCAGAGAATTCACCGACTTCACAGGCGGAAAATATCAGAAAATTTTCGCTCTTGAGGCTGACGCGAAAAATTATAAAAAGCTCATAAAAAATACAGAGGAATCTGAAAATATTTTCGTGTATAATTCCGCCGCGTGGGATAAAGACGATATCCTGCTTTTTGAAAAAAAGAAGGGCAGAAATTCAAAGCTGTCCTCCGCGGGGAATGTTGAGGTTCAGGCTCGAAGCGTTGATTCTCTCATAAACGAAAAATTCACTTTTCTGAAAATGGACGTTGAGGGAAGCGAGGAAAAAGCGATTCTCGGCGCGGCCGAATCAATAAAAAAATATGAGCCGAAGCTCTATATCTGCGCTTATCACCGTAACAGCGATATGTACGCACTTCCGCTCCTAATCAGCTCAATCTGCGGAAAATATAAGTTTTATTTCTGTCATCAAAGGTATATTCCCGCGTGGGAGTCGAATTTTTACGCCGTAATCGAATGATTTTTTCAGAAATATTCAAAAAATACTTGCAAATCCCGAAAGCCTGTGATATAATCTATCAGCATTTGTATCCGCTTGTTTTCAAGTGGGGATTTAATGCCCAACATTAAAGCGGTCGGTCCTCTGCCGTGTAATCGGCATGAACGCCTGAAATTTTCGGGAGGTCTGTTAAAATGGACGCACTTAAACTCATTTCTCAGGATTCTCTTAAAGAGAACGTATCTGAGGCAATCAAAGTAGGTAACACCGTTAAGGTACAGGTTAAGATTCGTGAAGGCGAAAGAGAAAGACTTCAGGCTTTTGAAGGCATCGTTATCGCCCGCAAAGGTGCAGGTGTTTCCGAAACATTTACCGTTCGCCGTGTTTCTTACGGCGTAGGTGTTGAAAGAGTATTCCCTGTTCATTCACCTAATGTTGATAGTGTTGAACTCATCAGAAGCGGTAAGGTTCGCAGAAGTAAGCTCTACTATCTGCGTGACAGAGTTGGTAAAGCTGCTAAGGTTAAGCAGAAAATCAACTGAACAAGAGCGTAAGGTACGCCGAAGTCGTACCGGTGGGGGTATGCGGAGCGTAATCTGCATATCCTTTTTTTATAAATTATACGGAGGAATCTGTTTTGTATAATTTCAGAGTTTCCGAAAGCAGCATAATAAAGTATTATCCCGGGGGCATTTCCGCTAAAAAGGCGGAAAATCAGAGAAAAATATGGTATCAGGTATTTGACGCGGTCGGCTCGGTGGTTCTCGCGCTTGTAATTATTTTTCTCTGCTTCACGTTTTTATTCAGGGTCGTCAATGTAGACGGCAGGTCAATGGTTCCCACTTTGCAGGACAAGGACTGGCTTCTCGTTTCCGACTCTTCAGAATATGAGCGCGGTGATATTATCATAATCACTCAGCCTAATGATATGGACGAACCTCTTGTTAAAAGAATCATCGCAAAAGGCGGCGAAACAATAAATATTGATTTCACCACTCATGAGGTTTTCATTAACGGTCAGCTTCTGGAAGAAAACTATATAAACGAACCGACAGCTCTTTTTTACGATGTTCAGTTCCCGTATGTTGTTCCCGAGGGCTGTGTTTTCGCTATGGGAGACAACAGAAACGATTCTCTCGACAGCCGTTCCTCAAGAATAGGTCCGATTGACGAGAGATACATTCTCGGCAAGGCGAAAATAAGACTTCTGCCGTTCGGAACCTTCCGTACGTTTGACACGTCAGAATTATATAAATAACTAATTGAGGGCATTGTTATGAACGAAACAGAAAATGCAGTTGTTTCCGAAGAAATTAAGGAAACAGGAAATCAGCCGGAAATAACCCCGGGCGGCAAAAAAGAAAAAGTCAAGCTCCCGTTAGGGTATGATCTCGCGGGTGTGGTCTGCTCTGCCGTTATTGTTATATTAGTCCTTTTTACGTTCGTTTTCAGATTTGTCGGTGTCGTCGGTCCGTCAATGCAGCCGACGCTCTACAACGGTGACTGGCTTCTTGTTACCGCTTTGAAATCACACTACAGCTACGGCGATATTATCATCAGCACTCAGCCTAATATGTTCAATGAGCCGATTGTTAAAAGAGTTATCGCGACAGGCGGCCAGACCGTACGGATAGATTTTTCCACAGGCGGCGTTTATGTTGATGACGTCCTGCTCGATGAGGATTATATCACGGGTAACACAACTGACCCGGAGGATTTCTCTGACCCCGTTACGGTTCCCGAAGGTAAGCTGTTTGTTATGGGAGATAACCGTGAACATTCAACCGACAGCCGCTCAAACGCAATAGGATTTGTTGACGAAAGATATATCGTAGGTAAGGCAATGGTAAGAGTTTTCCCCACAAATCAGCTCAGATTTTTCAAATAATCATAATTCAAGGGAGCATTAAAGCTCCCTTTCTTTAAAGGATAACATTATGGGTACAGATTTTCAGAAACAGACAGTACAGTGGTTCCCCGGTCACATGGCAAAAACCAGAAGGCTCATCAAAGAAAGTCTTTCTATGGTTGACGCTGTTACGGAGCTGCTTGATGCGAGAATACCGCTGAGCAGCCGCAACCCTGAGATTGAGCAGATAACCGCCGGCAAACCGAGAATTATTCTTCTCAATAAATGCGATGTCGCCGATGAAGCTGCCACAAAAAAATGGACAAAATATTTTGAAAATTCAGGCTTTTACGCCATTCCTGTTGACTGCCGCTCCGGCAAAGGACTGAACGCCTATATTCCCCTTGTGCGCAAGGTGCTTAAGGATAAGATTCAGTCAAACACAGAAAAAGGCATGGTCGGAAAACCCTTGAGGGTTATAGTTGTGGGAATCCCCAACACAGGAAAATCCTCTTTCATAAATAAAATGGCAGGCAGAAACCGCGCGCAGGTTGCGGACAAGCCCGGTGTCACGCGCCGCAATCAGTGGTTTAATATCGGAAACGGAATTGAACTGCTCGACACTCCGGGTGTTCTCTGGCCGAAATTTGACGACCCCGTTGTAGGCGACAGACTGGCGTTTATCGGCTCTGTCAAAGATACAATTCTTGACAGTGAAACAATGGCGGTTCGCCTGCTTGATGTGCTGAAGAAAGAGTATTCAGACAGACTCACAGAGCGGTACAAGCTTAAAAATATCGACTTTGAAAACATTGAGGGTTATGAGCTGCTTGAAGAAATCGGCAAAAAAAGAGGTATGCTCATAAGCGGCGGAGAAACAGACACCGAAAGAGCTTCGGTTATGCTTCTCGATGAATACCGCGGAGGAAAACTCGGTAAAATTACCATGGAATTTCCGGGGGAAGACAAATGAAAAAACAGGAAATTGCAATTGACTGGCACAAATTTGAAAACGAGGCAAGGCAGGCGGGATATAAAATAATCTGCGGCGTTGATGAGGCAGGCAGAGGTCCCCTTGCGGGTCCCGTATGCGCGGCGGCGGTTATCCTGCCGGAAAATCATAATATTGAGGGACTTAACGATTCAAAAAAGCTCACCGAAAAAAAACGTGAGGCTCTTTACGATATTATTAAAAATGAAGCCGTCGCATATTCTATAGCCATGGCGAGTGAAAAGGAAATTGACAAGATGAACATTTTGCAGGCGACTTTTCTTGCTATGCGCAGAGCTGTTGCGGGACTTTCGGTTCAGCCTGATTTTGTTCTTGTTGACGGCAACCGCGGCCCGATTTTAGGTATCGATACAAAAACCGTTATTAAGGGCGACGCTCTTTCCGCTTCGATAGCGGCGGCATCCGTACTCGCAAAGGTAACAAGAGACAGGTATATGCTTGAAATCAGCGGGAAATATCCCGAATACCAGTTTCAAAAGCACAAAGGCTACGGCACAAAGCTCCATTATGAAATGCTCGAAAAATACGGCATAAGCGACATTCACAGAATGTCATTTCTTAAAAAGCTGACGGGTGAAAAGTGATGGAAATAAACAAATCCGGTCTATGGGGAGAAATTTATGCTTCACGTTACCTGCGTGATAACGGCTATGAAATAATTGCGGGCAATTACCGCTGCCGAATGGGTGAAATAGATATCATTGCCGAAAAAGACTGCGTTATTTCATTTGTTGAAGTCAAAACAAGAAAAGAAAATCCCATGTATGAACCGAGAGAAGCTGTTGATTCAGGCAAGCAGAAAAGGCTTATCGCGGCGGCGAAGTTCTATATGCTCGAAATAAAAGACGAGTTTCCTTCGCAATTTGACGTTATTGAAGTAATACTTGATGGAAAATTTAAACCGACTTCAATAAATCACATTAAAAATGCGTTTTAGTCTTTTAAATAAACTTATTATGTGATATTATTATTCAAACTGCTTACAGGAGGCGGGGAAATGAAACAGATTGAGCTTTTATCCAGATACAGAGCCCCTTTAATGGGAATCGCGATTCTGATGATAACCGTATTTCATATGCCGCTTATTCTGCCCAAATATATCGACCTTGCAAAGAAAAGCCTTGAGTGCGGTACGGATATTTTTCTGCTGCTTTCAGGTTTCGGTCTTTATTATTCTCTTGATAATAATTCAGACACTCTGAGCTTTTATAAGCGCAGAGCAAAAAGAATAGCTCCGTCATATTACATTTTCATTCCCGTGTGGTTCATTCTTAAATCGATCGGAAGCGGTTTATCCGCGCCGTTGCTCGCGAAAGCATTTATCGGCAACATTTCACTTGTGGGATATGCGCTGGGCGAAAATCTTCAGTTCAACTGGTACGTCCAGTCGATTTTCTGGTTTTATCTCATTACACCTGCCCTGTATGCTTTGATTTCAAACTGTGAAACGAAAGAGAGAAACAAAAGACTTCTGTTCCTTTTTATCTTTCTTGTCATATTAAACATCTCACTGGCAGGAAATGAACACACTGTGATTTCCGCTTCGAGATTATTCGTTTTTGTACTCGGTGTTGTTCTTGCGGACATAAGAAAAAGGAAACAGAGCTTTAAAGCCGCTCTCCCCGCCGCCGTTGCTCTAATGGCGGTCGGTGCCGCGATGCTGTTTGTTTTTGAGTTGTTTTTTCACAATTATTTGCGTAATTACGGTCTTGAGTGGTATCCGTTTTTCTTTATTGTTCCAGGTTTGTGTTTTATTTTATGCTATGCGCTTAATTTTCTCGCAAAATCAGATTTGGGAAAGAAAGTTCTCGGAGTGCTTTCGCTGCTCGGTGATTCATCTTTTGAAATATATCTGATACACCTGTTTTTATACAGATTTCTTAACGATTTTTTTGCGGAATTTCCGCATTATAATCTCCTGTGCGCCGCGTTCGGAGCAGTATCGGTTTGCATAGGTATTTTATATAAAAAGTTTATAAATAAATTCATTTTCAAAAAAACGCTAAAGGAGAATAAAAATGTTATACACCAGCACCCGTGACAAAAGCATACAGGTAGAGTCTTCCTATGCCATTTCTCACGGTATTTCAAAAGAAGGCGGACTTTTTGTACCCGTTGAAATCCCGAAAATCAGTCTTGACGATATCAGCCGTCTTGTAAACTACAGCTATATCGACAGAGCGAAGGAAATTCTTTCTCTTTATCTGACGGACTTCACAGACGAAGAGCTGGACAGATGCGTCAACGGCGCGTACGGCAATAATCATTTCAGCGACCCCAAAGTCGCACCTCTTCACACGCTCGGCGATACAGCGGAAATCCTTGAGCTGTGGAAAGGTCCCACCTGTGCCTTTAAGGACATGGCTCTTCAGATTCTGCCCTATCTTCTTACAACAGCCGCGGCAAAAAGCGTACCCGACAAGCAGATAGTTATTCTTGTTGCCACCTCGGGCGACACGGGAAAGGCCGCTCTTGAAGGCTTCAAAGACGTTCCCGGCACACGTATTCTCGTATTCTATCCAAATGACGGCGTAAGCCCCATGCAGAAGCTTCAGATGACAACGCAGGAGGGCGAAAACGTCGGTGTATGCGCGATTGAGGGTAATTTTGACGATGCCCAGAGCGGAGTCAAGAAAATTTTTACAGATAAAAATTTCGCGGAAAAACTGGATAAAATGGGCATGATGTTCTCGTCCGCCAATTCAATCAACTGGGGAAGACTTGTTCCTCAGATTGTTTATTATGTTTCGGCGTACTGCGACATGATTGAGAAAGAAAAAATCAGGCTCGGTGACGAAATAAACATCGTTGTTCCCACAGGCAACTTCGGTAACATTCTTGCGGCTTATTACGCGAAAGAAATGGGTATTCCCGTTAAAAAGCTCATCTGCGCCTCGAACTCAAACGATGTTCTTACAGATTTCCTTAAAACAGGAATTTATAATAAAAACCGTGATTTCTACACAACAATTTCTCCCTCAATGGATATTCTCATTTCATCTAATCTTGAAAGACTTCTGTTCCTGCTCAGCGGTATGAATGACTGCGCCGTAAGAGAATGGATGAATGAACTTTCATCAGATGGGAAATATCAGGTAAGTGACAGCGTATTTACCGCAATCAGAGAAATGTTTGATTCCGGCAGCTGTGACGATAAAGGCACAAAAGAGACAATCGCGAAGGTTTTTGAAGATACAAATTATCTGTGCGACACTCACACCGCTGTAGCTGTTTCGGTTTATGACGATTATGTAAGTGTTACCGCGGACATGACACCGACAGTTATCGCGTCAACCGCCAACCCGTTCAAGTTCAGCGCAAGCGTGCTTGACGCAATCCGCCCCGGCATGAGTGAGGGTATGGACGAATTTGACGTTGTTCTCGGGCTTCATGTTGAAACAGGTGCCGAATGTCCCGCGCAGCTTGCCAATCTTAAAGATAAAGCTCCCAGATTCACAGGCTGCTGCAAAAAAGAGGAAATGGAAGATATTGTTATCGGTATGCTTTCAAAATAAAGTTCTTAAGGGGTTGCTGTCAATGTCAAAAATCAAAAGTTTTATTCTTGCGATTTACAACTTCATAATAGACCATATTCCTAATATCAAAACATGGTTTAAAGATTTAAAATACCGTTTTTTACCTGTTAAGAAAAACCGTATTCTGTTTTCCAGTTTCTGCGGAAGCAACTGTTCGTGTAATCCGAAAGCTGTATTTGAATACCTGCTTGAAAATTATAAAGATAAATTTGAATTTGTCTGGCTTTTCGATTTCAAATCAAATCCCGAAATTCCGCAGGAAGTTAAAGAAAACTGCAAATGCGTTCAATTTAATTCTGACGAGAGCGATTATTACAAAGCAACATCAGGAGTGTGGTGCTTCAATCACAGAAACACACACTATTTTCACAAAAAAAAGAGCCAGCTTTATATTCAGACCTGGCACGGAGATATAGGCTTTAAAGCTATTGAAAAAAGGTGCTGCAAAACTCCCGAAGATTTTAAATCCCCGTATGTGAGGAAGAGCATAAAAGACTCAAAAGTCACAGATATTCTTCTTGTGGGAAGTCAATGGGGATATGACAACATGAGAGAGTCTTATTTTTACGAAGACGGTGAAATACTCAGATGCGGCAGCCCGAGAAATGATGTTTTATTTAAAACAGATGATATTGATTTCCGCGAAAAAATATGCGAAAGATATAATATTTCTCCCGATAAAAAAATCTGTCTTTACGCGCCCACGTTCAGAACCGGATTCAATGTCAGAGAAGTTCTTTTTAACGGCGGAAACACCGCTCACGAAATCATTAATTCTTTGGAAAAACGTTTCGGCGGAGAATGGATACTGTTCATAAAATATCACCCCGCGAGTATCGGAAAATACAGCGCAGCGAGTTTTATTGACGGCAAATCTGTTTTTGATGTCAGCAGATATCCCGATATGGCAGACCTGCTTGTGGTCTGCGACGCGCTGATATCCGACTATTCATCGGTCTCTTTTGACTTTGCGCTTTCTTCTAAGCCCTGCTGGCTTTATGTTGAAGATTTTGATGAATACAGCAAAAATGACCGCAATGTGATTATTGATATTGATAAAATCGGCTTTGATATGTGCAGAAACAAAGACGCTCTTATAAACGCCATTGAAAGTTTTAACAAAGCCGAATATAACGCAAAAATCAGAAAAATGCTTAATGATTTCGGCTCGTTTGAAAACGGAACAGCCTGCAGACAGGTATCAGAAAAAATAATAGAATTCATTAAATAAAAAACGGCGTAACGCAGGTATTCCCGTGTTACGCCTTTCCGGTTAATAAGCGGAGCTGCCGTTACTGTTCCCGCAGTTTTTGCCGCATTCAAATGTGTTGCAAAGTGTTTCTCTGCTGTTTGAAGCACTGGAAGGACCGACTTCAATCTTACCCGCCGAACAGCAGCCGTTGCCTTCATTATAAATACAGTTTGAAACATCGCATTTGATGTCTTTGATTACGTGACGCATAAACTTTTTTCCTCCGTCATTATCATTTTGGGTTTTGCCCTTTAATATTATCTACACAATTCTTTTTTTTATTCGGGGTGATGGAATGTCATTATTTGCAATCGGCGATACGCATTTATCTTTCGGAACCGATAAACCCATGGATATCTTCCGCGGATGGGAAAATTATGAAAAAAAACTGAAAAAGAGCTGGGAAGCAATAGTGAGCGATAATGACACCGTTGTTATTCCCGGCGACATAACATGGGGCATGACCATGGAGGAAGCTCTTGAGGATTTTAAATTTATTGACCGTCTTCCGGGCGAAAAAATCATTCTCAAGGGCAATCATGATTACTGGTGGTCAACAAAGAAAAAAGCATATACTTTTTTTGAAAATAACGGAATAACCACAATTAAAATAATGAACAACAATGCTTATAAAGCGGGGAGCTTTGCTTTGTGCGGTTCGCGCGGCTGGTTCTTTGACAGCGCAAAGCAGGAAGATGAAAAAATTCTTCTGCGCGAGGCAGGCAGACTCCGAACTTCAATTCAGGAGGCCGACAAGCTCGGCGGAGAAAAAATCGCGTTTCTGCACTACCCTCCCGTTGCGGGCGGTCAGGTGTGCGAGGAAATCTGCAATGAGCTTATAAACGGCGGCGTAAAACGCTGTTACTACGGTCATCTGCACGGTCCCGCGCTGTCGTTTTCGTTTAACGGAGAGATGTTCGGAATTGAATTTCGCCTTGTTTCAGGTGATTATCTCGGATTCTGCCCGAAACTTATAGAAAAATTTTAAAAAATTAACATTAATTTTAAATAAACTATGGAAATATCAGAAACATTCTGCTATAATATATTAGTTAAAGAATGTTCACAGGAGGAAAAATGATGTTAAAATCAGCAAACAAAACAGAAACCAACACATACACACTTGAGGTTTCAATCAGCGGTGAGGATTTCAAAGCCGCTATCGTAAAGGCTTACAACAAGCAAAAAGGCAAAATTTCCATTCCCGGCTTCCGCAAGGGTAAGGTTCCCATGCAGATGGTTGAGCGTTATTACGGCAAGGGTGTATTTTATGAAGACGCTCTTGACATTCTCTATCCCGATGCAGTAGGCGATGCTGTAAAAGAATCCGGTATCGAGGCTGTTTCAGCTCCCTTTGATGTTGATGTTAAAGAAATCGGCGAAAACGGTGTTGAAATGTCAATGAAAATCACAGTTAAACCTGAGATTGAATTGACAGAGTATAAAGGTCTTAAAGCCGAAAAAGCAGAAGCTAAGGTTTCCGCCGCAGATGTTGCAAAAGAGCTTGAGGCTCTTCAGGAAAGAAACTCAAGAATCATTTCCGTTGAAGACAGAGCGGTTGAAAAAGACGATATCGCAGTCATTGATTTTGAAGGCTTCGTTGACGGTACTGCGTTTGAAGGCGGAAAGGGCGAAAATTTTGAGCTTACAATCGGCTCAGGTCAGTTTATCCCCGGATTTGAAGACCAGATAATCGGTCATAACGCGGGCGATGAATTTGACGTTAACGTTACATTCCCCACAGAATACGCTCCCGAGCTTGCGGGAAAAGATGCCGTATTTAAAGTAAAGGTTAACGAAATTAAAGTTAAAGAACTTCCCGAGCTTGACGATGAATTCGCAAAAGACGTCAGCGATGAAGCTGAGACACTCGCCGCTCTTAAAAAGAGCATAAAGGCTGACCTTACAAAAAAGAAAAAGGAAGAGGCTGACAAAGATTTTGAATCAGCACTCCTTGAGCAGCTCGCGGCTAACGTACAGGGCGAAATTCCCGAGGTTATGTACGATAACAAGGTTGAAGAAGAGGTTAACGCTTTCTCACAGCGTCTTGCAGGTCAGGGAATGAGCCTTGATATGTATATGCAGTACACAGGCATGAATATGGACGGTCTTAAGGCAAGCCTTCGTGACGGCGCGGAGAAGCAGGTTAAGCTCATGCTCGCTGTTGAAAAGATTGCAAAGCTTGAGGGCATTGAAGCTTCTGACGAAGAAGTTGAAGCTAAATACAGCGAAATGGCTGAAATGTATAAAATGGAAGTTGAACAAATCAAAAAGTTTGTTCCCGCTGAGGATGTAAGAACCGACGTTGTAAACGGCAAAGCGGTTCAGTTTGTAGTTGACAACGCAGAAGCTCAGGCCCCCGAAAAGAAATCAGCCGCAAAAAAGAGCGCAGACAAATCAGAAGAAAAAACAGAGGAAGCTGCTGAATAATCTTAACAGTAAAAGCCTATAATTTAATGGAGTGGATGGGGGTAGGTTTTCTGCCGCCATTCATTTCACTATATGCGGGGCAATACCGTATAATTAAGTTGTGCGGATTGCGAAGTAAGATTTTTCGTCAGATTGTCTTAGAATTTTAAAGACATACTGGCGTATTTCAAAAAAATTTCGGGCAATATGGCGGAAATATATTCAAGCAAAACGTACAGCTTGAATTGTTCGGTGTTGCCGCAATTTTGAAGGAGGCATATTTATGGCATTAGTACCTTATGTAGTTGAGCAGACAAACAGAGGCGAACGCTCATATGACATTTTTTCAAGACTTTTAAGCGACAGAATCATCGTTCTTTCAGACGAAGTCAATGACGCAACCGCAAGCCTCGTTGTCGCGCAGCTTTTATTCCTTGAAGGTCAGGATCCTGAAAAAGACATCAGTCTTTATATCAACAGCCCCGGAGGAAGCGTAACGGCAGGCATGGCGATTTATGACACTATGCAGTATATCAAGTGTGACGTTTCAACCATCTGCATGGGCATGGCCGCGTCAATGGGCGCGTTTCTGCTCTCGTCAGGCGCAAAGGGCAAAAGACTTGCTCTGCCTAACAGCGAAATCATGATACATCAGCCCATGGGCGGCGCTAAGGGTCAGGCAACAGAAATCGAAATAGTCGCAAAGCATATTCTCAGAACAAGAGAAAAGCTCAATAAAATTCTTTCCGAAAACACAGGCAAGCCTATTGAGCAGATTGCGCTTGACACTGAAAGAGATAATTATCTTACCGCCGAGGAGGCCATGGAATACGGCCTTGTTGATAAGGTTCTTAAACACAGATAAACCGAAAGGATCGGTCACAGCAGATGAACAGAGACGACGAAAAACGAGAAAAAAATATACGCTGCTCTTTCTGCCAGAAAACACAGAATCAGGTTGAAAAGATTATTGCGGGTCCGGGTGTGTATATCTGCGATGAATGTATCGAGCTTTGTCAGACTATTATTGACGAAGAAAACGATTACGTTTCCACCCGTAAAAAGAAATCCAAAAAAGAGGAGATTCATCTTCCGACTCCCGCTGAAATCAAGCGCAACCTTGATGAATATGTTATCGGTCAGGACGATGCTAAAATCGCCTTGAGCGTTGCGGTTTATAACCACTACAAGCGCGTTTACAAGGGCGGCGAAACAGACGTTGACATTCAGAAAAGCAACATCATGCTTTTAGGCCCGACAGGCGTGGGCAAAACCATGCTTGCGCAGACCCTCGCGAAAACCCTCGATGTTCCCTTTGCTATTGCGGACGCCACAACGCTCACAGAGGCTGGCTATGTCGGCGAAGATGTTGAAAATATCCTTTTAAGACTTATTCAGGCGGCTGATTTCGATATTGAAAAGGCTCAGCGCGGAATAATCTACGTTGACGAAATTGACAAAATTGCAAGAAAATCAGAAAATCCGTCAATCACAAGAGATGTCAGCGGTGAAGGTGTTCAGCAGGCACTTCTTAAAATTCTTGAAGGCACAGTTGCCAATGTTCCCCCTCAGGGCGGAAGAAAGCATCCTCAGCAGGAATTTATTCAGGTGGATACATCGAATATCCTGTTTATATGCGGCGGCGCGTTTGACGGCATTGAGCGCATTGTCGAGAAGCGTATCGGCGGTTCCGCTCTGGGCTTTGGCGCGGAGATAAAAGCGAAAAAGGAATTCACCATTGCCGACGCGGTTTCAATGGTCACTCCGCAGGACGTTACAAAGTTCGGAATTATTCCCGAGCTTGTGGGCAGACTTCCTGTTATCACAACGCTCAGAGAGCTTGACGAGGAAGCACT
>JAZLLB010000190.1:0-2613 GCA_045597925.1 Acutalibacteraceae bacterium
TTGTGTTGGTGAAATACCCCGCCTTAAGAACCAGCAGAACCCACTGACCCGAGATAATATTTATCGCTGTTTCGAGAGCGGCGCTTAAGTACCACGCGAACCACTGCTCACGGTAACGGAACAGAATAAACAGTCCGTTCGCTATACCTACGGCACTGCAGCAGGCGTCAAGATAGCATACCGCGTTTTCCATAACGGGATTATCCGCGAGAATACCGTATTCGGGGCTGATTTTCGTCAGCAGCCAGCCTACGCCGACTGTCCACACACCGATTGCGAGAATCAGCAGAAATTCCTGCCAGCCCCTGAGCGTTCTTACCTCCGTCAGCTCTTTTTCTTCTCTGTCCGGGTGCCTTTTCCAGCTGACAAAGCTGATAATGTCGCATGGAATCCAGAAAAAAATCGTCGACGCCATTGTGGCGAAGCGGTACGCGCAGATTATCGGTATGGCGATTTCCGTTGCCTCAACCGCGAGGGAGACAATGAAATTCCATTTGCTCTGCTTTGATATGAGCAGCTCACAGAGAATATTTGTGAAAATATTCATCAGATACAGCGCCATAATGATGTTTCCGTTTACTCCGCCGATGTCCTCCTCGGGGAAAAGAAACGCGAATATAAACGCGAGAATAATTATTGAAAAGAACCAGATTTTTTCATATGTTGTAAAGTATGCCGCAAGTTTTTTCAGACGCATTGTCATTTTACCCCTTTTTTGAAGCGATTCGGGAAATAAAACTGTTTCCCCTGTCGGTGATTTTCATATTCAGAATCTTTTCACCGAAGCGGAATGTCATTTCGCCTTTTTTCCCTGTAAATTCGCTCAGCCTCTTTTTCAGCGCGCGGGATTTAAGATTGTCTGTCACTATCCATCTGCCTTTACCGTCGCTGATTTCAGTGAAGCCGAAAAGCTTTTTGTTCCTAACTCCGTCGGGCGCGTATTTTGATGTTGAAACAGCCGTAAGTCCGTTATCGTGAACAAGCTCTCTGACCGCTTTAAGAGTGCTGTCGCTTATGAATCTTCCGCACAGGAAGCAGAGCTTCAGACTTTCGAGAGTTTTTTTCTGAACCTTATCGTCAAAAACAGCCGCGCTGTTCATTGAAACAAACGATTTGTGCGGCAGAAGGGAACGCAGCTCAATTCTGTTGCCGCATATTCCGCCGTTGCCCGTCTCGCCGTGGGTGATAATATTGAACGCCTTTATGTATTCCCTCGAGAGCTTGTCCGCCCTGATTTTCGGATTGCCCATGAGCATATTGCGCCACAGAAATCTTAATCCGCCCTGCCCCCAGAACGAATCGTCATATCTTATTATTCCGATTTCGGGTCTGTAGTCCTGTATGTCGTAATCACGCTCTTTACCGCGGTATTCCGATGTGAATTCACAGAATTTTTCGCCGTATTCATTCATCTTTCCGTCAGAGTAAAAAGCCGTTGCCGCCTCAACATAAACCCTGTTTACGCCGCAGAGATAAGCGAATTCAAGATTTTTCTTCATTTCATCGGCACTGTGACCGGGGAACGTAAGCCTCCACCATAAATCAACGCAGTTAAAAAGCGGAGTGCCGTACTGCAAAGCCGCGCCCGCCGCGACGGCGAACTGGACATTGGAAAATGATTCCTTCTGCGACTTGAAGTTCGGAACAATTCCGTTTCTTGCGAAAATATGGAATAGCGTCGGGAACACATGCTCGCCGCACATCATATTTACCCCGTCGGATTTTATTTCTTCGGCGTAGTTTTTCAGCTGCTCTGAAAGCAGGTCAAACTGCTTTATCACGTCTTTGCCGTTAAAAACAGGGAACGCCGGTTTGTCGGTTTTAAATTTTGAGGCAAGAGCAAGGGAAATGTTTCTGTTGAGAATAACGTGTTCAAATTCATCATACATGAATCCGAGGAAATTATCCGCCGAAGCCATGGCTTTTCTGAACTTTTCGGGCAGAGACACAAGATGCGTGCCGTCAGGGCGGTTTGCCCAGTCAAAGCCGTCCGCCGATACGTTGATATCAACAAAATTCTGTCTTTCAAAGTTTATTATACAATCGGCACCAAGGTCTTTTACCGCAGCGAGAACCTCTTTTACGCTTTCACATTCCTGCTCAACGGTCTTTTCATTTTCGGGGTCGTAATGGCAGAGAATGAAGTCAACGCCTCCGCCGCTTTTCGCGGGCCCGTCAAAGCAGGGATTCTTTTTATAAAAATCGCCTGAGCTTGTATGGTAACCTATAAGTAAAGGCTTGTTCGGCATAAAAATTCCTCCGGAAAACAATATAGCCCGATTATAGCATAAAAATAAGCTGTTGTAAATATCTCTTTTGTGTGGTATCATATCGGACGGTGATGATAATGAATAAAAAATTTGACGCTGTAATTTTTGATTTTGACGGAACGGTCGCGGACACAGGCAGAGGCGTATTCCGCTGCATAAGAGAATCTCTCAAAAAAAGCGGACTGCCCGATTTGAGCGGGGAAAGCATACGCACATTTATAGGGCCTCCCCTGCATGACAGCTTCATTAGAGAATGTCATGTGGATTTTGACACGGCGGATATCCTCGTCAGGCAGTTCAGAGCGGCTTATTCCTCGGGCGGCGTTTATGAGTTTGATATTTA
>JAZLLB010000191.1:0-25445 GCA_045597925.1 Acutalibacteraceae bacterium
TCAACTTTTTTAAGAAGATTTTTGCCTATTCCCCGTCCTCGGTATTCTTCCGCAACAGCAAGAGCGATAATTTTTACTGCATCATTTTCAACCTCAAAGGCGATAAACGAAACGGCACCGACAAATCCTACAACGTTGCCATCACAGCAAGCAACAAAAATTTTATAATTTCCTGCTGAAAGCATTCTGCTTATCCTGCCGCTCAATTCATTCACGGGAATATCATAGCCCAAATCATTTTTTAGAATTTCTTTTACCGCAGCTAAATCTGAGGGCAGAAATTCTCTGTAAAAAATCTCACTCATAACATTTATATTTATCCTATAGGCAGGCTGGCAACGGCATTGAGCGATAAGTCCGCCGTGTTGCCGCTGATAAACTCAAAATATCCCTGCGAAGCAACCATCGCACCGTTGTCTCCGCAGTATTTCAGCTCGGGGAAATATAAATCCCACTTATTCTTTTCGCAGGTTTCGGTCATTCTTCTTCTTAAAACCGAATTTGCTGAAACACCGCCTGCAAGAACAATTCTTTCATAGCCTAAATCTTTTGCAGCCTTTTCTGTATTCTCTATAAGGCAATCAACAACAGCGTTTATATAGGAAGCGCCGAGGTCGGGGACACTGATTTCCTCATTCTTTTGTTTTGCAATATTTATTGTATTAAGCACAGCTGTTTTAAGCCCCGAAAAGCTGAAGTCATAAGGTGCGTTGTCAACTCTCGGGTGCGGCATTTTGTATGCTTTCGGGTTGCCGTCTTTGGCGGCTCTGTCAAGATTCAGACCGCCGGGGTACGGAAGCCCCATAGCACGCGCGGCCTTATCCATAGCTTCGCCTGCCGCGTCATCGTGAGTATAACCGATAATCTTAAAGTCGGTGTAGTCTTTAACCTCAATTATATGACTGTGACCGCCCGACACCACAAGGCACAGAAACGGCGGCTCCAAATCTTCAAAAGTAATATAATTTGAAGCTATATGCGAACGCAGATGATGCACCGGCACCAGCGGTTTTCCGCTGGCAAAAGAAAGTCCCTTCGCGAAATTCACGCCCACAAGCAGAGCACCGATAAGCCCGGGTGCGTAAGTGACGGCAACAGCGTCAATATCCGAAAGCTCACAGTCTGCATCGGACAGAGCTTTTTTTACTACTCCCGAAATAGCTTCCGCATGACGGCGTGAAGCGATTTCAGGCACAACTCCGCCGTAGATTTTATGTTCCTCAACCTGTGACGCGACAACATTTGAAAGCACTTTCCTGCCGTCTTCAACAACGGATGCCGCTGTTTCGTCACATGATGATTCAATTCCGAGTATTTTCATAAATATATATTCCTATCTATCGAAATTTTTAGATTAATCAAAGTTTTTAGTCATTATAAGCCCGTCTTCAGCGGGATTTGTATAAAAATTCTTCCTTTCGCCGAATGTCTCATACCCTCTTTTTTTATAAAGAGCTATGGCAACTTCATTACTCTTCCTGACTTCAAGAGATATAAACTCACAGCCCCGCTCTTTCGCGCCGTTTTCCGCCGCATCCATAAGACGTGAAGCAACACCGTACCCACGGTATGCAGGCAATACAGCAACATTCGCGATATACGCTTCGCCGACGATTTCATGAACACCTATATAACCTATTGTGTTATTTCGGGATTTCGCCGCAAGGAAGTGGGCGTTTTCATTGATCAGCTCTTCTTTTATGGAATCAATACTCCACGGAGCTGAAAAACATTCGTTCTCTATTTTGTATATACCGTCAACACAGCTGTTGTCCATGGTAACAATATCACAGAAAAGCGCATCTGCAAGAATGACAAGCTCATCATAGATTTTCTCTGCGCAGGCACTGTAAACATCTTCATTACCACTGTACGGGTCAGGAATGTCGTCTCCGAGAACAGTTATTTTCTTGCCGCTGTCATACAGACAATTCTTCAAGGCCTGTGCGTGAGCCTGCGTCATGCACACAAACAAATCTGTTTCAATGATAAGATACTGTGTAGGAACAGAACTTCGATGATTTTCGATATTTACGCCGAATTTTTTAACGGCTTCAACAGCGTTCGGTGTCGCGCAGTCACCGTTGAAAGCTGACAGTCCACAGCTTCGGCACTGAATATTGTTGATATTACGTTCTTTAACGATTTTTTTGAATATTCCCTCCGCCATGGGGCTGCGGCAGGTGTTTCCGGAGCAGACAAATGTTATATTCATGTTATTCACCCTTTGCCTCATACCATGTCTGCCCGATATGAGCATCAGCAATAAGGCAAACCTTCATATGGCAGGCATTTTCCATCTCTTCACAAAGAATCTTTTTAACCTTTTCGGTTTCTTCGTCGGGAGCTTCAACAATAATTTCATCATGCACCTGCATTATTATTTCAGCTTTAAGATTTTCCGTTTTAAGTCTGTCATAAACCTTTATCATCGCTATTTTGATAATATCCGCAGCCGTTCCCTGAATGGGCATATTCCTTGCTACACGTTCGCCGAAAGCTCTCATATTGAAATTTGTCGAATTAAGCTCAGGCAGATATCTGCGTCTTCCGAAAATTGTCGATACATAGCCGTCTGTCTTGGCTTTTTCGGCAACGTTCTTCATATATTCATCTATTCCGCTGTAAAGAGAAAGGTAGCCTTTTATATATGAATCCGCTTCTTTTCTTGTTACTTTGATATCTTTCGCTAAAGAAAACGCCCCTATACCGTAAACTATACCGAAATTAACAGCTTTCGCCTTGCTTCTCATAAGCGGAGTGACCATTTCCGTCGGCATGTTGAAAACCTGCGCCGCTGTGATTGTATGAATGTCAGCGTTATTATTGAAAGCATCAATCATGACTTTATCATCGGCAATATGCGCAAGAACACGAAGTTCAATCTGAGAATAATCGGAATCTACGAGTTTACTTCCGGCAGGTGCGATAAAGAATTTCCTCATTTCTTTTCCCACCGGCGTACGCACGGGAATATTCTGAAGATTCGGCTCAGCGGAGGAAATTCTGCCCGTTCTCGTTTCCGTCTGGTTGAGTGTCGAGCGGATTCTGCCGTCCGGTGCGATTTCTTTCACAAGTCCTTCACAATATGTTGATTTCAGTTTCGCAAGAGTTCTGTATTCTAGCACAAGCGCAACTATAGGAAATGAATCCGCTAGATCTTCAAGCACCTCAGCGCTTGTGGAATATCCGCTTTTTGTCTTCTTCCTTGTGGGAAGTCCCAGTTTTTCAAACAGAATTTCACCCAGCTGCTTCGGGGAATTTATATTAAACTCTTCCCCCGCCAGCGAATATATTTCATCCCGCAGCTTATCAATTTTTCCTTGAAGCTCATCTCCGTAGTCGATTATGCCCTGCCTGTCCACAAGAAAGCCCTTGACCTCCATTGAAGCAAGCACCTTTGCGAACGGGATTTCGATTTCCCAAAGTAGCTTCCGCTGATTATTTTGGTCAATTTTTTCGAGAAGTTTTTTCCACAACCCAGGCATTACCGCCGCTTCTTTAACAATCTGAAGCTCACTTTCGGCTTTCGGCACTTTTGCTGAATATTCAAGTGCAAGTCTCGACGGCGAATAATCGCTGCCGGTAGGATTGAGCAGATACCCCGCAAGCATTGTGTCATTTATCTTGCCTTTCGGCTCAAATCCGTGTTTGAACGCCCATTCGTAAAGCAGTTTCACGTTGTAAACAGTTTTCTCAATTGATTCATCTAAAAACATCGATGAAAGCTCAGAAACGAACGCAAAACTGTTATTTTCTATAAAATATATTTTTTTGCCGTTGTTTATTGCCGCACTGAGAATATCTCCGTCATTAAACTCAAAAATAAAATAAAGATTGCCCGTTTTTTCAATTTCCGAAACAGACTCAGCATTTTCAATCTCGATTATTTCATCGGTTTGATGAAGCTGTGCTGCAGCTTCGTCGGAATTCAAGCCGATTTTTTCAATCATTTTATACATTTCAAGGCTTGACAGAATTTTCAGTACCTCTTTTTCATTTCCGCCTGATACAGAATAACCGTCAAAATTAAGATTAATCGGCGCGTCGGTGCTTATCGTGCCAAGCTCTTTGCTCAGATAAGCCAGCTCTTTATTGGCCGCCAGCTTTTCACGGAGCTTTTCTTTAATATCAAGCGTCTCCAGATTTTCGTAAATATTGTCAACCGATTTGTATTTTTTTATAAGATCACCGGCAGTTTTCGGACCGACGCCCGGAATGCCTGGTATGTTGTCGGAGCTGTCTCCCTGGAGTGCTTTCAGCTCAATCATCTGCCAGGGTTCAACCCCGTATTCCTCCATAAGCTTTTCTTTATCATAAACTATTGTGCCTTTTGATGTTGCAAGAAGAACAGTGCTGTTATCGCTTATAAGCTGAAGGCTGTCTCTGTCTCCGGTGGCGATAAAGCATCTGTCATCACCTGTACAGGCATGGCTGACCGTTCCCAGAATATCGTCCGCCTCCCAACCCTCGCATTCAACTATTTTATATCCGAGAGCTGTAAGTAACTCCTTAAGAACAGGCATCTGCTGGTGAAGCTCCTCGGGCATACCTTTTCTGCCCGCTTTGTATTCAGAATACATCTTATGCCTGAACGTTGGAGCTTTCATATCAAATGCCACCGCGACCCTATCCGGCTTATATTCATTTTTAAGGCTCAGCAGAATATTCATAAAGCCCTGAATGGCATTAGTGCACCTGCCGTCTTTTGTCGTAAGAATTTTGATTCCGTAGAAAGCGCGGTTGACTATGCTGTTGCCGTCGATAATAAGAAATCGCATAACTAACTTCCTTCTGCTCCGCAAGTAAAAAGCACACTGCGGCTATTTTCATTTATTATAACATATCTTTGACATTAATGGTATATTTATGTTAAAATATTTTCAGAAAAATAATCTATGCAAGAAGTGATTTTTATGCGGATAGGAAATTTAAAAATTGAGGGATTCGCCGCGCTTGCTCCCATGGCGGGAGTTGCTGACAGAGCATTCAGAGAGCTGTGCGTTTCGTACGGCGCGGCATTCACCGTAACTGAAATGGTCAGCTCAAAGGCACTGACCATGCAGGATAAAAAGTCGAAGGAGCTTTTAGTTATATCTGAAAATGAGCATCCCTGCGCGGCACAGATTTTCGGTGACAATCCGGAAATCATGGCGCAGGCGGCAGTAAAATCAGCGGAGTTCTCACCCGATTTTATTGACATAAATATGGGATGTCCCGCTCCGAAAATCGCAGGCAACGGCGGCGGCTCGGCGTTACTTAAAAATCCCGAGCTTATCGGCAGAATAGTCAGAAGCGTAAAAGATGCCGTCAGTCTTCCCATTACGGCAAAAATCAGGATAGGCTGGGACAATGACTCAATCAATGCGGTTGAAGTCGCGAAGATATGCGAATACAACGGGGCCGATGCAATAACCGTTCACGGCAGAACCAAAAGCCAGATGTACGCTCCGCCGGTAAATCTTGATGAAATCAGAAAAGTCAAAGGGGCAGTAAGTATTCCCATCATCGGCAACGGTGACATAACAGACGGTAAATCCGCAGCGGAAATGCTCAGTAAAACAGACTGCGATTTTCTCATGGTCGGCAGAGGCGCATTGGGAACTCCATGGGTATTTGAGGCAATAAACGCGTACTTTGAAAAAGGTGAAATTATTCCCGAGCCCGATGTTGAGGAAAAGATGAGAGTGATGCTTAATCACATAAAAAAGCTGTGCGAATATAAAGGGGAATACATTGGTATGCGAGAAGCGAGAAAACACTCAGCATGGTATATTAAGGGTATGCGCGGCGCGGCGGCATTCCGTCAGGAAATAGGCACTCTGGAATCATTTGAACAGCTTGAAAATTTAGCAACAAAAGTTATAAATTTGTGCGGCAACTCACTGTAAAGCCCAATTACTTTTCAGATTTCGGCTAAATAAAATCACTGTATTATTCAATGAATATACATAAAATCAAATTATGATGAATCATGTCAGAAATTGTAAAAATTATGTCTGTAAAGTTATTTACTTTACGTTTTAACATGGTAAAGTTCGATTTTTACTGCTATTCTACGTCACTTTTGCACATTTTCAACAGAGTTTTGCACAATCGACAAGGCATTCAACTTCCACGGTAAGTGAAATACTTTACAGGCTTTAAGCTGAAAATCAGTATTCATTATCACTGAAACAATTCATTTTTTAATTAAAACCTGATTGATTTTATAAAACATATTTTGTCATAAAAATAGTATTGACAACAGCGTAAAAAGCATTTAATATAATGTAAATTTGTTTTTGAAAGGATATCTTATTATGATTTTTGAGAAATTAGCAGAAATATTAAGCTCACAGCTTGAAGTGGAGAAATCGTTTATCACTCTTGACAGCAGCCTTGCAGATGACCTCGGTGCAAGCAGTCTTGACCTGGTTGACCTTGCTATGAGCATTGAAGATGAGTTTGGTATTGAGGTTCCCGATGACCTTATAGAAAAGGTGAAAACCGTTGGTGATGTTGTAAATTTCATTGAAGAAAACTGATATCATACAGATTAAAGTAAAAGTATGTGACATGGTCAAAAAAGGGTTATACCGAATTCGCCTGCGACTGCGAGTTGAATAATTAAGCCGGCTTCGGATTTCACATAGCGGAGGCTTTGAAGAAGCCAACCGGATAATCTGCTTTAAAAAAGCAATATAAAAACTTAACGGCTGAAAGAGATTTAACTTCCCTTTCAGCCGTTTTAATTATTTCAGAACTTTTTTCAGATACTGACCTGTATACGATTTTTCAACTTCAGCCACTTCCTCAGGGGTTCCGCAGGCAACAATTTCGCCGCCCTTGTCGCCGCCGTCGGGACCTAAATCAATGATGTAATCGGCGGTCTTTATCACGTCAAGATTATGCTCAATAACAAGTACCGTGTTGCCGGAATCCACCAACTTCTGAAGAACATCTATCAGCCTGTGAACGTCTGCCGTGTGAAGCCCTGTGGTAGGCTCGTCAAGCAGATAAATGGTTTTGCCGGTGCTGTGACGTGCAAGCTCTGTCGCGAGCTTCACACGCTGCGCCTCGCCGCCTGAAAGAGTGGTTGCGGGCTGACCTACTTTTACATATCCAAGTCCGACATCACAAAGCGTTTGCAGCTTCTTTTTAATCTTCGGAACAGCTGAGAAAAACTCCGCCGCTTCCTCAATCGTCATTTCAAGCACGTCATATATGGTCTTGCCCTTGTACTTTACCTCAAGAGTTTCACGATTGTATCTCGTGCCTCCGCAGACCTCGCATGGAACATAAATATCAGGCAGAAAATGCATTTTGATTTTAACTATACCGTCACCCTGACAATCCTCGCATCTGCCGCCCTTGACGTTAAACGAAAATCTGTTTGCCTTGTAGCCTTTGATTTTAGCGTCCTTCGTTTCGGCGAAAAGCTCACGAATATCCGTAAACACACCTGTATATGTTGCGGGATTTGAGCGTGGGCTTCTTCCGATAGGCGACTGGTCGATATCTATGATTTTATCAAGATTTTCGATACCCTCAAAGTGGTCATGCTTTCCAGCGAATTTTTTCGATTTATTAAGCTCTGTAGCCAATTTTTTGTATATTATTTCATTTACAAGTGATGACTTTCCAGAACCTGAAACGCCTGTTACACAGACGAACTCAGCTAACGGAACTGAAACATCGATACTTTTCAAATTATTCTGCGCCGCACCGAAAATCTTTAATATTTTACCGTTTCCTTTACGTCTTTCTTCGGGAACCGGTATCTTTTTTCTGCCGCTGAGGTACTGCCCGGTAACAGATTCATCGCAGTTTTTGATATCTTCAACACTGCCGCAGCAGACAACATTTCCGCCGTGTATCCCCGCGCCCGGACCTATATCAACAATATAATCCGCGGCGTACATTGTATCTTCATCATGCTCAACCACAATCAGCGTATTGCCGATATCACGCAGATGGCGCAGAGTGTCAAGCAGTTTTTCGTTGTCCTTCTGATGAAGTCCTATGCTCGGCTCGTCAAGAACATAAAGTACACCCATAAGCGATGAGCCAATCTGTGTGGCAAGACGTATTCTCTGACTCTCGCCTCCCGAAAGTGTTCCCGCCGAGCGGGAAAGCGTAAGATATTCAAGTCCCACGCTTGTGAGAAAGTTAAGCCGCTCACGGATTTCTTTTACTATCGCCTTTGCTATCATTTCATCACGTGCAGATAAAGTCAGCTTATCAAAAAAATCAAGCGTAGCGGTCATGGACTTGTGACAGATTTCATCGATATTGATTCCGCCGACAGTTACACCGAGTGATTCTTTCTTAAGCCTTGCACCCCTGCACTCAGGGCAGTCAACAGTTGTCATAAACTGCTCAATGTCAGCCCTCGACCATTCACTTGCGGTTTCGGTATATCTGCGCTGAAGATTGTTGACAATACCCTCAAAATCCGTCATGTATGTGCCGCTGCCGTATTCACTTCTGCGCTCCATTTTTATTTTTTTGCCGCCCGTACCGTGCATGAGTGCATTTTTGGTTTCCTCGGGCAAGTCTTTATAAGGCGTATCCATGCTTCCGCCGTAAGCGTTTACAACGCCCTCGAAATACATCTGCGCGATTGTGCCGCCGTCAGCTTTTGACCAGCCCGAAGCCTTAACCGCACCCTCGGTCAGTGAAAGTGAATCATCGGGAACGATTAAATCTTCAGACGGTCTGCTGAAAACACCTAGCCCCGCGCACTTCTGACATGCTCCGAACGGATTATTAAACGAAAACATCCTAGGTGAAAGCTCCTCAACGCTCACGCCGTGTTCAGGGCAGGCGTAATTCTGCGAAAACACAAGCTCCTCACCATCGGCAACGTCAATCAGAATAATTCCGTCTGACATTTTCGCCGCCGTTTCAACAGAATCGGAAAGCCTGCTCTTTATATCGTCCTTAATAACAAGACGGTCAACAATTATTTCAATGTTATGCTTTTTATTTTTATCCATTCGGATTTTCTCCGAAAGGTCATAGATAATCCCGTCAACACGAACACGCACAAAGCCGCTCTTCCTTGCGTTTTCAAGCTCTTTAACGTATTCGCCTTTTCTTCCGCTGACAATTGGAGCCATAACCTGGATTTTGCTTCTTTCGGGCAGCTCTATGATTTTATCAACAATTGTATCCACGCTCTGACGGCTTATTTCACGTCCGCAGACAGGACAGTGGGGAATACCGACTCTTGCGTAAAGCAGACGCAGATAGTCATAAATCTCCGTAACCGTGCCGACGGTCGAACGGGGATTTTTTGATGTGGTTTTCTGGTCAATAGAAATCGCAGGCGAAAGCCCCTCAATGTAATCAACAGCGGGCTTTTCCATCTGCCCCAGAAACTGGCGGGCATAAGATGAAAGAGATTCAATATATCTGCGCTGACCCTCAGCGTAAATTGTATCAAACGCCAGTGATGATTTTCCCGAACCGGAAAGACCCGTAAAAACCACAAGCTTATCCCTCGGGATTCTTACATCTATATTCTTTAAATTGTGCTCTCTGGCACCTTTAACAAATAGGTCTTTAATCTGCATTTATTTACCTTCTTTAAGTTTTTCTATTTCATCACGCAAATACGCCGCGTGTTCAAATTCAAGAATTTTAGCCGCCGCTTTCATTTCCGCTGTCAGCTGTTTTATCATTTCCTCACGCTGCGCTCTTGTCATGCGGCGTGAAGGCTTGTCTTTTTCGTGAGTTGATATTTCAAGAATATCCCTGACATCTTTTTTGATTGTTTTCGGAATAATACCGTGTTCATCGTTGAATTTCTGCTGTTTTTCACGTCTGCGTACCGTTTCCTTAATTGCACGCTCCATTGAGGGCGTAACGCTGTCGGCATACATAATAACCTGACCGCCGGCGTTTCGGGCTGCTCTGCCCACCGTCTGAATAAGCGAGGTTTCGCTTCTCAGGAAGCCTTCTTTGTCGGCGTCCAGTATGGCAACCAGCGACACTTCCGGAATATCAAGTCCCTCACGCAGAAGATTGATTCCCACAAGCACATCAAATTCACCTAAACGCAGCTCACGTATAAGCTTCATTCGCTCAATTGTGTCGACATCATAGTGCATATAGCGCACTTTTATATCAAGATTTTCAAGATATCCTGTCAAATCCTCCGCCATCTTTTTTGTGAGCGTTGTAATCAGCACACGCTCTCCCTTTTCTGTCCTGATATTTATTTCAGAAACGATGTCGTCAATCTGCCCCTCGGTGGGCTTGACTATGATTTCGGGGTCAAGAAGTCCCGTAGGTCTTATGAGCTGTTCCGCAATCTGAACGCTTTTTTCTCTTTCAAACTCACCCGGTGTCGCGCTGACAAAAATTTTCTGCCCCGTTTTCTGATAAAACTCGTCAAATTTCAGCGGTCTGTTGTCATAAGCTGACGGAAGACGGAATCCGAAATTGATAAGACTTTCTTTTCTTGAGCGGTCACCGCCGAACATTCCTCTTACCTGCGGCAGCGTTACGTGAGATTCGTCAACAAACAGCAGAAAATCATCGGGGAAATAATCAAGCAGCGTAAACGGAGGCTCTCCGGGCTTTCTGCCTGACATAATCGCTGAATAGTTTTCTATTCCCTTGCAGAAGCCTGTTTCACGAAGCATTTCAATATCATATTCAGTGCGCTGTTTTATTCTCTGTGCTTCAATGAGCTTACCCTCATTCTGAAATTTTTCAACACTGTCAAGCATTTCGGAATATATCTTTTTTATTGAAGCCTCCATTTTTTCGGGAGACACAACATAATGCGAAGCAGGATAAATCGCGACATGAGACAGCACATTTTTTACCTGACCCGTCAATGCGTTGATTTCGCTGATGCGGTCAATCTCGTCACCGAAAAACTCAATTCTTATGGCGTTTTCGTTAGAGTAAACAGGATAAACCTCGACCACATCTCCGCGGACTCTGAATTTATTTCTTGTAAATCCTATATCATTGCGCTCATACTGTATCTCAATCAGTTTCTGAATCAGCTCATCGCGATTTTTTTCCATACCTGTGCGGAGTGAAATAACCATGCTGCGGTAATCTATCGGGTCACCGAGAGAATAAATACATGAAACGCTTGCAACGATTATCACGTCTCTGCGTTCGGAAAGAGCCGAGGTCGCCGAATGGCGCAGCTTGTCGATTTCGTCATTTATTGCGCTGTCTTTTTCAATATATGTGTCCGTCGTCGGAATATAAGCCTCAGGCTGATAATAGTCGTAATATGAAACAAAATATTCAACCGCGTTTTCGGGGAAAAACTCCTTGAACTCACTGCACAGCTGAGCCGCGAGAGTTTTATTATGAGCCAGAATCAGCGTCGGTCTGTTGAGCTTTTCAATAATATTCGCTATTGTAAAAGTCTTGCCCGAACCTGTTACGCCTAAAAGCGTCTGCTCTTTATAGCCTTTGTTTACGCCGTTTACAAGAGCTTCAACCGCCTTCGGCTGATCACCCATGGGCTTGAAAGACGATACCAGTTTAAACTTATTCATATCACAGACCTCATTGATAAAAATAATACCTCTTAAGTATAACACAATTATTTTATAAAGAAAAGCTGTATAAATACTTTATTGTTCGCATAAAACAGAATTTTAACGTAAATATCAGTTTTGTTGCATTTGCAACGACTAATACATAAAATCAACGGTATAATACAAAAAGAGGAGATGTTGAAAATGAAAAAAGACTCAACAAGAAAACTTGCAACAGCGGCTGTTCTGCTTGCTGTTATAATCATAATGCAGCTTGTAAAAAATGTATCCGCATATATTTCCGGCCCGGTAATCAACACTGTTATGGTTATTGCCGCAGTCGAATTAGGAACATGGTGGGGAATCGGCTTTTCGGCAATCGTTCCGATTATGTCGCTTGTATTCGCCCCGGCATCGCCGATGACAATGCTGTCAACCGCTACCGACTTTTTAACTATACCGATTATTATTACAGGCAATATTATTTTAGTTCTTGCGGCAAAAATCGGCAGTAAAAAAGAAAAGATTATATTTATCATTTCGCTCGTTACAGGTGCTGTACTGAAATGGCTGTTTATGTGGGGCTGCGGCGAGCTGATACTGCTTCCGCTTTTCGGTGAATCACTCGGAAAACTCTCAGCGGTTGTAACGAAAGTATTCTCTACACTTCAGCTCTACTCCGGACTTCTCAGTATCATTCTGATTGTCCCTGTTGAGGCGGCAATGAAGAAAATTTTGAAGCAGCAAAAATAATAAAACTGTAAAAATATTCTCCCGTCTTTTTTTGCCGGGAGTTTTTTTATTTATCCAAAAGTTTGACTGTATTTTTATAGCAGTCAATAATTCCGTCCTTTTTCATATTAGAAAGCTCACGCGAAAGCGCGCTTCGATTTGTTCCGATATATGTAGCCAAATCGTCACGGTTAATAGGAATTTGAAATGTTTTCGAGCCGCTGTACTGAGAAAGCTGACTGAAATATGTCGTCAGCTTATCACGGATTTTAATTTTTGACAGCACCTGTATTCTGTCATTCATTTTCAAAGCTCGTTCTGCAAGCATTGAGGTGAAACGTTTTTGAATTTCTGTCAAAAATTCGTCATCGGTGTCCGCATACATATTTTTAACAGAAAGCCAGAGCACCTCACTGTTTTCTGTGGCGTAAATATAAACAGGTGAATCTTTTATTTCAAGAAAGCAAAGTGATTCACCGAACGCAGCTCCCGGCACAACCTCAGCCATTATCGTTCTGTTGCCGTCGATATCATCAACGCATACCTGAACCGCACCCGAAAGTATAAACCCGAAGCTTTTCATTTCCGAATATCCGTGATGAATCAGGTCGCCTTTCCGGTATTCTACTGCATTCGCATCAAAAATTTTCAGTGCTTTCTGAAAATCCGTATCATTCATACCTCGGAACAAAGCCGAAGATTTTATTAATTCCGTATTCATTTTGTACAACCCCTATTTTCAGATGAATAACAATGCCTGTATTTTACCGATATTTATAATAAAAGTCAATAAAACAGTGTGTACTTATAAATCACATTTTATTGACAGCTGACGTAAATTCTGATAAAATTCAATAAACAAATCTTTTAGAAGGTCTTGACAATGGAAAAAATAAAATACGCGATTTTTGATGTTGACGGTACGCTTACCGATTCAATGCATATATGGGACACCTGCGGCGGTGCGTACCTGATGATGCGGGGAATTACACCTCACGCCGGGGAAACCTTCAGAACCCGAGGATACCGTGAGGGTATAAGCTACATGATAGAGGAATACAATCTTCCGCTGACTTATGACGAGCTTCTTTCTGAGCTTATGAAAATTCTTGAATTCTATTACTTCAATATAGCCGAAAAGAAGCCCGGCGTTTCGGAATTTCTTGAAAGAATGCAGAAAAACGGAGTCAGAATGTGCATCATCACGGCAACCAACCGATATCTTATTGACAGCGCGCTGGAACGCAACGGAATTCTCAGGTATTTCAGCAAGGTATTTTCAACAACAGACATCGGAAAACACAAGGATAAGCCTGAAATATTCAACATAGCAAGAGATTATCTCGGAGCGGAAAACAACGGCGATGTTTTTGTTTTTGAAGATGCTCTGTATTCCATGAAAACCGCGAAATCCGCCGGATACAAAGTAATAGCCGTGGAGGATTATTCGGCTGAATCCGACAGGGAAGAAATCAAAGCTGTTGCCGATTATTATATAAAAAATTATGATGAATTATACAGTATTCTTGAACTTCCCGAATAAAAATTGACGGAAAGTATTGACTGTCATCATAATACTGATATAATTATCCGGAAGGAGTGGTAATTTATGTGGGGAAATTTTATCAGAAAAATTCTGGCTTTACTTATGCCGCTGGTTTTGTCATTTAACGGTTTCGGCTTTACGATAGAAAGTCAGAATATACACATCAGTTATGATTTTGCTGACAGCCGTCCCGGTTCAGCGCAGGGAACAATAACCGTAGAAGCCCCTTTGAGCGGGGAATATGATATTTACTGGGGTGACGAAGACAATTCACGTCTTTCGGTTGAAGTTGACAACCACGATATCTATTACAGCAAGCTCGCGGAGGTAACGGTTAAAAAAGGTAAGGGAAGCACCGAAATATCTTCATTTGCCGCTATTCCCGATGAAGCCGATACCGTTCTGGTTTGCAGAGGCGGAATCTGCCGGGCACATTATGATATCGAAGACGAAAAGCTGCCTTCTGACAATCTTATTTACACATTCGGCGCGCTAAGCGACGTGCATTTCAACAGATACAAATTCCCGGTTAAGGATAATTCTGTTCTGACTTTCACAAACGCGCTTAATTTCCTTGATATGTTTGATATTCAGCTCGTGGGAATGAGCGGAGACATTTCAAGAAAAGATGAGGAAGACTCATTTATCAAATTCAGCACAATCGCTGCGAAACATAATTATCCGGTATACACCTGCCTCGGCAACCACGATTCGAGAGAAGAATACAATAAAAATCACTGGTATGACTACATGAATCCCGGTGTATACTCCGAAGAAAAGGCCGAGGGAGTTAAATCCGTTGTAAGAGACACTCTTGATTTTGTATACGCACCTGAAAACACGAACGGTGATGTATTCATTTTCCTTTCTCAAACAGCGTCAGATTACACCGCGACTGGCTTTAATGTTACACCGGAACAGCTTGACTGGCTCGGTGAGCAGCTTGAAATGTATAAGAACAGCACAGTTTACCTGTTTTATCATTCGTTCCTGCCGTCAGATGACGGAACACACGGCACCTGTGTCGGCAACATAATGGGACCGCACGGTGAAACGTACGGTGCGGAGGGAACTTTAGGCAGGTATGACGACGTAAAGCTCAAAGAATATCTTGCTGAATACAAAAATGTTGTGTTCTTTACGGGACATTCACATCTTGCGTTTTCAATGCAGAAGTACAATCCGAATCTGAATATAGGTCAATACAAAGACGGTGCCGTAATGGTGCATATTCCGAGTGTAAGCTCGACAAGAGTTATCGGCATAAAGGAAGGCAGACACGGATTGATTGACCAAAATACGCTCAACGGCTCAGAAGGCTATCTTGTTTCTGTATATAAAGACAGAATTGTGCTTACAGGTATAGATTTCACCGCCGGAAAATTCATTGCGGACGCAACCTACTGCATAAATAAACCGACTGAAAACTAACTGATTTTTGTTTAATTTCCGGTTATAATGTGAGGCAGAAACGCATCGCATTATAGCCGGAGTTTTTTATCTTTCACCGGAAGTTGCTGCCGAAACTGACAGCGGGATTCATTCACACTATTTGTTTTCGGAATGACACCTGAGATAATACGGAAGAACATCACAGTTTTTCTCCTTCATTGATGTGCCGCAACCTCAATTCCGGAGTCTGTAATGTTCTTTTAAGCACTTATTTTTTTACTTGAATTATCGTAAAAGCTGAAAATTAATAACGGAATCAGCCGATATCACTTTCAAATTTTATATGTCAAAAAGTCCGCGCCTTTTTACGCATGTTTCAAGGTTGATTGCGTCATAAACGCCCTCGTCAAAAAGCTCACAGATGTTTTTATACTCTTTGAGAGGAAGCGTTTCAAGGGTATACCCGTTTTTAATGCAGAATGCGACCGCTTCGCCTGTTGCCTTATATGCGTCACGGAACGGAAGATTTTTGCTTACAAGGTAATCTGCGCAGTCTGTAGCGTTTATAAATCCGCCCGCAGCCGCTTTTCTCATGTTTTCGGGCAGTGCCGTCATTGTGTCAATCATCGGAATAAACGCTGTCAGGCACATTTTCACCGTATCAATTGCCTCAAACGTGAGGTCTTTGTCCTCCTGCATATCTTTATTGTACGCGAGCGGAAGCCCCTTCATCATTGTAAGAAGTGCATTGAGGTCGCCGAAAACTCTGCCGGATTTACCTCTGATAAGCTCCGCAAGGTCAGGGTTTTTCTTTTGAGGCATAATGCTCGAGCCTGTTGAGAAAGCATCGTCAAGCTCAATAAATTTAAATTCCCACGAACTCCACATAACAATTTCTTCACTGAAGCGTGAAAGATGAACCATAACAAGCGACATGGCGCAGGCGATTTCAGCGCAGAAATCTCTGTCCGCAACTCCGTCAAGTGTGTTTAGAGTATAGCCGCCCGCAAAGCCCAAAAGCTTTGCGGAAAGTGCTCTGTCTATAGGATAAGTTGTACCCGCGAGAGCACCGCTGCCCAGCGGCGAAACGTCCATTCTTTTAACAGCATCGTCAAGTCTTGTAATATCTCGCTTGAACATTTCAATATACGCGCCGAAATGATAGCCGAGAGTTATCGGCTGAGCGCGCTGAAGATGAGTGTAGCCGGGCATAACCATCTGCCTGTATTCGTTCTTTTTCTTTTCAAGAACATCCAGAAGCTCACAAAGCTGAACTCTGAGCGCAGCACATTCTTTCTTGAGATAAAGCCTTACATCTGTCGCGACCTGGTCGTTGCGGCTGCGGGCGGTGTGAAGTCTTTTACCCGGGTCGCCTGCACGGGCGGTGAGAGTCTGCTCTATAAATGTATGGATATCCTCCGCGTCGGGGTCGATTTTTATTGTGCCGTCTGTGATTTCGTCACGGATTTTAGCAAGTTCCGATGTGATAATTTCGCAGTCTTCTCTGCTGATTATCCCCTGCTCACCCAGCATTGTCGCATGAGCGATACTGCCGGTAATGTCTTCATAATACATACGGCTGTCGGTTGCGATTGACGAATTGAAATCGTTGGTTTTTTTGTCTGCTTCTTTAGAAAATCTGCCTGCCCAAAGTTTCATTGGTTACGCTCCTTTAAATAAAATGAAAATTGCTGCTTTAAAACAATATTGTATATGCTTCTGTGTTTTTATGATTTATTTTTCCTGTTCCGCTGCCGTTTTTTTAAGCTGATTCGCGAAACTGAGAATCATCGGAAGCGATACTGCCGCCGCCGTTACATATGCGGAGGGCTGTGCCAGCTCAAGACCTGTAAGCCCTGCCAGTTTATTAAAAATCAGAATAAACGGTATGTAGAAAAGACCGTTCTGACAGCAGGCAAGGAAGAAAGCTTTGCCAGACTTGCCGATGCTCTGGAATGTCATATTAGCTATCATAACTGACGGCAGAAATAGCATAGCAACGCATAAATATCTTAACGCTGTTTTGCCGATTTCAAGAATTTCCGCTTCATCTCTAAAAATTGAAATAACCTGAGGGGCGAAAATAAACATAATTACCGCAAAAGTTCCTACAACAAGTGTGTCGAATTTCAGAGTGAAGAATATGCTTTTGCGGACTCTTTCAAATTTTTTCGCACCGTAGTTGAATGACGCAACAGGCTGAAATCCCTGACCTATGCCGACACCCACACTGAAAATCAGCATGGAGCATTTTGAAACGATGCTCAAAGCGGCAATGCACGCGTCACCGTAAGGCGCGGCGGTTATGTTCAGAACCATATTTGAAACGGAGTTCAGCGATTGTCTTGCGAAAGACGGAATGCCCGTGGCAATAATATTGCCGATGATTTTGCGGTTGAACGTAAAATATTTTAAAGAAATCGCACTCTGTGTTTTTTTCATAAGAAAGACCGAAAGCAGAATCGCCATACTGATGTACTGCGAAACAGCGGTTGCTATACCCGCACCCGAAACGCCCATCTTAAAAACAAAAATCAGAATCGGGTCAAGCACCATATTCAGCACACCGCCCGTGGTAAGTCCTATCATGGCAAGGCTTGCCATGCCCTCATATCTTAAAATGTTGTTCATAACGCACGATGTAACAAGAGCCGGAGACGCAATGAGAATATATTTGCCGTACTGCATTGAATAAGGCAGAATCGTTTCCGTGCTGCCGATAACTCTCATAAACGGCTTTAAAAAAATCAGACCGAAAATTCCGATTACCGCACCTGTGAAAAGCGCGTAGAAAAAAGCTGTTGAGCTGTATTTTTTAGCCGATTCAAAATCCTTTGCGCCTAACTGACGGCTGATATTACTTCCGGCACCGTGACCAAAGGTAAATCCGCACGCCTGAATTATTCCCATGAGAGTGAAAACTATGCCTGTCGCTCCGCTTTGCGAAACGCCGAGACGTGAAACAAAATATGTATCCGTCGCGTTGTAAATCATTGAAATCATCATGCTTACAACTGTCGGAGCGGCGAGACCGGCGATAAGTCTTCCTATTGGGGTCTGTGTCATTTTTTCATACTGTTTGTCCACAGAATTAGTCAAAAAAATCATCTCTTACATAAATTTTCATTATATTATATCATTTTTAAATATAAATGTAAAGAAAAAGGGCTGCATTAAAACGAAAAACAGCACAAATTCTGTATGTTTTCAGAATTTATGCTGTGATAATTATTTTATTATGCCTGTAATAAAAATTTCAAGTCCGATTGCGATAAGAATCACACCGCCGAGAACAGATGCCTTGTTTTTGAGCTTTGTACCGAACTTCTTACCGATAATCAGACCGCCGACACAGATGAAAAACGTGACAAATCCTATTATAAGCGACTCAATCAGAGCGGCTTTAAAATCATAATCGGCTATGGTGAATCCCACCGAAAGAGCGTCAATACTTGTTGCTATACCCTGAATCATCAACGCTCCGACACCGACAGCGGGCTTTTCATCGCCACTGTCTTTATTTTTAACGGCGTCATAAAGCATTTTGCCGCCTATGTATCCTAAAAGCACAAGCGCGATATACGGAATAAATTTCTGAAATGAATCGAAAGCCGAGGCAATTGTGTGGATACACAGCCAGCCGATAAGCGGCATAATTATCTGAAATCCGCTGAATGTGCCTGCCACACCGAACATTTTCCGTTTTTTCATGTCAGGCTCATTAAGTCCGTTTGCCATTGAAACCGAAAACGCGTCCATCGCAAGACCTATGCCGAAAAGTATGCTGTTAATAAAAAACATGAAATTATACTGCATAAAATCCCTCCGAATTTATAACGGCGGTTAGTATATCACACAGTATGCGGTTTGTCAAATAAAAATGTTGATACACTGAAATTTTCCGAAATAAGGCGGCAGGGATTTTACCCTGCCGTGCTTACTGTCTGTGCCATTTAACTCCCTGAGCTGTATCTTCAAGAACGATACCCATTGCTTTTAATTCATCACGGATTCTGTCAGCCTCCGCCCAGTTTCTGTCTTTTCTTGCCTGTGTTCGCTGAGCGATAAGAGCCTCAACCTCATCGTCAAGAGATTCTTTCTTCCTGTTGTATACAAGACCGAGAACATCCGTAAGCTCGTCAAACATCTTCGCTGCGGCTTCGCAGTCCGCCTTATCGGCATTGTCGGAAATAACCTTTGTGTTTATGTCTCTTACAAGATCAAATATCGTTGCGATTGCGTCGGCGGTGTTGAGGTCGTCATCCATTGCGGTAATGAACTGCTGACGGCGTGCTTCAAGCATATCTTTAATTTCCGCTGTCGCTTCTCCGTCCGCCGCGTTTGCAATCGCGAAATCAAGATTGTCACGGCAGGTGTAAAGTCTGACAAGTGAAGCCTTGCACTGCTCGATAATGTCGATGCTGTAGTTAATAGGACTTCTGTACTGAGATGAAATGAGCAAATATCTGATAGGCTCATAGCCGTATTGATTCGCGACATCACGGACAGTGAAGAAATTATTGAGTGACTTTGACATTTTTACATTATCGACTGTGATATAGCCGTTGTGCATCCAGTAATTAGCGAACGGAGCGTCATTGCAGCACTCACTTTGGGCGATTTCGTTTTCATGGTGGGGGAATATTAAATCCTGACCGCCGCAGTGAATGTCAATCGTCTTGCCGTGATAGCGTCTGTTCATAGCGGAACATTCAATATGCCAGCCGGGTCTGCCGTTGCCCCATGGCGATTCCCAGTAAGGCTCGCCGGGTTTCGCGTTTTTCCAGAGAGCAAAATCCATAGGTTCTTTCTTGACCTCGCCGACCATAATTCTCGCACCTGCCTCAAGTTCCTCCAGCGGCTGATGTGAGAGCTTGCCGTAGCCTTTGAATTTTTTCGGGCTGAAGTAAACATCACCGTCTGCCTCATATGCATAGCCTTTTTCAATAAGTGTGCTGATGATATCAATAATTTCATCAATATTTTCTGTTGCCTTGGGGTGAACGGTAGCTTCTCTTACATTAAGGCCCTTAGCATCTGTCCAGAATTCTTTAATATATTTTTCTGAGATATCCTTAAATGTAACGCCTTCCTCGTTGGCTCTTTTGATGATTTTGTCATCAATATCGGTGAAATTCTGAACAAAACGAACATCATAGCCTCGGTATTCAAGATAGCGGCGCAGAATATCAAACACGCAAAGCGGACGTGCGTTACCTATATGAATGAAGTTATATACAGTCGGACCGCAGGCGTAAATTTTAACTTTGCCCTCCTCAAGAGTTTTAAGCTCCTCTTTCTGTCGGGTGAGAGTATTAAATACTTTCATTTCTTTTCCTCCAGTTGTTTTTTTAAAATATCTATCTGATGCTGTAATCTGCATAATTCCTGTGATACAGGGTCAGGTATATGAACCTGGTCAAGATCTTCAACGCGCTTGCCGTTTCTCCGTACTACCCTTGCCGGGACGCCCACGGCTGTGGAATTTTCGGGAATATCCGAAAGAACCACCGCGCCCGACGCGACATTAGTATTGTCGCCGATATTGACGGGTCCGAGAATTTTCGCACCTGCACCGACCATAATATTACTGCCGAGCGTGGGATGGCGTTTGCCTGTATCTTTGCCTGTACCGCCGAGAGTAACCCCCTGATAAAGGGTTACATCATCACCGATTACCGTGGTTTCGCCTATGACGATTCCTGTTCCGTGGTCGATGAAAAAACGCTTGCCTATCTGCGCGCCGGGGTGAATTTCAATCCCGGTTCTGCGTGAAGCGGACTGTGAAATGGCTCTTGCGATAAAAAACATATTGTGGTTATAAAACCAGTGCGCACGTCTGTATTTTCTTATCGCCTTAAAGCCGGGATACAGCAAAATAACCTCTAACTTAGAACGGCAGGCAGGATCGCGTGCCTTGAATGATTCGATGTCTTCATTAAGCTTTTTTAACATAAAAAACTCCAGTATAATAAATAATCCGCCTCTGTCGCAAAGGCGACGGAGGCGGTAAACCGCGGTTCCACTCCGATTTATAACTCAATGCCGGTAACGGCGGCTCCCGCACGGCGATACTCTGTTCCCGCCGCGTGCTGATGGGTGCATTTCACCGGTTTATCCGTAAGGAGCCTTTCACCTGCCGCTCCCTCTCTGGTACGTTCCGCCGGGTACTCCTCCCACTGATAACGCATTTACTTATTACATTATACTATATCAACAGATATTTTGCACCTGTTATTTTGCAAAAAATTTATTTTCAAAACAACGCTAATTTAGCTAAAATGATTAGAAATTGCCGCCGTTCCAACCCCAAAGAGATATTTCCTCATATTTGACATAAATTCTGCTCTGCGGAATTGAAAGCTCACTTTCAATTACATTGCATATTTCAGCGGTAAGATTTTCAGCCTGAGACGGATTGATTTTCCCGAACACCTGAACCTGAACAAACGCGGCAGGATCATCTTTTCCCTGAAAATAGAGGTGACAGTTTTCTTCGAATGAACACATAAGCCAACTTTCACTCTTGCCTGAAAGAAGCGAAATCGCCTTACCGAGCTTTGTTTTGATTGAAATTTCTTTTTCTTTCGGAATCGAGACATTAACCTTTGTTGAAATATTAGGCATAAAATTATCCTCTTTTCTTATTTATAATACATATACAGCTGACATTTTATCATGCCGTTATAGAGCTTGCGCCTTTTATCCGCTTTTCTGCCAAATTCTTTTTCAAATTCCTCAGACGGACTTATAACATAGTATGCTCTGCCTTTTGCGGGTTCAAACCGCTGACCCATAACTTTATATAAAGCCTGTGCCTGTTCAACATCAAGAAGTCTTTCCCCGTACGGCGGGTTGCATATAAGCGTTCCCTTTTCGGATTTCATCTGAAAATCTCTGATATCGCGTTTTTCAAAACGCAGCTTACTTGCAACACCTGCTCTTTTCGCGTTTTCTTTTGCGATTTCCAGCACTTTTTCATCAATATCAGAGCCGTACGCCGCAAACTGACTGTCGGTAATAATGAGAGATTTCGCACGTTCTCTTTCTTCAGCCCATACTTCTCTGGGAATAACGTCCCAGCGTTCCGCTGAAAATCTGCGTCTGATGCCGGGAGCTATATTATGAGCCAGCATCGCACCCTCAATAAGAATTGTTCCGCTTCCGCACATGGGGTCATACAGAGTATGATAATTTCTGACTCTTGCCAGCGAGCAGAGAGCCGCCGCGAGAGTTTCTTTCATAGGTGCTCCGTTGGCCTCAAGGCGGTAGCCTCTTTTGTGAAGCCCCGTACCTGAGGTATCGAGCAAAAGACTCACTTTGTCTTTCATAATCGAAAACTGAATCTGATGAACAGGACCTGTCTCGTCAAACCATGAGATGCCGTATTTTGATTTAAGCCGCTCAACTACGGCCTTTTTAATTATCGACTGGCAGTCACTGACACTGAAAAGCGTTGAATTTATGGAATATCCCTTAACGGGAAATTCATCTTCCGCGCCTATCCACTGCTCCCACGGAAGATTTTTCGCTCCCTGAAAAAGTTCTTCAAAGCTTCGCGCCTCAAATGTGCCGACGAGTATCTGTATCCTTTCCGCGAAGCGTGAGCAGATATTTGCTCTGGCAAGAATATTTTCATCACCACTGAAAAGAACTCTGCCGTTTTCCGCAACAACATTTTCAGCTTCAAGAGAACGCATTTCCTCAGCTATCAGCGATTCAACTCCTAAAAGACATGGTATAACATAATTTATCTTCATTTTATTCTCCGTACTTTATCAGTAAACCCCTATGCATTGATAAACATTGCTGTTTTCAAAACCCGCGAGGATAAATCCGCTCTGCGAATTTTCTTTGGCTTCTGTTACAAAATCAAAGCTTTCATCATAAACGAACGAATTTTTTTTGTAACACGCAACGCACTGATTTATTATTTTTCTGTCTGTGGCTTTAATTGTGCTTTCTGTATTGATTCTGTATAAATCGGAATTTTCAACAGAATTTGAAGGGAGGGTCTTAGCCTCAGTATTGCTTACTACGATAATTTCCGAAACTCTGTTAAGATTCGCTTTCGGAATCGAAAAATCTTTTCTGACGTACCATTCCGTTCTGCTCCAGTCACTGCTTATTTTAAGGTAGAAAGGCAGATAGTTTTCGTCGTTTCCGAAAAACAGACAGTGCCAATTTTCACCTAAATCACATGAAAAACATTTGTTATTTATATAGTATCCGTTATCAATAACCGAAACATAGGTACTTTCAAGTGCCTGCTCCAAAAATTCGGAATTATCAAAAATATAAAACTGGCCGAACTGCTTCAATGAAACATAATCTTCAAGATTAACTTTTGCCGGGTCTATTTTACCGGCTTCATTAAATCTGTAGCTTGAATACGAAAATCTGTTTTGCAGATTTTTTTCTTCTGTCAGTTTTTCATCTTTTTTTTCCTGCACAAAGCGAAAAACAGAAAAAGCAGCAGCGATTAAAACAAGAACTGCACATACAATATAAAGAATTTTTCTGATTTTTTTTATATACATCGGATTCATTTAGACATCACCTGCAATAAAAATCTTACAAAACAGGGGCGATCGCTCGCCCCTGTGGATTTTATTATAATTTATACATCATTCAACTTCGGGCTCTATAAGACCGTAGCCGCCGTCTTTTCTTTTATAAACAACAGATATCTTTTCACTTTCACCGTTAAAGAATATATAAAACTGATGACCGAGCATTTCCATTTGAAGAATTGCTTCCTCCGGCATCTCAGGCTTGAGGAAAACAGTCTTTGAACGGATAATGTCAAAATCTTCATCTTCCTCATCTTCGGGTTCTTCGCCCCAGTTAATGTCAACATCGTCACGGAGCTTCTTGGAAACCCTTGTTTTGTTTTTGCGGATTTTTCTGATGATAAAATCAATGCAGGCGTCAAGCGCATCATCCATATCCTTGGCACATTCCTCCGCGCGGAAGAACATTCCCTTGCTCTTGATGGTCAGCTCAACAATCTGCTCCGGTTTTTCGACTGTTACGGTGATTTTTGCCTCAGCTTCGTCTGAGAAAAATTTCTCAACTTTGGCGAGCTTTTTTTCGGCATGAAGTTTAAAAGAATCTTTAGGTGTACATTTTCTTCCGATAATTGTAGTTTTCATAAAAGATGCCTCCTTTGCTGTGCAAATCAAATAACGTATTTTCAACGTTTTTACCTTTGCGGTTGTATTATAGCACATTCAACAATATAATTAAAGAGTTTTTTTGAATTTTATGAAAAATTATCAGAATTTTTAAGAAAATATTGTGCTGAATAAATATAAACGGCGCATTCGGCATCCCGAAACGCACCGTATCTGTTATTTATATTTTATTTGTTCCTCTGCGGTTGAAACCGCCGCCGTGCTTCGAATCACGCTTTAAATCAGACATCTTCTCATCGCTTATCTGTTTAAATTTTGCCATCATGTCTTCAAAAGAGTGCGCGACGCTGTCAGCAGATTTGTTTCCCTGCCATACGTTTGCCTGCCTCGGAGCTGACTGACGGGGCTTTGGCTGAGGCTTTTTCTCCTCCGTCGCTTTCTTAATGGAGAGACTGATTTTTCCGTCATCTCCGACAGAAAGAATTTTCACCTTGACATCCTGACCGACGGTAAGATGTTCGCCGATTTCTTTAACGTACTCATTGGCAACCTCTGAGATGTGAACAAGGCCTTTCTTGCCTTCTCCCAAATCAATAAAAGCGCCAAATGATGTGAAACCGGTTACTTTGCCTTCAACGATTGTTCCAACTTCCAATTGCATACACTGTTTGACTCCTTAGGTCTTTTATTTATTCACCGGAGGCTATATCTTTATAAACTCTGTCCCCGGGTTTTATATATCCGTATTTCTCCCTTGCGACTTTTTCTATATATTCATCTTTATCGCCGCTGTCAACAATGCTCTGAAGCTCTTTGTTTGCTTCATTTTCTTCGTCGCATTTTGACTGGAGCTGATTAACCTCTTCTTTTCCGGAATCAATTTCTTTTTTTATTGAAATGAGGGATATAACAAAAACTATTGCCAGTGAAATAAAACACACAGTCAAAAGGAAGCTGTGCCTGCGTTTGCTTTTTTTAGACTTTTTCCCTGCCATTTTGCCACCCCTTGAATAATCATAATATACGTGGTAATTATACACTATTACCTATTGATTTTTCAAGTGGTTTTGAAGTTTTATTTGTGCTTTTTTTGATATTTTTTATTGTTTTTTCGAAATATTTTTTTAATTGTCCGAAAGC
>JAZLLB010000192.1:0-6990 GCA_045597925.1 Acutalibacteraceae bacterium
CATCTATTATATTTGGATTCGATAGCTTTTTAAAATATCCGCATATATAGCAAAATACCCCTGATAACAGGGGTATTTTACCAGACGCTAAAGATATTGATGTATCATTTGCGTCCATCAATTATGGTGGAGATGGCGGGAGTCGAACCCGCGTCCGAAAATCTATTCCCACAACTTTCTTCGGGTGGAGTTTATCTTTTGGGATTCCCCTCAGAGAGCGCCGACAAACAGGCTCTCTCTTACGGTAGCCTTTAGTCCGTGATACGCTTCAAGGCTACGGGCGTATTCACGTTCACCGCTGAATGACACCCTTATTCAGACCGCGGTATTTCTGAACAGGATGGGCCGCTTAAGCAGCCTTTAAAGTAACTTTTTCGTTATTTATTTTAGAAGTTGCGAATTTTATAGTGGTTCCGCGCCACTACCCGCTTATCATGGTTCAAAATCCCCGTCGAAATCCTTTCATCCCCTTGTTTTTATTGCACGCTCAATATTTCGCTGAGCGTCTTTTTTTGCGGCGGTTTCACGCTTATCATAAACCTTTTTGCCCTTGCAGAGACCTACCTTAAGCTTGGCTCTGCCGTTGACAAAATATACCGAAAGCGGTATAAGCGCAAGACCCTCCTGCTTAGTTGTGCCGTAAAGGCGGTTTATCTCTTTTTTGTGCATGAGAAGCCTTTTCACTCTCAGCGGGTCACGGTTAAAAATATTACCGTGCTCGTAAGGGCTGATGTGCATATTGTTTGCGAATATCTCACCGTCCACAATATTGCACCATGAATCCTTCAGATTCACCTTGCCCTGACGCACTGATTTAACCTCTGTGCCGAAAAGCTCAATTCCCGCCTCATATTCCTCAAGAACAAAGTAGTCGTGATATGCTTTTTTATTCTGCGCAACCGGCGCGTTTTTCTTTTCAGACATATTCACAACTCCTTTCCTCTTACAGATTATTGTTATTTTTTGCTGTATTTATTCTCTGACTTTTTATTTGCTTTGAATTTCTTTGAAAAATCCTTTGCACCTTTGCCTGCGGACTTTACCTTTTTCTCTTCTTTTTTCTTCTGAGCCTCTTTTTCACGAAGTTCGGGATTTTCTTTATAGAATATCATCGCTCCGCCGATCACCTGAACAACCTGCGAATCTGTTTTCACGGCGATTTCCTCCGCGATATTTCTCGGTGTATCGGGAGCGGACTCAAGAAGCACCTTGAGCTTTATCAGCTCATGAACTCTCAACGCGTCGGCAGTCTGCGCAATAAGCGCGTCTGAAACTCCGCCCTTGCCGACCTGAAAAAGCGGTTCGAGTGAATTTGCCTGGCCTCGAAGCTCGGCTCTTCTTTTGCTTGTCATTTTTTCTGTCATATAATTTTCTCCAGTTCTTCAAACAGCTTGCGGAGTGCTTTCCCTCTGTGGCTCAATTTATCTTTTTCTTCCGCAGATATTTCACCGAAAGACTTTTCGCCGACCATAAACACCGGGTCGTAACCGAAGCCGCCGTTTCCGTGACGCTCGTGAGCGATTACGCCCTCACATTCTCCTCTTACACAGATCTTTCTGCCGTCGGGAAAAACGCATGTGGCGGCGCACACAAAGCGCGCGGTGCGTTCGTCTTCGGGAACATTTTTCATTTCATTGAGAAGTTTATCAATGTTTTTCTCATCATTTCCGTGTTCGCCTGAATAACGTGCGGAATAAACGCCCGGCGCACCGTCAAGACAGTCAACCGCAAGACCTGAATCATCCGCAATGCACGGAATTCCGCTTTCTTTACAGCCGCTTTCTGATTTGAGAAATGAATTTTCCTCAAAGGTTGCGCCGGTTTCCTCTACATCGGTAAGCTCAATGCCGAGGTCTGTGTCGGTAACTATTTCAACGCCGAGAGGAGAGAGTATCCTCTGAAGCTCCGCTTTTTTATGAGCATTATGCGTGGCTATGAGTATTTTCATTCTTCCTCACCGTTCCCGCTCTGATTTTCTTCTTCGTCTTCCTCGTCACGCACTACCTCATTGTCAAACAGTCCCTGAGCGAACGCCGCGGGATTGAACGGCTGAAGGTCGTCAAGCTGCTCCCCTACTCCGACAAATTTAACGGGAACCTTAAGGTCGTTTTTGATAGCAAGAACAACGCCGCCTTTCGCGGAGCCGTCAAGCTTTGTGAGGACAATACCCGTTATTTCGGCAACATTTTTGAACTCCCTTGCCTGATTAACCGCGTTCTGACCTGTTGTAGCGTCAAGAACAAGAAGGCTTTCCCTGTCGTTATAAGGCAGCTCTTTGTCAATGATCCTGTATATTTTCGCAAGCTCCTCCATAAGATTTTTCTTGTTGTGAAGTCTGCCCGCGGTGTCGCAGATAATTATGTCGCAGTCTCTTGCCTTGCCCGCCTGAATCGTGTCATAAACAACAGCGGCAGGATCAGCTCCCTCTTTATGCTTGACTATATCGACTCCTGCACGGTCCGCCCATTCCTCAAGCTGCTCAATCGCCGCCGCTCTGAATGTATCCGCCGCGCCGAGAATAACCTTTTTACCCTGAGCCTTATACATGGCTGCCATTTTTCCGATAGTGGTGGTTTTGCCTACACCGTTAACACCTATTACCAGAATAATCGACGGCAGGGTTATAAGACCCATGTCCTCGCCGCCTTCAAGCATTTCGGCAACTATGGCTCTTATCGCGTCTTTAACCTGAGTGGGCTTTCTCAGGCTTTTCTTCGCTACATAGTCACGCAGCTTTTCGCAGATTTCAACCGCGGTGTTCATTCCGACGTCGCCCATTATCAGAATTTCCTCAAGCTCGTCATAAAGATCATCATCTATTTCATTTTTGCCGTGGAGCATTGTGTCAATCGCACCCGACATACTGTTTCTGGTTTTTCTCAGACCTTTGTTGAATTTTTCAAAAAGACCCATACTGTGTTCCTCCGTGGAAATTATTGTCTATATGCGGCTCAGTGCCTTTCCTGAACATTCTTGGTAATGTTCTTAACCTTTTCTTTAAGGTCAGAGCGGTTTTTCAGCTTGCCCTCAAACTGCTCAAGGCTGTAAAGAATTGTTGTATGGTTTTTTCCGCCGAATTCCTTGCCGATGCTGTTGGTTGACATACCCGTAAGCTCTCTGACTATGTAAATCGACATCTGACGCATCTCAACGGTTTTTGAGTCCTGACGCTTTGAGCGGATATCGGAAGCCGGAACGCCGTAGGTTCTCGCGACCTCCTGAACTATTCTGTCAACAGTTATCGGCTGAGACTGATTATCAACAAGAATATCGGCAATCGCGGACTGCGCCGTGCCTATACTTGTGGGCATACCCTGCATGGTGACATAGGCGTTCATCTTATTGACCGCCCCCTCAAGCTGACGTATATTGTCTTTAAGTCTTTGAGCGATATACTGAACGACTTCATTTGAAAGCATAAGGTTAAGATTTTCCGCTTTTCTTTTGATAATCGCCATTCTTGTTTCAAGATCAGGCGGCTGAATATCCGCAATAAGACCCCACTCAAAACGGTTTCTGAGCCTGTCATCAAGAGTCGCTATTTCTTTAGGGGGCATATCAGATGTAAGAACAATCTGATTACCGGCGTTTGAAAGCGCGTTAAACGTGTGAAAGAATTCCTCCTGCGTAGCCTCTTTGCCCGCGATGAACTGAACATCGTCCACCAGCAGAATATCGGCACTGCGGTACTTATTGTGAAATTCTATCATATTATTTGGTGTTGTATTGCTCCTCGCAAGAGCGAGGTAATGAATAAGCTCATTGGTAAACGCCTCACCGCTTGTGTAAACAATGTTTACGTCGGGATTGTTCTTTTTTATCTCATTGCATATCGCGTTAAGAAGGTGAGTTTTTCCGAGTCCCGAATTTCCGTGAATAAAAAGAGGGTTGTATGCCCCCCCCGGATTCGCCGCAACCGCGATTGCGGCCGCATGGGCAAATTTATTTGAAGAACCGACAACAAAAGACTCAAATGTATCTTTTTGCAAATCGCTGCCTGAAATAACATCTTCTTTTTCCTCAGCAACTCTTCTTTCTTCTTCTGTATAATTCACCGATTCAATAAGCTCAATATTTATATCAAAACCGATAATGTTATAAAATGCCTGACTGAGCTTATCCATAAATCTGTTTTCTATAACTTTCTTTTTAAATCCCGTAAGGGCAAGAACGACCTTTTCCTCGTCAAAACTTATAAGCTCAATATCCTTGAACCAAACGTTATATATGGATTCCGAAACGAGAGACTGACATTCTTCTTTGACCATTTCCCACAACTCATTAAATGAGTTCATTTTTTTCCCTCCGTTTATTTTGATTCTGTAATAGCTGCGCCCATCTTCCGTGAAACAGGGCGCAAATACTGATTATACAGTGAATTATATCATATTACGTTTATCATTTCAATTGATAATATTCACATTTTTTGAAGCGCATAAATGTATTATTATAACAATTCTATCAAGTCTTGCAAACAAACTCAGATTGTGATAAATTATCAGTATAACGAAAAGGGGGATTTAAAATGAATTTTTCGCCTGATATTATGACGTTTGAAAACGGTGCAAAAATCCTCACCGCGGAGGACTGGCCAAAACGCAGAAAAGAGCTTATAAATATTCTTTCGGCAGAGGAATACGGTTTTATGCCGCCTGCTCCCGGAAAGGTTAACGGAAGCGTAATAAAATCAATAAAAAAATGCTGCTCGGGTCATGCTGTACTTCAGAAAATCGAAATCAGCTTCGATACCCCGAAGGGTGCATTTTCATTTCCCGTTAATTTCTTTGCGCCTGTAAAAAAAGAAAAGTCGCCGCTGATTCTTCTGCTTAATTTCAGGTCTGACCCATACGATAAATATTATCCCGCCGAGGAAATAATCGACAGCGGCTTCGCTCTCGCCGCTTTTAATTATGAAGATGTAACATCAGACAACGGCGATTTTGAAAACGGAATCGCCGGAATGTACGACCGCCCGAACAATACCGGCTGGGGTAAAATCTCAATGTGGGCGTTCGCGGCAAGCAGGGTAATCGACTATCTTGAATCAAGAGACGAGGTTGACGCCGAAAATATCGCGGTTGTCGGTCATTCGAGACTCGGAAAAACGGCTCTCTGGTGCGGTGCTAATGATGAAAGAATAAAATTTGTATGCGCAAACGGTTCCGGCTGCGGCGGGGCTTCATATGAAAGAGCGAAGCATGCGGGCGGCGAAACCGTTGCTGATATTGTCAGGGTATTTCCCTACTGGTTCTGTGATAATTATAAAAAATATGTTCACGATGCCGCCTCAATGCCGTTTGACCAGCACTTTTTAATCGCGGCCTGCGCACCGAGATACGTCTGTATAGGTGACGCTTCGGAAGACGCGTGGGCTGACCAGTATTCGGGACAGCTTGCCTGCATCGGTGCCGGCGAAGCGTGGGAAATTCTCGGCAAAAACGGATACATCGGGGCAAAACGCCCGGCTAAAGTCGGTGAACGCTTTGCTAAAGGAGAAATATGTTATCATTTGCGTGACGGGATTCATTTTCTCGGCAGAGCGGACTGGCTGAGCTATATGAAATTTATAAAAAGTATTATTCCGTAAATTTTTACGTATTATATACGAACAGTTTAAGCAGAAAGGATATTATAAGGCGTTCAATTACTGCAACAGCAAAATCGATTCAACGGCGTTTATAGAATTTATGCTTGAAGCTATAAAAGAAGCGTTGATTGAAGCTGTTCCCGCCGAAGATGTCGGAATAAATCTTTCGGACAGAATTATTGAAGAAATAAAGTCAGACCCGAAAACATCAGCAGAAAAGATTGCTGAAAAGCTCTGAATATATCTCAAAGACAGGTTAAAAGACTGCTTTCAGAGCTTAAAAAGAATGGAACAATCCGTCATATCGGCTCAAATAAAAGCGGTGAATGGAGAATTTTATAAACGAACAAAGCCCCGCTCCGAAAGGAACGAGGCTAAAATTGTTCTTATATATTATGCGTAATAATCCGACTCAAGAAAGTCGATGTCAAAGGATTTTCCGTAGCAGAGCTGCATAAAGTTGTTTGCGGTGTAGCCTGCAACAAGAAGTCCTCTTTCGTGGAAGCCGTTTACCATTTCGTTGCTCAGCTGATTGAGGTTTGCGTCAATGGAAATGCCGTATTCAAAGCACTTTTCGTAGTTTGTGTCATTGGTGCCGTAGGTAAGCATAAGCGGCAGGTCGGGGAAGAAACTGCGCGCCTTCAGAAGATTATCAAAGTTAAAGGATTGCAGAATACATTTTTCAAGCTTGTACGTGTTTTCAACAAGCCCGAAAATCTCTTTAATCTGTTCGTCGGTGAACTCGCCCTTAAGCTCAACAAAGCAGACCATATCGTTATCGTGCATTATTTCAAGATAATGTTCAAGGGTGCAGAGATAAACCTTATCCTTTGTTTTATTGTTTTTAAGAGGCTTCGCGCAGAGCTCATCATATGTATGCTCCTCAATAATGAGCGTAGAGCCGTCTTCATAAATAACTTCGCTGTCGTGGCTGGTGACGTAAATACCATCGAGGGTGCGGCGAATATCTGTTTCCGCTCCGCCCGAGCCGTGCTCAGCTGCCATTTCAAAAGCGAGTGCTGTGTTTTCGGGATACTTTCCGCTGTAGCCTCTGTGAGCTATCATGCAGATATCCTTTTCGGGTATCGGAACAAAAATTCCGCCGATAAAAGTGATAATCGCCATTATCGTGGCACCGAGCTGTTTAAAGAAAAATACAAATTCAGACATATTATTTCCTCCTGTACTATCAGAATATTAAATACAATATATCATAATATGTTGTGTAAGTCTACAGAAAGCCGGAATTTTTATGGTAAAACGTCTGCGTTGTAAATAGATGTGACCCATTTTTCCTAAAAAAGAAGGAACTAAATGGTATAATGTTTTCATCTGCTTTGGAACGGAGCCGTAGGCGAAGTGGAAAAGCAGATGAAAACGGCGCGGCTCACGCCGACAGCTTT
>JAZLLB010000193.1:0-47387 GCA_045597925.1 Acutalibacteraceae bacterium
AAATATTTAATCTATTCAATAATTTTAAAAAATAATTTACGGCACATCAGTTGATATGCCGTAAACTTATGTAAAAAATATTAGTCGTTCTCCTGATGATATGTGCTTAAGAAATCACCGATATCTCTCATCGCCTGAGCCATTTCCTCCGGCTCGGGAAGCATTACGATTCTGAAATGATCCGGTGTGTTCCAGTCAAAGCCCGAACCCGGAACAATGAAGATATGCTTCTCATGAAGCAAGTCAAACGCGAATTTCTTATCGTTTGTGATATTGAATTTTTTGACATCAAGCTTCGGGAATACATAGAAAGCACCATGATTCTTAACGCAGGTAAGGCCGTCAATCTTCTCAATCTCTCTCATTGTGGCTTCTCTCTGCTCATAAAGTCTGCCGCCTGGCACAAGCATTGCCTGCGTGCTGGCGTTATCCTCAAGAGCGGCGGGAATAACAAGCTGTGTAAGGGTGTTTGGGCAAAGGCGCATCGCCGCCATCTGGAAAATACCCTCAATATAATCATCAGCTTTGCCCTTATAGCCGCTTATGCACATCCAGCCGCAGCGGAATCCGCAGATAATGTGCGACTTTGAAAGACCGTTCATAGTGATGACCATTCTGTCGGGAGCAAGAGCCGCTGTTGAATAATGCTGGATGCCGTCCATAACAAGTCTGTCGTAAATTTCATCTGAGAAAATGAGAAGGTCATTCTCTCTCGCGACCTGAATAATATCCTCAAGAACCTCTTTGGGGTAGATAGTACCTGTGGGATTGTTGGGATTTATAATAACAATAGCTCTGGTTTTAGCTGAGACTTTGCTTTTTATATCGTCAATGTCGGGATACCAGTTGTTTTCTTCGTTACAGGTGTAGAAAACGGGCTTGCCGCCTGCGATATATGTTGAGTTTGACCACAGCGAATAGCTGGGTGACGGCATAAGAACCTCATCGCCCTTATTGAGCAGAGCAAGCAGAGCCATGAGAACAAGCTCGCTGACACCGTTGCCGATATATATGTCGTCGGGAGTAATATCCTGAACGCCCTTGCCCTTATGATAAGCGCAGATAGCCTCGCGCGCGTCGGGCATACCCTTAAGGTCGCTGTAGGCAACAGCTCTGTCGGCATTATTAAGAAGCGCGGTTTTAACGCTGTCCGGCATACCGAAGCCGAATGTGGCGGGATTGCCGGTGTTGAGGCGAAGAACCTTTATGCCCTCCTTGAGCATTCTCTGGCTCTCAATATAAAGCGGTCCTCTTATGTCTGAATGAACGGGCATAAGATTTTCTGATCTTGTAATATTCATGATAAACACTCCTTTTGGAAAAAGTCAAATATATATTGCCTTAGAAAAATATAACATTTTTAATATGTTAAATCAAGAAAAAATTTAAAAAACATTTCATTTATTATAATTATTCTGCCTTATCACTCAGAATTAAGCTTCTTACCGCTTCAACAGCGGTTCTGATTGACGGCACGCTGTCATGCACCTCAGGATTGGACAGACCTTTTTTCTCTCTTTCCTGATTCCACACAACCGAGAAAACAGCACCCGCCCTCGTGCGGAGCGTTGACGACACTACAAACAGCGCCGCGCTTTCCATTTCCGAGGCAAGACAGCCCGCGGCAATCCACGCGTTCCATTTGCTGTTTAATTCATATCCTGCGGGCATACGGTCAGGGTCGTGCTGACCGTAAAAAGAATCTTTGCACTGAACAACACCTGTGTGACAGCGGTAGTTAAGTCTGTCGGCAGCTTCGGAAAGAGCGTTTGTGACTTTAAGATTCGGAACAGCGGGGAATTCAATCGGAACATATTCTCTTGAGGTACCCTCCATTCTTATGGCACCGGTTGCAACAACAATGTCGCCGCCGATGACCTCCTCCTGCATTCCGCCGCAGGTTCCTATGCGAATGAATGTGTCAACCCCCGTGCGGTAAAGTTCCTCAACGCCGATTGCCGTTGACGGTCCGCCCATGCCCGTTGACATAACAAGCACCTTTTCGCCCTCAAGCTCGCCGATCCATGTAGTATATTCTCTGTTCTGATAATGAAAACAAGGATTATCGAGATATTTCGCAATTATCTCAACTCTGCCCGGGTCGCCGGGAAGAAGCGCGTATTTCGCGCCGTGACCTGCATTGAAACCGATATGATAAGACTGTTCAACCATAGTAGATTCCCTCCTGTTATTTGTTTGCCTTAAGTATGTTTTTATTAACCATTCCTATTCTGTTGGTTTGATTAATAAGCACCGGCGGAATTAAAAACTGGTCGCACCCTGTGCTGATAAAGTCAAAAAGAGTATCGCACGCAAGCACAACCGCCAACGCCTGAGAAGGAATTCCGAGCTGCGCAAAAAGAACAGTGTACGCCGTCAGCGCACCGCCGGGAATAGGCGGCGTTGACAGCGCGAGAATCCCCGCCGAAAGCATCATCAGAACGAACCACGATATTGAAACACTTATGTTGTATTTTTCCGCAAAAACAAGTGAAACGGTAATATAAACCAGTGCTGTCGCCGGTTTGAAAAGAACGATGGGGAGACGAGGTCCGAACGATGAAATTGAATCGCTTATACCGTACTGGTTACGGCATGCGTTCATGTTTACACCAAACGCCGCCGCTGAAGACGCTGTAGTAACAGCTATAAAAAACGCTGGCAGACCTTTTTTTATAATAGAAAAAGGATTTACACGGTTCTTTATCGCGGTATAAGACGTAATACCCACAATCATTACAGCAACAGAGCAAATGTATATCGCGAACAGTTTGCCTATTCCCGCAAATACATCGAGTGAATCAGACCACATCATTTTAACAATTATAATAAATATAAAATACGGCACCAGTCTGCTTATAAATTCAATGATAAACTGAACTACGTAATTAATCTGTTCAACAGCTTTTGCAACGGCGTTGGTTTTCTGACCGAGGAAAAGCAAAACAATGCCTATAACTATCGCGAGAAAGATAATCTGAAGCGTATTTCCTTCAACAAACGGGCTGAATATATTTTTAGGAATAATTCCGAGCAACATGGAAATTATTGACGAAATCTCAGAGACACCCTGCGTATTTTCGGAATAATTAAGATTAAAAAACAAAATACATAACCCTCCGATGATTACAACAACCGCAAAAAGCGTACTGACATAACCGGACAGTATCTTTTTTCCCACTTTTTTGAGTGTCGCGGCATCACCTATTCCGTAAATACCCCATGCCACTGAAAGAAACACCATTGGGCCGGCAAGGCAGCCGAGAATGTTAAAAAACGTATCGTTCAGCGGAGTCAGCGCAATATCAATAATTGATTTTTTTATCTCCTGCGGAATAATTCCGCCGATAAGCCCCGTAATAACAGCCGCCGATAAAGTAATAATCAGAGTAATAATCGGGTTAAGTGACTTATTCTTTATTCTGAAAGTATATTTGTTTACATTTCCGGAATTTGAGTATTCAGGTGAAAGCCCGAGATTACTGAGGATCCTGTCAGCAAAATCAGAATGCTCATTTTCATCACGGATAAAAATATTCTGCTGCTTTCCCCCGATTTCAAGAGTAATAATATTTCGGAAAAACTTCGTGCCGGTTGTAAGGATAACACTGACAGGTTCTTTCTCTGAGTCGAGCGTTGAAAGAAGTATCTCCTCAACAGTAATAACATATCTGACTATATCGCGGGAAGAAATTTTTATTTTCGCAAGGAAAGCACGTATAATCTCAGAGCACTTATCCACAGTCTCCGGCGTCAGCAGTGATTTATATTCGGTAGTCGGTTGTTTCATAACTATTCCACACTTTTCATTTTCTATCGGATTATTAAACCGTCCAGCTTTAAAACGGATTTCCGAAAGATTTTTCCTCAATGTTAACTTCACAAAACGTATGTCTTCAGGAAAATGACAAAGCCCTCTTCCTAAAGCAGCAAGAGGGCCGATAAAAGTTTAATTCATCAATTATTTCTGCTCAGCAATAGCTGCCTGTGCCGCTGCAAGACGAGCGATCGGAACACGGAAGGGTGAGCATGATACATAGTCGAGACCTATCTTATGGCAGAACTCAACTGATGTGGGATCGCCGCCGTGCTCGCCGCAGATGCCGCAGTGCATTTCGGGACGAACACCCTTACCAAGTTTAACAGCCATTTCCATAAGCTTGCCGACGCCTGTCTGGTCAAGCTTCGCGAACGGATCGTTCTCAAAAATCTTGGTGTCGTAGTAAGCGTTGAGGAACTTACCCGCGTCATCACGGCTGAAGCCGTAAGTCATCTGAGTAAGGTCGTTAGTACCGAAGCAGAAGAATTCAGCTTCCTTAGCGATATCGTCAGCTGTAAGAGCAGCTCTCGGAATTTCGATCATTGTACCGACTTCATATTTAAGGTCAGAACCCGCTGCTGCGATTTCAGCGTCGGCTGTTGCAACAACAATGTCCTTAACGAACTTAAGTTCTTTTGTATCGCCTACGAGAGGAATCATAATCTCGGGAACGATATTCCAGTCAGCGTGAGCTTTCTTAACGTTGATAGCCGCACGTATAACTGCTGTTGTCTGCATCTTTGCGATTTCGGGATAGGTAACCGCAAGACGGCATCCGCGATGACCCATCATGGGGTTGAACTCATGGAGAGAAGCGATAATTGCTTTGATATCATCAACGCTCTTGCCCTGTGCTTCTGCGAGTGCGGCGATGTCAGCTTCTTCTGTGGGAACGAACTCATGAAGAGGCGGATCAAGGAAACGGATTGTTACGGGATAACCTTCAAGAGCTTCATAGAGAGCTTCAAAGTCGCCCTGCTGATAAGGAAGAATCTTTGCGAGAGCTTCTTCTCTTTCTTCAACTGTGTCAGCGCAGATCATCTCACGGAACGCGGCGATTCTGTCAGCCTCAAAGAACATATGCTCTGTACGGCAAAGACCGATGCCTTCCGCGCCGAGCTCACGGGCTTTCTTAGCGTCTCTGGGTGTATCAGCGTTTGTGCGAACCTTAAGTGTTCTGAACTCATCAGCCCAGCCCATGATTCTGCCGAACTCACCTGCGATTTCAGCATCAACTGTGGGGATAATACCGTCATAGATGTTACCTGTTGAACCGTCGATTGAAATATAGTCGCCTTCAACAAATGTCTTGCCGGCAAGAGAGAACTTCTTGTTTTCTTCGTCCATGTTGATGTCACCGCAGCCTGATACGCAGCAGGTACCCATACCACGGGCAACAACAGCCGCATGAGAAGTCATACCGCCGCGAACTGTGAGGATACCCTGAGCGGCTTTCATGCCTGTGATATCTTCGTGTGAAGTTTCAAGACGAACAAGAACAACTTTCTCGCCCTTTTCTTTCCATGCCACCGCGTCGTCAGCTGTGAATACAACTTTACCGCAGGCTGCGCCGGGTGACGCGCCGAGGCCCTTGCCGAGAGGTGTTGCAGCCTTAAGAGCTTTAGCGTCAAACTGAGGATGAAGAAGTGTATCAAGGTTTCTGGGGTCAATCATAGCAACCGCTTCTGCGGGAGTCTTGTGTCCTTCGTCAACGAGGTCGCAAGCTATTTTGAGAGCCGCGGGAGCTGTTCTCTTACCGTTACGGCACTGGAGCATATAGAGCTTCTTGTTTTCAACAGTGAACTCCATATCCTGCATGTCGTGATAGTGATTTTCAAGAATATCGCAAACCTTTACGAATTCAGCGTATGCTTCGGGGAACTCTTTTTCCATCTGAGCGATGGGCATGGGAGTACGAACACCGGCAACAACATCTTCGCCTTGAGCGTTGATGAGGAACTCACCCATATGTTTATTTTCACCGGTAGCTGGGTCACGTGTGAAAGCAACACCTGTACCCGACTCATTATTAAGGTTACCGAATACCATGGGCATTACGTTAACCGCAGTACCCCATGAATAGGGAATGTCGTTGTCACGGCGGTATACGTTTGCACGGGGGTTGTCCCATGAACGGAAAACAGCCTCGATAGCGAGCTTAAGCTGCTCTACGGGGTCTGAGGGGAAGTCCTGACCGAGCTGTTTCTTATATTCAGCCTTAAACTGCTCCGCAAGCTCTTTAAGGTCAGCAGCGGTAAGGTCGATATCGAACTTAACGCCTTTCTTTTCTTTCATTTCGTCGATAAGCTGCTCAAAATACTTCTTGCCGACTTCCATAACAACATCCGAGAACATCTGGATGAATCTTCTGTATGAGTCATATACGAATCTCTCAAAAGCGGGATCAGGGTTACCGGCGATCATAGCGTTAACAACTTCATCATTAAGACCGAGGTTGAGGATAGTATCCATCATACCGGGCATTGATGCGCGAGCGCCTGAACGAACTGATACAAGGAGAGGATTCTGAAGATCGCCGAACTTTTTGCCGTTCTTCTCTTCCATCTTCTTAACGCCTTCCATAGCCTGAGCCATGATTTCGTCATTGATCTTCCTGCCGTCCTCATAATACTGAGTACAAGCTTCTGTTGTGATTGTGAAGCCGAAGGGAACGGGAAGACCAATCTCGGTCATTTCAGCAAGGTTCGCACCTTTGCCGCCGAGAAGGTTACGCATTGTCATGTTACCTTCGTCAAACATGTAGACCCATTTGTTTGCCATTGTGTTTACCTCCAATTAAATATGTTTGAAAGGGCATAATAATCCCCTAACACTCGTTTTATAGTATAACACACATTTCGGCAAAAAGTCTATACTATTTTGTAAAATTTTACAAATATGCCCGAAAAAATTTTTTATGTCGCCTGAGCCGTGTATGATGTAATCACTGATTTAAAAAATATCCGCATTAATCCGATATTTTTCTGAATAAAATTATCAAAGCTGTTGTGTTAATAATTGTTTCTGTGATATAATGTTTAAAAAGAGGAGGGATGAAAACAATTTATACTTACCGGTGACTTTAACACATCTGTTCATCTGAATTACGGCGGAGAAAACAGCGCGGACGAAGAAATGATGTATGACCTCACTGACAAATACGGCTTTAAGGATGCCTGGATAGAAACTCGAAATAACGGAAATTATGATGATTTTTCAGAATGGAGCAAGCTGTATTCGAGCTCATACTGGGGAGTCTGGGACAGCGTAGAAAAATTCTATTACCGCAGCGGCGGCGGGATTGAAATCACCGCTGAGGATTTTGAATACTATGTTGCCGAAAACGAAAAGGGAGAACGCCTTTCTGACCATAACGGAGCGGTATGCAATTTTATATTTGCAAAATCCGCCGATTTTAAAGACGACACAAGGAAATTAAGCAAATCAAAAGCAGGATTCTTCTCAAGAATTTTCAGCATGATTAAATGGATTTGCAAAGATTTGATATTCGTTTTAGGTGATAATTTTGATGAGTTTCTCAGCCTTATCGGTTTGAAAAAATAGGCATTTTCGGCAGAAACGGAGCAAGGCTTTTGCGCCTTGCTCTTTTGCTATATAAAATCAGACTCCGGAATGAATGATTTTTTTGTTATTTGCTATTGAAATACAGACCGCTTTATTATATAATTAAGGAGAGTTTGTAAAAGAGGGGGATAGCATTGGTATTTTCAACAACTACATTTCTGTTTATATTTCTCCCGTGCGTTCTCATGCTTTATTATGTTCCTTTCATCAGAAAAAGAAGGGCTTTGAGCAACTTTATTCTGACTGTGTCAAGTATCCTGTTTTACGCATGGGGCGAACCTGTTTTTGTTTTGCTGATGCTTTTTTCAATAGTCATGAACTGGGCGTTCGGACTTATAGTGCAAAAACGCAAGGGGACTAAGAAAGTAAAAAATATCGTTTTGATATCGGTTGTGCTGAATATATTGACGCTCTTTGTTTTCAAATACCTCACATTTATATTGGAAAACATCAATCTTTTGTTCAATTCAGACATTAATACGCTTGAAATCGCCTTGCCGATAGGTATTTCGTTCTTTACGTTTCAGGCTATGTCATATGTTATTGACGTTTACAGGGGCAAGGGCTCGGCGCAGAAAAATCCGCTTAATGTCGCTCTGTATATTTCGTTTTTCCCTCAGCTCATTGCCGGACCTATCGTCAGATATGAGACTGTCGCCGAGGAAATACTCAGCAGACGTGAAACAGTTGACGATTTCAGCAGCGGAGTTTACAGATTCGCAATCGGTCTTTCAAAAAAAGTTATTCTCGCAAACAATCTGGCAAGTATCGCGGATCTCGCGTTCGGGAACAGCAATCCGTCCGTTGTTATGGCGTGGGTCGGTGCGATTGCCTATACTCTTCAGATTTATTTTGATTTTTCAGGATACAGTGAAATGGCAATCGGTCTGGGCAGAATGTTCGGTTTCCATTTCCTTGAAAATTTCAACTATCCCTATTTGACAAAATCAATTACGGATTTCTGGCGTCGCTGGCATATGTCGCTTGGCACGTGGTTCAGGGATTATGTTTATTTCCCGCTCGGCGGCAGTAAGGTTGACACAAAGGCAAGGCTGGTTTTCAATCTCTTTGTAACGTGGGCATTGACGGGTATCTGGCACGGTGCCAACTGGACTTTTCTTGTGTGGGGACTTTTATATTTTGTTCTGCTCACAATCGAAAAGCTTACTGACTTTCACAAAAAAATCGGCTGGTTCGGGCATATTTACGCTATGTTTTTTGTAATTCTCGGCTGGGTGCTTTTCAGAGCGGATTCAATTTCAGCTGCACTGCGCTATATGGGTTCTATGTTTGGCCTGACTTCCAACGTGTTCTGTGACGATTTCATACTCACGTATATTTCATTCAATAACTTCTATTTCTTTGTCGGGATAATCGCGTGCTTCCCCATATACAAGCTGATTAAACCCAGAGTGAATCAAAAGCTGTATCGTGTTGTTTCATCACTGATTGTTTTAATCTCATTTATAGTTTCGGTTTCATTTATGGTCAAAGGTTCTTATAATCCGTTTATTTATTTCAATTTTTAAAATTTTTAAAGGAGGAAAACGGTATGAAAAAGAAGAAGTTCACATATAAAAACATTGTAGCCATACTGTTTTCCGCGTTTATTCTTTTTTATTTTGTTACTATCTGTGAACGTGTTGTACGCTCTGCCTTTCTGGGCGAGATTGTTGACGAAACATACGATTCGGGAAGTGAAAGCTCCCCGGACGAGTCAGAGGAAACTGATTGGTCAAAAATATATCCTGCTCAGGACGATGATGACGTCCGTACGGAAACCGCCGTGTCCGTGCAGCCTGAATCAATAAAAAGTGTCTATACCTCCGCTGTTTCTGATATTGAAGGTAAAGTTGATTATTTTACAAGCAAGCTTCTTTTTTTCAGAATGAAATTCATCGAATTTAATTCATACTTCAACAAGGCTATAGGAAACAAGCTTATTTCCGGTTCAGATGATGTTCTTGTTATGGCGGACAGAAATCTGACGTATTATTCCTCTGAGCGTGATATGACGGGTGCGGCAAAAAGTATTTCTGAATTTTCCGAATTCGTTGAAAATTCCGGCAGTCAGTTTCTGTATGTGCAGGCTCCGTCGAAGATTGACCCTGAAAACAACTATCTTCCCAACGGAATAAAAGACTATGATAACAATAACGTTGACCATCTTCTTGATATATTCAAAAAAGACGGCGTTGAATATCTTGATTTAAGAAAAGCTATGAAACAGCAGAATATGGATTACACCGGCTCTTTCTATAAAACAGATCATCACTGGAAAACAAACGTGGGATTATGGGCGGCAAATCAGATTGCGCTGAATCTCAGTGAACTCGGTATACCGTATAAAAAAGAGCTGCTTGATATTAATAATTATAACGAAAAAGTCTATAAAAAATTTATGTTCGGTTCTTTGGGGAAAAAGGTTTCTCTTGCTTTTGCCGAACCGGAGGATTTCAGCCTTTACACTCCCAGATTTGACACTGATTTTACGGTAACGTACTATGACAACACATCGTTAAGCGGTTCTTTCACAAATGCTATGATTGACAGCAGCGTGCTTAAAAAAGTCGATTATTACGGTTCAGCTGTATATTCGTCGTATTTATACGGAATAAATCCTATTGCGATGATTGAAAACCGTAAAGCTGATAATGATAAAAGAGTTTTATTTATAAATGACTCCTTCGGCTGCACGGTTATACCGTTTTTCGCCACACAGGTGCGCTATGTTGATACAATTGATTTGAGGTATTTTAACGGCGGCGTTAAATCGTATATTGAAAAGAACAAGCCTGACGCGGTTGTTGTGATGTATTATCCCACTACTCTGTCATCCGCTGAAAGCGGAGCACTGAAATTCAGATAAGCTATGATTAATTTCTTTCTTACCGCGATTATTATTTTGGCTTTTATATGCGTTGTGACGGTAATTATCGGCATAAATAGCCGCAAGTTGCTTTATCCGACGGTATCGGTATTCTGCGGAGTAATAATAATCGCGCTTGCGCTTTGCTGCGTTATAGAAACAGAGCCGGCAGACAGCGGAGAGCTATCTTCAAAAGCATACATTCCCGTTACGGGCAGTGAAAACAAAAGCACTGAAACGAAAGCTGAAGAGAAAATTTCAGATAAAACCGGGTCAAAAGACAAACCTCGTGTAAAAATCAAATCAGAAGAGGAATCACCGACCGTAAACAAACCTGATGATATGAATAAAACCGTGTATATTACCAAAACAGGTTCAAAATATCATTACTCTTACTTTTGCAGCAGCCCTGATTTTTATGAATGCTCACTTGAACAGGCTCTTGCGCGAGGTCTTGAACCGTGCGGTAAGTGCGTAAAATCTATCCCGGACAATTAGTTGAATATGTTAACAAAAAATTTTGAAATGCGGAAACGTATATGCTGCATTTTCAGATAATATTACAAAAAATTTCACTTGCTTTTCAATCCGCACACCTAAGTTGTGCGGTATTGCCTTAAATAAGCTTATTCAAAAGGTGGTAATCAGAATGAATAAGATTCCGGAAATTTTCGGAAGCCGAGTTTTTAACGACAGCGTAATGCGCGACCGTCTTCCGAAAGAAATCTACCGTTCTCTCAAAAAAACAATAAACGAAGGTACAGAGCTTGATATAAGTGTTGCCAATGTTGTCGCCAGTGTTATGAAGGACTGGGCTATTGAAAAAGGCGCAACACATTATACGCACTGGTTTCAGCCGATGACGGGAATCACTGCCGAAAAGCATGACAGCTTTATTTCTCCGCAGGACGACGGCTCCGTTATCATGGAATTTTCCGGTAAAGAGCTTATTAAAGGCGAGCCTGATGCTTCGTCTTTTCCGTCAGGCGGAATAAGAGCGACGTTTGAAGCAAGAGGATACACCGCGTGGGATCCCACATCGCCCGCTTTTTTAAAAGAAAATACTCTTTGTATCCCGACATCCTTTATTTCATATACCGGCGAAGCTCTTGATAAAAAAACTCCGCTTCTGCGTTCAATGGAGGAAGTGAACCGTCAGGCGAAAAGAGTGCTTGCTCTTTTCGGCGACACTGAAATTAAAAGAGTTAATTCTACCGTTGGCGCGGAGCAGGAATATTTCATGATAGACAAAGAGCTTCACGATAAGCGCAAGGATCTGATTTACACAGGAAGAACACTGTTCGGCGCTCCTACCCCAAAAGGACAGGAGATGGATGATCATTATTTCGGCACAATCAAGCCGAGAATCAAGTCATTCATGTTTGATTTGAACGAGGAGCTTTGGAAGCTCGGAATACACGCGAAAACAGAGCATAACGAGGTCGCGCCCGCTCAGCATGAGCTGGCTCCGGTATATACAACGACGAATGTCGCGGCTGACCATAATCAGCTTATTATGGAGCTTATGAAAAAAGTAGCTCATGAACACGGTCTTGTATGCCTTCTTCATGAAAAACCGTTTAACGGAGTTAACGGAAGCGGAAAACATAACAACTGGGCACTTTCAACGGACAGCGGCGAAAATCTTCTTGAACCCGGCTCCGACCCGTTCAACAATACAAAGTTTCTGCTTTTTCTCGTGGCGGTTATCAAAGCTGTTGACGATTATCAGGACCTCTTAAGAATTTCAGCCGCCGGTGCCGGCAATGACCACCGACTCGGAGCCGACGAGGCCCCGCCCGCGATAGTTTCAATGTTTCTGGGTGAAGAACTTCAGCGTGTTCTTGACGCGATTGAAGCAGGCGAATCATATCATTCAAAGAAAAAAGCCACTCTTGACACAGGCGTAAGCGTTTTGCCGGCATTCAAAAAAGATACTACAGACCGGAACAGAACCTCCCCGTTCGCGTTTACCGGCAACAAGTTTGAGTTCCGTATGCTGGGTTCAAGCTTTTCTGTTTCAGAAACCAATATCGTTCTGAATACAATTGTTGCTGATTCTCTCTCCGATTTTGCGGATATTCTTGAGAAATCTGCGGATTTTGAAAAGACCGCGAGAAAGCTTATTAAAGATACTTATGTTGCTCATAAACGGATAATTTTCAACGGAAACGGATATTCTGACGAATGGAAAAAAGAAGCGGAAAGCCGCGGACTTCTCAACCTTAAATCAACAGTTGACGCAATACCGCATTATAAAGATGAAAAGAATGTAAAACTCTTTACAAAGCACAACATTTTCAGCGAGGTCGAAATTGTTTCGAGAACAGATATTCTTCTTGAGGAATTCGCGAAAACCGTCAATATTGAGGCGGTGACGATGCTTCATATCGCAAATAAGGAAATTATCCCCGCAGTTGTTGCGTATCTGAATCAGCTTACTCAGTCAGCCTCGCTCAAGAAAAGTATAAGCCGGTCTTTTGACGTCAGCTGTGAGGAAGGGCTTATTTCAAGCATCTCAGACAATCTCGGCAAACTTTACAGCAGCGTAACAGAGCTCAAAAAGATACTCGGCGAAGCTCCGAAGGATGATGTTCTTGAATACGCCGAATATCATCAGAATGTAGTCATTCCCGCCATGGAAAACGTAAGAAATCCGGCAGATGAGCTGGAGCTTCTGGTCGGCAGAGAATTCTGGCCGTTCCCGACATACGGTGATCTTTTATTCAGTGTTGACTGATAACATTACAGCACAGAATTTCAGGTGAATCCTGATTTTTTGTGCTTTTGTTTTTTCTTGCAAAATTTTAAATTTGTGATATAATAACAGCATAAATAAAATGGGGTGTTTGTATGAAAAAAATTATTTCCTCCGCGCTGTGTATAATAACCTGCTTTTTAATTTTTACACTCTGTACTCCTGTTACTTTTGCCGCAAGCTACAACGGAGCCTGCGGAGACGGTATCACATGGTCACTTAACACCTCCGACGGAGTACTGACAATATCAGGCTCAGGCAGTATGAACAATTACTCAATCAGCTCAACGCCGGGCTGGGATCGTTATCAGTCTTACATAAAATCAGTTGTTTTCGCCCGAGGAGTTAAATCGGTCGGTGATTATACTTTCTGTAACGGCGGAAACGGATATAAATATAAAAAGCTCAAAGCTGTTGATTTGGGTAATGTAAATACAATCGGCAAATACGCTTTCAGAGGGTGCGGCTTTATTGACACAATTACCAATGCCGGAAATGTAACCGTGATTAATGATTACGCTTTTTTGAGCTGCTCATCTTTAACCACGTTCCCGTTTTCCGCTGTTGAAACAATCAATAACTGTTCTTTCAGCGGGTGCAGCGGACTGACAACGCTTAATTTGCCGTCATCGCTTAAAACAATAGGCAGTGCCGCATTTGAAAAATGCAGTTCTGTTTCAGCTGTTACCCTGCCCGGTTCTGTCACCTCAATCGGGGACATAGCTTTTTCAGAATGCACCGGTATCACAAGTGTTATATTCAATTCGGCAAACGTTGCCGCTGCCGGTTCAGGTATTTTTGAAGGTTCAGGTGTTAAAGACGGTGCGACACTCACAATATCTGACAGCGTCACAGTAATTCCGGCAGATATGTTCTCGTTTTTCGCTAATCTGACTGCGGTTCAGGGCGGTGCGAATATCACAACAATAAGCGATAATGCGTTTGCCCACACAGGTTTAATAAGTTTCCGTATAGGACCTAAAGTCGTTACTGTCAAGGATTCCGCTTTCGCAGACACAACGTCACTTGCATCATTCACTGTTGATTCATATAATGCGAACTATTCGGTGTCTTCATCAGGCATTCTTATGAACAAGGCAGGAAATAAAATTGTGAGATACCCCTGCGCAAAAACCGATACTTCATACACGGTTCCCTCAAATGTCACCACTGTCGCGGCGGGTGCTTTCAGAGAATGTATGTACCTCAAAAATTTCACGGCAGGCTCATCTGTTTCCGCGATTCCAGATTACTGCTTCATAAACAGCCCGATGCTTACAACGGTTTCACTTGCTTCATCGGTTAAAACCATCGGCAGTCATGCCTTTGCCGACTGCAAATCTCTTAACACAATCAGCATGAATGGGGTCAGCACAGTGAATCAATACGCTTTCGCTCAGTGCGACGCTCTTCCGAGCTTTACAACATCATCGAATTTAAAAAGCATCGGTGATTACGCCTATTACGGATGTGACGGAATAATCTCTCTCACAATCGCGTCAGGAACAACATCAATAGGAACATATTCATTCTGCCAGTGCGATAATCTTCGCGAACTTTCAATCGCTTCAACTGTAACAAATATTCCGGATGGAGCTTTTTCATCCTGCACATCACTCTCATCTCTTTCACTGCCGGGCGGGCTTAAAACGGTCGGCAAATATGCGTTCGCCGAATGCACGGCTCTTATGTCGGTAACAGTTCCGTCATCAGTCACGTCTATCGGTCAATTTGCTTTCGGATACAAGAACATTAACGGCTCTTCGGCCTCAATTATATCGGGATTCAAGCTTTACTGCTACTCAGGCAGCCAGGCATACACGTACGCCAGAAACGGCGGCATTCCGTATGAAATAGTGACAAACAGCGAGGGGGAACTGATAATTACCGATGCTGACGCTTCCGTATCAGACAGCAGCGGCGGTTTTTCGGAATTTATACAAAAATTATCCATTCCTCAGTTACCTTTTATAAATTGGATTCTCAGCGTAATAAGCAAAATTCACAGCTTTTTTGCGGGATTGGTAAGTGGCAAAATATGATTATCAGGAAAATAACAGCTTTTATCGCGGCTGTATACTATGCCGTTTTCGGATTTTTTACGAGCTTTAACTTCTGCGGCAGATACGCTTTTAACATTGACACCTCTCAGCTCGGCGGAGTTGTGGGCAACAAAGCAAGCAATATCAATGTGTGGGATATGGGAACACAATTCTACAATCCCTCAAAAAATACAGACAACGATATTTTCGAGTTTGTTGAATATGTTCAGCTTATGCAGTGTACAGGCGGCAATCCCGACCGTGACCTTTTTAAAGACCCGTATGACAGAAGCGTACCTGATGATTACGATTTTGAACCTCTTATTAAAAACTGCCGGGGAATTCTTTCACTCGGCGCGAAGCCGCATCTGAAGCTGGGAAGCGTTCCCATGAAATACACAAGCGAGTACAGCATAGAATATTTTTCAACAAACGTGTATCCACCTGACGATTACGGTGTATATTACGACTACATCGCCGCGATAGCGCAGGCGCTTGTTGATGAATTCGGCAAAGACGAGGTTCTCACTTGGCATTTCGGCGTTATGACCGAATACGAAAACTCCGACTGGTTTCTGGCAAAAAGCAGAACAGCGGCTGATACGGCTGTAGAGTTCTGCCGGCTTTATGACTGCACGGTTGCCGCCCTGCAGAATGTTATAGGCGAAAATGTTTATGTCGGCGCGCACTCCATGTCTGTTTCGGAAGGACTCTGGGACGAGGAAATTTTCATCCGTCACTGCGCCGAAGGAACAAACTATTCAACAGGGAAAAAAGGTACAAGGCTCTGCTATCTTTCCGCCTCCTTTTATGTCAGCTCCCCCGGCGATAAAAACAAAGGCAGAAAATCACTTCCGGATATGTTCAAAGAGCTTCGCGGCTATGCCGAAAAATACAGGCTTTATGATTTAGACTACGGTGTTGACGAGGGCAGAGTTCTTACGGGAAATTCGAGCGGCGCGACTTCAGACGAGCTTATGCTGAGAGCCGCGGGTTATTCATGGCAGGCGGCGTTCGACGCGAGACTTTACGGTCAGATGATTGACAGTGATGTTGATTATTTCTCATACTGGGGTTATTTTTCCGGCGGACTTATTAACGGCAATCCTACAGTCAGCTACCATGTTTCAGACAACATCCGGAAATTTAGGAACTCAAGGCTCGCAAAGGTTAAAAGAACAAAAAACGGCTGCATTTTTAAAGCGGAAGTCAAAGCATATGCCGCGTTTGACGAAAACGAAAATATTCTTCACATAATGGCATATAATTATAGAAATAAGGTCAATTATAAGCACAGCGCGGATGTCGCGTTCAGTATCAGTGTTCCTCAGCTTTCAGACGGGGAAGTCACAGTTACCGAATACCGCATAAACGATGACTGCAACTTTTTTGACGAGTGGCAGAAAGACAGAGAAAAATACGGTATTGACGACAGCTGCTTCAGCTGGTCGCCCGATGACGGAAATATTGAAGCCGTTCTTCAGGACAGTGAAAAAAGAGAACTGTATTTCAATGAGCTGGCACCCGGATACAAGGTGTGTTCGACTCTCACTCCGGTAAAAACAAAAGCTGAAATTAAAAACGGAAAGCTTGATATCAACACTGAGCTCGGCGGAAATGAAGTAATCTTTTATGAAATCAATCGGTGAATAAATGAAAAACAATCAATCCCCCACGAATCACGGAACGATAAGATTCAGAATATTGATGTGTATCTCTGCGTTTATTATTGTCTGGTGGTTTAATAATTTCACTTTGAATGTTAATAATGTGAGCTTCACCGACAGCAGAATAAATGATGTTATCAGCATCGTTCAGATTACCGACCTGCACGGCGCGAAATTCGGCAGAAATAATAAACGGCTTATTAAAAAAATTGAAAAGCAGAATCCCGACCTTATTTTTGTCACAGGCGATATGTATTCAAATATCATCAGAAACAGCGGCATGAAAACCGCTTTGGAGCTGATGCAGTATCTCGGAAAGCGTTATACGGTGTATTATATCAACGGTGAACATGACCGCGAAAATTCTGAATTCTGCAATGCCGCGAGCGACGCGGGTGTTCGTATTCTTAATTACAGAGATGAAATAATCACGGTGAAAAACACAACGCTTCATCTTTACGGAATAAACAACGTATATTATTCAGATACATTTGATTTAAAAAACGCGTTCATGCCCGATGAAGAAAACTATTCTGTTCTTTTAGCCCACACATCAAATTTCAGAAAATTCGCCGATTTCGGAATAGACCTTTCTGTTTGCGGAGACACTCACGGCGGAATGTACCGTCTTCCTTTTATCGGTGCTTTATATGACGGCTCAACATACCTGCCGGATAAGCAGGGACTATATATGAAAGGAACATATTCCATAGGCGAAAGTAAATTGTTTATTTCAAGCGGGCTGGGCAATTATCCGTTCCCGTTAAGATTTTGCAACCGTCCTGAAATTGTGAATATCAGCCTCGCTCCGTCAAAATAAAAGAGGCTTTCCAATGCGGGATAAATATAATAAAGATGATTTTGGAAATGACAGGCTGCTGTTTCAAAATCATCTTTTTTGATTATTATAATAATGCTGTTACTTACAAAAAGGAATTAATACGACTTTTTGTTTAAAACCTCTTTACTTATCGTCACCTGGTGTGATAATATAGTATGAATATGTTTGGAGGTGCTTTTATGAAGTATGAAAACAATTGGGAATCGTTAAACGCAAGACCGGTTCCCGAGTGGTTCGGCGATGCCAAATTCGGTATTTTTATTCACTGGGGTATATATTCGGTGCCTGCGTACGCGCCGAAGGGTACATATGCCGAGTGGTACTGGAACGCGATTGAAGAAAGAGAATCGTACGGCGAGAACCAGAAAAAATTCAGAGAATTTCATAAAAATACATACGGTGAAAAATTTGAATACGCCGATTTTATAAATATGTTTAAAGCCGAGTGCTTTGATGCTGACGAATGGGCAAAGGTGTTTGAACGTTCAGGTGCCAAATACATAAATCTTGTTTCAAAGCATCATGACGGCTTTACTTTATACAAGAGTGACTACACTCCAGGATGGAACAGCGTTGATGTAGGTCCTCACAGGGATTTCTGCCGTGAGCTTAAAGACGCGCTTGATAAAACAGATGTCCGTTTCGGTGTTTATCATTCTGTTTATGAGTGGTATCACCCGCTTTATCTTAAAGACCCTGAGGAATACGCTTTAAAGCACCTTATTCCCATGCTTAAAGAAATTGTTGAAAAATATCAGCCGGCTACTCTTTTCACAGACGGTGAATGGGACCATCCCAGCTCGGTATGGCACAGCACTGAATTTTTGCAGTGGCTTTATAATGAATCATCGGTTAAGGATTTCATCGTTCCCAATGACCGCTGGGGTAAGGAAACCCGCGGAAAATTAGGCGGAAACTTCACAAGCGAATACGGCTACGTCGGCGGCGAAAGCTCACCCGGCGGCATTGAGGCTATGGATACTTACGACAGACCCAACGAGGAATGCCGCGGTATCGGCGGTTCGTTCGGTTTCAACAGATTTGAAAACCCCGATGATTATATGTCTTCAAAAGAGCTTATTCATATGCTTATTGACCTTGTAAGCAGAGGCAGCAATTTCCTGCTCAATATAGGACCGACGGCAGACGGCAGAATTCCCGTTATCATGCAGCAGAAGCTGTTTGACATGGGCGACTGGCTCAGAGTCAACGGCGATGGCATTTACGCTTCGAGAAAATATAAACACAGCTCAGATTCTTCAATCAGATACACAAAGAGCAAGGACGGCGAAAATATCTACGCTTTCCTGCTGAAGTTTCCGTTCGGTGAAGTTATTCTCAACGAGGTTGATTATAACCCCGAATTAAAGGCGGATTTCTTCGGAAGCGAAGTAAATCCCGTAATCGAAAACGCTGACGGCAAGGTTAAACTCCGCTTCCCTGCCCTTAACCCCGATGATTTAAAATGTCAGTACGCATACTGCGTTAAGTTATATAAATGATTATTGCAAAGTAAATTTTTCCGTCAGATTGTTTGAATTTTTGCGGACATACTGACGTATTTCAAAAAATCGGGCAATACGGCGGAACAGTATTCAAGCAGGACGTGTGCCTGAACCGCGCGGTATTGCCTTAGTAAAGCGAGGACTTAAAATGAAACTTGACAGAAATATTCTTATTCCCGACCTCGGAACAGTAGGACCAGACAGCGGATTTCATCTGCTTGACAAAACAGAGGACGGAAGATTTGTAACAGGCAGAAACGGTGTTGTTGATATCGTATCGACAGGCGATGAAAAGGTTGAGTTCGTGTCATTCGGCGATTCTTCACTTGCCTGCGTTAAATCAGCAATAGCGTATCCTACATACTATCCTGTTCAGCCTGTTAATCTTGAAAAGCCGGTTAAGGCGGTTCTTATGGATTTAGACGGCACAACAGTAAGAAGCGAGGAATTCTGGATATGGATTATTCAGATGAGCGTCGCGAGCCTTTTAGGCAATCCGAAATTCGAGCTTGAAGAAGCTGATATGCCTTATGTTTCGGGTCACAGCGTTTCAGAACATCTTCAGTACTGTATTGATAAATACTGCCCGGGTGCTTCTCTTGATAAGGCAAGGGATTTCTATTTTGAGCATACTCACAGAGAGATGGAAGAAATTATGGCAGGCAGAGGTAAAGACGGCGCGTTCACTCCTTCTGTCGGCGTTAAGGATTTTCTTCTTGAGCTTAAAAGCATGGGCGTAAAAATCGGACTTGTAACATCGGGTCTTTATGAAAAGGCGTGGCCTGAAATTCTTTCGGCGTTCAAAACTCTCGGAATGGGCGACCCCAAGGACTTTTACGACGCGATTATTTCCGCGGGATTCCCGCTCAGAAAAGGCTCTGTCGGCACTCTCGGTGAGCTTTCACCCAAGCCGCACCCATGGCTTTATTCCGAAACCTCAATTGTAGGCTTAGGTCAGGCTTTCGCTGACAGGAATCATGTTCTCGGTATTGAAGACAGCGGCGCGGGCGTATGCTCTGTCCGTCTCGCGGGCTACACCACAATCGGTATCGCGGGCGGCAATATTGAGGAAAGCGGAACAAAAGCGGTCTGCACATATTATGAGAAGAATTTCAGCGATATAATGAAAGTTATCAAAGGCTAAGGAGATATTATTATGGATAATAAAGATAAAGAAATTCAGTGTCATTTTATATCCAACACTCATTGGGACAGAGAATGGCGATTCTCCGCAAGAAGAACGCAGTATATGCTCGGATATATGCTTGATATGCTTATGGATATTCTTGACAAATACCCCGAGTTCAAGCATTTCCATCTTGACTCACAGACAATGCCCGTTCAGGATTATCTTGAAGTCTATCCCGAAAAGAAAGAACGCTTCAAGAAATTTGTTTCAGAAGGCAAAATCGGTATCGGTCCGTGGTTCTGCCTTCCCGATGAGTTTACAGTCGGCGGTGAAAGCCTTGTAAGAAACCTGCTTTTAGGCCACAAAATAGGCAAAGAAATGGGCGGTATCAGCAAGACAGGTTATTCCCCCTTCGGCTGGGGTCAGATTTCACAGCTTCCGCAGATTTACGCAGGCTTCGATATCCATTTCGCTTCATTTTACAGAGGTGTAAACGAATATACGACTCCCAAATCAGAGTTTTACTGGGAAAGCCCCGACGGAACAAGAATTTACGGTTCACGTCTCGGTAAACGTCCCAGATATAATATTTGGTACATCGTTCAGCGCCCTGTATTTTATAATCAGACAAATGAAAACAACCGTGATATGCTCTGGAACGATAATAACGGCATATTCAAGTTTGTTGATAAGGAATACGGACTTCTTGACTATCAGTACACTCATCCTTATTACGAATATCACAAAGAAAATATCAAGGCGCGCGGTGAACAGGCTATAAAAGAGCAGAATAATGACTGGACAACCTCGCACCGTTTCTGGAGCGCGGGTCACGACTCATCATGCCCCGACGCGAGAGAGGCTCAGATGATTGCGGACCTCAATGAGGCGCTTCCCAATGCCCACGTTTTCCATTCAACTCTTAAAGAGATGGAGCAGGGAATCATCGACGAGTTTGACGAAAATTCACCTGTTCTCAAGGGCGAAATGCGTGCGCCCTACACCAAGGGCAGCGTAAGCCCCATGATGGGCTGGATTACCTCAGCCAGAACATACATCAAGCAGGCGAACTTCGACACGGAGCGCAGACTCCAGAATTACGCCGAACCGATGGCTGTTTTCGCTTCCCTCTGCGGCGCGCCGTATCCCCAGAATTTTATTGACCTCTCATATAACTATCTGCTTCAGAACCACGGTCACGACAGCATCGGCGCATGCGGCAGAGATATCGTTTATGAAGACGTTATTTCACGTTTCCGTCAGTCAAGAGAGCTTTCCTCCTGCGTATTTGAGCGCGCGTTCATGGACGTAGCCGGCGATATCGACCTCAAATCATTCTCGCGCGACGACGCCGCTATTGTAATTTTCAACCCCGCACCGTTCAAGAGAAGCGAAACTGTTAAATTAAGCGTTGAGCTTCCGAAAGAATGGAAAGCCGACAGCTTTAAAATTACTGATAAAGACAGCAATGAGCTGAAATATCAGATTCTCGCAACAAATAAAAATGTCGCGCAGATTATTCAGAACCCCAACGACGTCGCGAATGTACTTCATACAGAGCAGTATACAATTATGCTTGAGGTAAACGATGTTCCTGCAATGGGTTACAAGACTCTCAAAATGCAGCCGCTTTATAAAGTGCGCGCGAAGAACCCCGTTACAATGAAGAAGAACGCGCAGACTATGGAAAACGAGTATCTCCGCGTTACAATCAACCGGAACGGTACCTTTGACGTATTCAGTAAGGAAACAGGCAAGACATATTCATCTCTCGGCTATTTCAAGGATACAGGTGAAATCGGCAATCCGTGGGAGCATATTGTTCCCGAAAACGATGAAACATTCACAACACTCAACGAAAACGCAAAGGTTACTCTGCTTCATGAGGGCGAGCTTGAGGTTTCATATAAGGTCACTATTGACTGGGCGCTCCCCGAAGGACGTTCAATGGACGAAAAAACACGTTCAAAGCATCTTAACCCCTTTAAGATTGAGAATATCATCACTCTTAAGAAGGGAGCGAAATATGTTGAGGTTGAGACAACTGTTGACAATCAGTCCGAAGACCATTATCTTCAGGTCGGCTTCCCGACAAATATCAAGGCTGAATTCGTTCACGCTCAGGGTCAGTTCGACGTTGTTAAACGTCCCGTCGCAAAGCCTGATTACACTCTTTATGACGAAATTCCCATGTCGGAGCATCCGATGAACTCATTCGTTGACATTTCAGACGGCAAAGAGGGTGCTGCGCTTCTCAACACAGGTCTTAAAGCTTATGAGGCCGCGGAAGATGAGTGCAATACAATGTTTATTTCACTTCTCCGTTCGTTCCCGCTTCGCATCTGCGTAACATCTGATATGCAGGATTACAGTTCCATTGACAAGGGCTCACAGTGCATAGGCAAAAACAGTTTCCGCTACGCGTTCATGCCTCATAACGGCAACTGGGAAGAGGGCAATGTATGGGGCGAATCAGAAAGATTCAACCTCACATTCTCAGCCGCGCAGGTCGCTCCCACGGCTCACGGTAAGAATCCGCTTGAACATTCATTCATCGAGCTTACAGACGAAACGCTCAACGTCAGCGCGGTTAAGAGAAGTGAGGACGGTGAAGGCTGGGTAATCCGTCTGTTCAATCCCTCGGATAACGCAAAGACGGTAAAAATCCGTCTTAACGGCGGCAAGGCAGCTATCAGAAATCCGCAGTCGCCTGTTGAAAGACAGCTTGCAGAATTCGAGCTTCCCGGGTATTCAGACGAAAAGTGGAACGAGATTAAGCTGATTTCTCTTGAAGAAAAAGATGTTGAACCGCTCACGGCTGACGCTGACGGCTTCGCTGAATTTACAATCACAGGCAAAAAAATTCTTACAATCAAGTTCCGGTAAAATATAATAAAATCAGAACATGATACAAACAGGGTGTATAAGCTGACCCACGGCTTACACACCCTGTTACTGTTTACTTTTTATATCGTTTTTGACCTTCACGCATAATTTGAAAAGCTGCTGTTGAAAACTATATCCATTTCTGCAGCACTATTAATCCGGTATATCTTGACTTTATACGACAGTCATATTATAATATTTATTGATGATGTATCTTGGGGGTCTTGTAAATGAAAATCCGTGAATATTCCCCGGCGGAATTCAACCGACTTGAGATTTCATGGAAAGAATTACAGAAAGGCCTGGATATGACGTGGTTCCAGACCTATGAATGGTACAAAATAGTCAACAAGCACTTTATTGCCGAAAAGAAAAAGGCTCCGTTCAGAAAAGGAACTTACATCCTTTTGACAAGTGACAACGGTACTCCGCTGATGATTGCGCCTATCCAGATTGTAAAAACAGGCTTTTACTTTAAGGGTATCGGTCTGCGTAAAGGATTTTATTTTATCGGCAGGCAGGGCTTTTCGGATTACCTCAATTTTATTTATAATGATTATAAAGAAGAGTATCTCACGGAAATATTTGAATATCTTAAGAAAACTTACTCTCTCAATTATTTCTGCTTAGAAAACGTTTCATCAAGATGTGCAAGCTACAAATACCTTGAAAAAGCAGAAAATATCGAAAAAATTGACTCGCTGTGCATGACGCTCAAATTAGAAGATGATTTCGATGTTTATCTTAAAACCCTTTCCAAAAGCATGATACAGAATATCAGAACAGCCAACAACCGCTCTGAGAGAGACGGATATAAATTCAGTTACAGAATCCTTGATAAAACTGACACTGAAAAAGCGTCCCAGCTTATGGCTATACGAGCGCAGAGGCTGACTCAGAAGCAGGATGCCATATGGAATTCATCTTCAATTCAGGCAAAGCTTTACGCAAAAATCAGAGATATTCTTATTAAATTCACATCCAAACCCATTGATGTTATGAATGAGATTGAAAACTGCTGGTGCTTCCTCGCGGAATGTAATAACGAAACAGCGGCATTTTTCTATTCTGTGTATAAGCCTGAAAACAAAACGGTTTATCTGCTTCTTGCGGGTGTTGACAAAAAATATGAGTGGTACTCCCCCGGTATTACCCAGCTGATTTCTTTCATAGAAAATGAAATCGGCGGCGGAAAAGCGAATGTAGAAGTGCTTGATATGACACGTGGAAATGAAAAATACAAATACGATTTAAAATCAGAAGAACTTATTACCTCACAGTTTTCATTTTACTGCTGATTTTCAATACCGCTTAGGAAAGGAGATTTTTGTATAATGAAATCAATTCAGTTTTTTATTGAATCTCTTGACGGCGGTGGTGCTGAGGGCGCGCTTGAGGGAATTGTCGGGAATTTAGCCCCCGACAAGTGGAAAATCTCCGTCGTTTCCGAAACTGACGGTGAAATGCGCGTTCCGTTTATGAAGGAACACGCAAAATATCACCCGTTTATTCACAAAAACATAAACAACAATCCCGTAAGAGAGCTTATAAACCGCATAATTCTTACAGGCTCGGTAAGGCTTCCGCCGCCGGTTGTGAGAAAGCTGTATCTTCGCGGAAAGCACGATATTGAGGTTGCCGCGTGTGAGGGATATTCGACAAAAATTATTGCTTCCTCAACAAATAAAAAAAGCGTTAAAGTGGCTTGTGTTCACACCGACTTTTCTAATAACCACTGGAGTGTTTCAGCTTATGCCGATGCTGAGGAAGAACGCGGCTGTTACGAAAAGCTGGATTACATTATCTGCGTTTCCGAAAGTATAAGAGACGCTTTTGTTTCAGTTTACGGAATGAGAGAAAAAACTGTTGTTCTTTATAATATTATTGATGATAAAAAAATAAAAGCACTCGGCAAAGAAAAACCGTCCGTTCCGATTGACAAAATGAAAAAACCCGTATTTGTACTTGCCGGCAGCTTCGTTAAAGTAAAGGGGTATGACAGGTTTGTGCGTATCGCCGCAAAGCTCAGAGATGATGGATTTGATTTTTCCGCTGTGATTATGGGAATCGGATATAATCGTAAGGAAACAGAAGCCCTGATAGAGGAAAATAATCTCGGCAGTGTTATTTCTCTTTATGAATATCAGAAAAATCCCTATGCAGTTTTTAAAAACGCTGATGCTTTTGTGTGTTCATCACGTGCCGAAGGATACAGCACCGTTGTATCCGAAGCGATTATTCTCGGAAAACCGGTAATAACAACAAACTGCTCAGGTATGGCTGAAATATTCGGAGACAGCGAGTGCGGAATCATTTGCGAAAATGATGAGGATTCTCTTTATCTTGCTCTCAAAAAAATTCTGGAAAATCCGCTTTTGCTGAAAAAATATGCAGGAGAAGCCGAAAAGCGTTCGAAATTCTTTAACGTAGAGACGAGAATTGCCGCGATTAATGAATTTTTTGAAAATATTAAAAAGGAATAAACAATCTGACAGTTGTTGAATCCACGCATACTGAATACTTTAGAAAAGCAACACTTTTGTAAAATAAGAAGATGGTTTTGAAGAGCTTTCGCAATTCAGAACCATCTTTATTTCTGTTTAATTCTATACCCGAAGCGGGCGGCTGAATTATTCTCCGCAATGGTCGCAGCTTTCACAGCTTCCGCCGCATCCGCCGAAAATTTCGGGGTCAAGCTCGATGCCGTTCTTTGTGTAATAATCCGCGACAGCCGCCTTTACAGCCTCTTCCGCAAGAACGGAGCAGTGGATTTTTGCCGGAGGCAGTCCGTCAAGAGCCTCAACAACAGCCTTGTTGCTAAGCTCGAGTGCCTTTTCAACAGGCTGACCTTTTATAAGCTCCGTAGCCATAGAGCTCGTTGCGATTGCCGAAGCACAGCCGAATGTATTGAACTTGACGTCAACAATTATTCCGTCTTCTATTTTAAGATAAATTTTCATTATATCGCCGCATTTTGCGTTGCCCACTTCACCGATACCGTCGGCGTTTTCCATTTTACCGAGGTTTCTGGGGTTCTCAAAATGGTCCATAACCTTTGCGCTGTATGCCATTATTTATTTTCCTCCTTCATTATTCTTTCCCACACCGGAGACATATCACGAAGCCTTTTTACTACCTTCGGAAGCTCTTCAATTATATAATCAGCTTCCTCCTCTGTATTGTATTCGCACAGTGAAATTCTCAGTGAACCGTGCGCTATTTCATGTGGAAGACCAAGCGAGAGCAGAACATGACTCGGGTCAAGAGAGCCCGATGTGCAGGCTGAGCCCGATGAACCGCATATTCCTTTAAGGTCAAGATAAAGCAGAAGCGATTCGCCCTCAATTCCCTCAAAGCAGAAGCTTACGTTGCCGGGAAGCCTCGGACTTCTACCGCCGTTCACTCTTGAACGGGGAACCTCAGCAAGAATCGAATCGATAATTTTATCTCTGAGTCCGCTCACATAAGCGGCGTTCTTTTCAATACCGGCGCAGGCTTTTTTCATTGCCGCCGCCATGCCCGCGATTGCGGGAGTGTTTTCTGTTCCGGGGCGTTTGTTGCGCTCCTGCGCGCCGCCGTGAAGAATACCTAAAAGTGAAATTCCCTTGCGGCAGTAAAGCACACCCGTACCTTTGGGACCGTGAAATTTATGAGCGGAAAGAGAAAGCATATCAATATTCTGCTCTTTGACGTCGATTGCCACATGACCTACCGCCTGAACTGCGTCTGTGTGAAAAAGCACACCCTTTGCCCTGCAGACCGCGCCGATTTCTTTTACAGGCTGAATAGTGCCTATTTCGTTATTTGCGTACATGATTGTCACGAGGCAGGTTTCATCTTTTATCGCCTTTTCGACCTGCTCGGCTGTAACATATCCGTCTTCATGAACATCAAGATAAGTTACCTCAAAGCCTTCTTTTTCAAGCTTCGCAATGGTATGAAGCACCGCGTGATGCTCAAAAGCGGTTGTGATTATATGATTTTTATTTTTCGATTTGCCGATTCTCGCGGCGTTTCTGATTGCCCAGTTGTCAGCCTCTGTTCCGCACGAGGTAAAATAAATCTCATTCGTCTCAGCACCGAGACAGTCCGCGATATCTTCTCTCGCTTTAAGTATAACCGAAGCCGCTTCCTGACCGATATGATGAAGGCTTGAGGGATTGCCGTATACGCCGTTCATGCACTCTGTCGCAGCAGCTATTGCCTCGGGACACATAGCGGTCGTTGCGGCATTGTCAACATAAATTGTTTTCATTTTAATATTCGCCTGTCTTTCTACGAATTATATCTTTTCCCACCTTATGAATTATATACCAATCTTGCGTCAAATACAATAGTTCGCAACTAAAAAAGGCGGAATAAATCCGCCTCTTTTTTGTTAATCTTTACTGATTTTAGCGGTGAGTGTTACATCATCGCTGATATCTGAAACGAATGACACGCTTCTTTCTCCGTCAAGCCAGCATTCAAAGTGATATCCGTCAGCACAGTAAGCTCCCGCATTGGGCATATCCGCCGCGTCAACCGTATCACCCCTTCTGACCTTCATAGTTTTGACAACGTCACCGTTAATCACAAAACTGACATTGCAGTATTTTTTCCCTGAAAGAACAACCTTCCGCGCGTCTATCTGAGCGGGATAAGTTTCTTTGATTCCTCCTGAATAGAATACGTCGGCAGACTCAAAATTCGTGATATCGTCATATCCCACAGCTTTTCCGTTTTCGTCAACAACATCTACACCGTCAAGGCTGAAGGTTATTTTGTCTGATGATTTATATTCACTGCTGTTTTCGTCAGGCGCAACTATAAGCATCATACCAGAAACAGTGTCAACCTTCGCGTTAAATCTGTTCTGAGCAACCGCCTGAGAAGCTTCATCAGATGACTGCTCTGACGGCTGCGTGCTGTTTTCATCATCTGTTTGTGAATCTCCGCTGTAACTGCCGCCTTGCTGAGCTTCACTGACAGCATCGGTAATTTCATTCGTTTCAACATTATCATCGTTCATTTTGTTATGAACAACAGCGAAACCTGCCGCCGCGGCTATGGCGACAGCCGCAAAAATTGCCAGAAATTTTTTCATAATCTGACCCTCTTATTCTACTTATCTGTTTTCTTTTGACACCATGCGGATATAACTCTTGAAGAAAGCGACACCGTCGTCAAGAACCTTAACTGGAATACGCTCGTTTGTGCCGTGAGTTGTCTGAAGTATTTCAACCGAAAGTCTGAACGGAGCGAATCTCAATACGTTTTCGCAGATTTCCTCATAGAAATACGCATCGGTACCGCCCATAACAAGATACGGAGTTGTGGCAACGGTTTTTTCGCTGTACATTGATGTACAGATAGCGTCAATCGCGTTGTACGCGGGTGAGCCTGTGGGTGAGAAGCGTGAAGGCTCCTTGCCGCTGAGAAGCTCAACATCTATATCCTTATACCTTACGACCTTGCGGATATGCTTTTCAACATCCGCGAGACTTTCACCGAAAATCGGACGGAAGTTGACGGTAACACTTGCTCTCTGCGGAAGCACATTGGGAGCGGGACTGCCCTCACACATTGAAACGCCTGTAACCGTGCGGAGAAGGCACGCTGACGCGGGAATCATCTTCATAACCTCTTTGATAACCGGCTTGAGAATTTTATAATTGCAGGTAACAAGTCTGCCCGGGAATTTCGCGGTTCTGCCGACGGTTTCAAGGAAATTATCCATGAAAGGAAGCCATCTTACGTCGCACTGATTACCCTCAAGGTCCTTTATTACATTTGCGAGCTTGCCCAGACCGTTGTGTTTGGGTGACTGTGAGGTATGGCCGCCTTTGTCTTTAACAGTGATTTTATAATCGCAGTAGCCTTTTTCAGCCATGCCTACACCTACGATATATGTATCAATAATGCCTTTTACATTAACATCAAGAACCGCGCCGCCCTCGTCAACAAGGCTGTCAAAATGTACTCCTCTTTCTTTGAGAACTTTAACTACGCTTTCGGCGCCGGAATCCTTTGAGCATACAATTTCTTCGTTATGACCGAAGCAGAGATAAACGTCTCTTTCGGGCTGAAATCCCTCTTCAATAAGAGTTTCACAGGCTTCCATGACGCATATGAGATGATTTTTCATATCAATCGCGCCTCTGCCCCAGATAAACTCACCGTCATTATATCCCTCAAACGGGTCATGCTCCCAGTCATTTTCCGTTCCGCTTGTTACGGGAACAACATCCTGATGAGAAAGCAGAGCCATCGGCTCAAGGTCGGGATTCGTTCCTTTCCATATGTATATGAGGCTCGCTTCCGAAATAACCTCTTTACTCATGGTCTTGTGAACCATGGGATACGCTTCCTCAAGGAACTTGTGGAATTTATCAAATTCCTCCCAGTTTACATCATCAGCGTTTTCTCTTGAAACAGTTTTGCACTGAATTGCTTTTGAAAGATTTTCCTGAACTCTTTTTGAGTTGACATCTTCTTTCGGAATCTCGGCGTAATTCTTTTTTATCGGCGTGAATTTCGCCGCTTTAACCGCATTAAGAGCAAGAAGCGAACCTGCCGCCGCAACGGGAATTAATTTCTTCTTATCCATAATAAACAATCTCCTTTTTCGGGTATTGATTTTCTTTTTCTGTCCACGGCTTATTATACAATAAACCCGTTAATAAATCAAGTCAGAAGCTGAATAAACTCATCTGCGCGCTTTCGGGCATTCCCTTGAGCGCCCCGCCGTTTCTGAGCGTTTCAATTACAGACTTACTTACACCCGAACGCTGCTGAAGCTCCTCGACAGACATAAACTCGCCCTGACCGTCATCTCTCGCGGCGGCAAGAGCTTTCGCAGCACTCTCGCCCGTACCCGCCATTGAAAGAAACGGAAGTCTTATTTTGCCGTCTTCTATTTTATAAACAGTCGCGTCTGATTTATAAATATCAACAGGCAGGAATTCAACGCCTCGAGCCATCATTTCATTTATAACCTGCATCGCGACATACATATTTTCTTCCTTCGCGGTAGCTTCTTTATTTTTCTGCTTTATGTCGATTTCGTGCATAAGATTTCTGACAGCTTCCCTGCCGTTCATAATCGCGACTGTGTCGAGGTCTTCACCGCGTACCGTCATATATGTGGCGTAATACTCGGTCGGATAATATATTTTATACCACGCAAGGCGCATCGCGGCAATAACATACGCCGCGGCGTGAGCCTTTGGGAACATATATTTTATCTTCATGCATGAGTCAATATACCACTGGGGAACATCATGCTCTTTCATGGCGTTGAAGTGCGTTTCGTTAAGCAGCTTTGTGGCGTTGCCCTTACGGACAATTTCCATAATTTTAAACGCCATATCGGGTTCGAGTCCCTTGTGCATAAGATAAACCATTATGCTGTCACGTGTACCGATAACCTCCGAAATTGTGCAGGTTCCGTTTTTGATTAAATCCTGCGCGTTGCCCAGCCAAACGTCAGTACCGTGTGAAAGCCCCGATATCTGAAGCATATCTGAAAAATTCTGCGGTTTAGCGTCCATAAGCATCTGACGTACAAACGGCGTACCCAGCTCTGGCAGAGAAAGAGTTCCTGTTTCGCAGTCAATATCCTCAGGTGTAACGCCAAGCGGTTCTGGAGTTGTAAGCAGCTGATAAACCTTCGGGTCGCATACATCGGCGTCAAGAACGGAAATTCCCGTCGCGTCTTCAAGATGCTTATAGAATGTTGGAACATCGTGACCGAGGTTGTCGAGCTTCAGAATTGTGTCATGAAGGAAGTGGAAGTCAAAGTGGGTTGTGCGAAGACCTTTTTCAACGTCATCGGCAGGGTGCTGAATGGGCGTGAAATCCTCCGCCTCCATATCCCCCGGAACAACAACCATTCCGCCGGGATGCTGGCTGGTGGTACGTTTGATTCCGACACATCCTCTTGTGAGCCTGTCCTCCTCCGCTTTATGAAATGATTTATTGTTTTCGTCTTCCCATTTTTTTACAAATCCGTACGCGGTTTTATCCGCGACCGTGCCGATTGTACCCGCTTTGAAAACGTGTGAAAGTCCGAACAGAGTTTCTGTGTATCTGTGCGCCTGAAACTGATATTCGCCGCTGAAATTAAGGTCGATATCGGGCTGCTTGTCGCCTTTAAAGCCGAGAAACGTTTCAAACGGGATATCGTGGCCGTCACGGTGCATGGGAGTGCCGCAGTCGGGGCAGTTTTTCGGCGGAAGGTCAAAGCCTGAACCTACACTGCCGTCTGTAAAAAATTCGCTGTGCTTGCACTTTCTGCATACATAGTGAGGAGGAAGCGGGTTAACCTCTGAAATACCAGAAGCGTGAGCAACAAATGAGGAACCTACGCTGCCTCGCGAGCCTACATAATATCCGTGTTCCTCAGAATTATAAACCAGCTTCTGCGCAATCATATAAAGAACGCCGAATCCGTTCTGAATAATTGATTTAAGCTCTTTTTCAAGTCTGGCGCTTATGAGCTCGGGCAGCGGGTCGCCGTATTCCTCTTTGATTCTGCGCCAGCATATCTCGGTAAGCTCCTCGTCCGCCCCCTCGATTTTAGGCGGAAAAGTGCCGTACGGAATGGGTCTGATTCTTTCGCACATATCCGCAATCTTGTTAGGATTGGTGATAACAACCTCTTTTGCGGTTTCTTCGCCCAGATACGCGAATTCACTGAGCATTTCCTCCGTTGTTCTGAAATACAGCGGTGCCTGCTGTGAAGCATCGGAAAACCCCTGCGCCGCCATAAGAATTTCTCTGAACACAGAATCGCCCTTATCCATAAAATGAACGTCGCCGGTTGCGACAACGGGCTTGCCGAGCCTGTCCGCAAGGGCTATGATTTTTCTGTTTATATTTTCAAGGTCGGCAACAGAATTAATATGCTCGTATTCCTCCCGCTGGCTTCTGACCATGAACATATTATTGCCGTTTGGCTGAATTTCAAAATAATCATAGAAATCCCCAATTTCCCCAATTCTTTCTTCGCTCTCACCGAAAACGATGGCTCTGTAAAGCTCACCCGCCTCGCAGGCACTGCCGACAAGAAGTCCTTCTCTGTACTGAATGAGTCTGCTTTTGGGGATTCTCGGCTTTTTCCTGTAAAACTCAAGATTTGACGCGGTTATGAGCTTATAAAGGTTTTTAAGTCCCACATTATTTTTGGCAATGATTATCTGATGAAAATACTTGAGAGTTCTGGGGTCAGCACCGTCTTCCCGCGTATCGTCAACAAAATAAGCCTCCATTCCCCAAAGAACCTTTATGCCTGTTTTGTCGGCGGCCTTAACAGCATCGGGAAACGCCTGTACATTGCCGTGGTCAGTTATAGCTATGGCTCTGTGTCCCCACTTCGCGGCTCTTGTTACAAGGTCAGCCGCGTTTGTAACAGCGTCCATAGCGGACATATTCGTATGAAGATGAAGCTCAGCACGCTTTTCCGGAGCTTCATCTGTTTTTTCCAATTTATCAATAATTGTCACCGCTTTTGTGTCGATAACATAGCAGTGCATATAGGTATCCTGATTTACAAATCCGCGCAGAAGTATTGTTGTGCCGTCTTTGACTTTTTCAATAAGCTCCCTGCACACCTGCTTTTCGCCGAAAATTTTCGCGGTGTATGATGAAGTGTAATCCGTCAGATTGAATGAAATAATATTCTTTTTGCCGTCTCGTGTTTCTCTCGCTTCAAAGCCGAAAACATCGCCCCATACAACAACAGAACCGTCTTCCGGTGAAATATCCTTTATGGGAACGGGTTTCTGTTTAATCTGCGTGCCGAAAACTGCTTTAGCGTTTGAAAGTGAAATCGGCAGATCATCAAATGTTCTGACCGCCGGCTGCTTTTTCTTCTCCTCTTTCGGCTTGTCGGGTACGGGAGCCTTAACTTTTGCCGCCTCCTGCTTCTGCAGTTCAAGCAGAGCCTGCGCCTCCTCCTCGGAAGCGTTGGCTGACGATGAAACGATTTCAACACTGACGGCGGTATCAAATCTTCGCCTTACTGTCTTTAATATGTATTCGTCAACGCCGAGCTGTTTTAAAATGTCTTTCCCGTTTCTTTTTAAGGTTATTATGAAGCGGTTATTCTCAACAGTATATAACGCACCGTCAAGAAAAGTTTTGCCTGCACTGAATTTCTTTTCAATTTCTTTTACAAGGTACGGAATCCACTTTTCGCAGAACATTTCACTTTTATAAAAATACTCAAATTCGAGTGAATTCAACGTCATGAATTTAACAATCTGAGCCTTTGCCCTTTCAACAAGCTCGTCAGGTATATACGCATCAAAACGCACGGTTAAATCAATCGTGCGTTCTTCAAGACTCGCCTGAATATCAGTTATTGACGCTTTAACAAAATTATTTTTTATGTCATCGCCGATACATTCGCCGAACAGCGATAAAAAATCAATTTCCTGCATTGCAATCCTCTTCTTACAACTTCTCTATTTCTTTTAAGAGCTGTTCCACAACCTCATTTTCGGGAACCTTGCGGAGAATTTCGCCTTTTTTGAATATCATAGCACAGCCGTCGCCGCCCGCGATGCCGATATCAGCCTCTCTCGCTTCGCCGGGACCGTTGACCACACAGCCCATAACCGCGACTTTTATATTCTTTTCGCAGGTTCTGAGAGCCGCTTCAACCTTGTTGGCAAGTCCTATAAGGTCGATTTTCGTTCTGCCGCAGGTGGGGCAAGAAACAATTCTCACACCGTCTTTTTTAACGCCGGCGCATTTAAGAATACCATAAGCCGCCTCAACCTCTTTAACCGGGTCATCGGTAAGAGAAACTCTCACGGTATCTCCTATTCCGTTTAAAAGAAGTGAGCCTATGCCTATACTTGATTTAATAAGCCCCATTCTTGCCGTACCCGCTTCTGTTACGCCTAAATGCAGCGGATAATCGCATTTTTCGCTTGCGAGAGTGTATGCCCTGACCATATTTTCAACATCAGATGATTTTATTGAAATTACTATATTGCCGAAATCAAATTTTTCAAGCAGTGAAGCGTGATAAAGCGCGCTTTCAACAAGAGCCTCAGGCGTGGGAGAACCGTATTTCGCGAGAATTTCTTTTTCGACCGAGCCTGAATTAACACCGATTCTTATGGGAATATTTTTTTCTCTGCACTTGTCGGCAACAGCTTTCACCTTATCGTCAGAGCCGATATTCCCGGGGTTTATTCTGATTTTATCAACACCCGCGTCAGCGCAGGCAAGGGCAAGACGGTAGTCAAAATGAATATCCGCCACAACGGGAACCGAGAGATTTTCTTTCAGAGCTGCAATAAGCTTCACCGCCTCCATATTCGGAACGGCGCTTCTGATAATCTGACATCCTGCTTTTTCCAGCTCAAGTGCCTGCTTAACGCTTGCCTCTATATCCTCAGCAGGCTTGTTGAGCATTGACTGAACGCTGACGGGCGCGCCGCCGCCTATAAGAACATTGCCGACTTTAACCTGTTTTGTAATTTTTCTTTCCATAATCAACCACCTGTTACCAATACCCAGATATCTTTAAACGAAACCGCCGCCATAAACAGAAGCAGTATTATAAGCCCTGTACCGTGAATCATCGCTTCGTATTTCTGATTTACAGGCTTTCTCCTGATAAGCTCAATAATGAGGAAGAAAAGTCTGCCGCCGTCAAGAGCGGGTATCGGCAGAAGATTCATGATGCCGATGTTTATTGTTATAAGCGCGAGAATTTTGAAAAGTCCCGTGTAGTCATGCGCCTCACTTGAAGCTTCCGCCGTCTGCGAAACAACATCAACCACGCCAATGGGACCCGAGATATCCTTTACGGAATATTTGCCGGTTATCATATCAAAAAGGCTCAGATAAACCATTCTGCATATGCATACTGACTCTTTGAAGGTATCCTTCACAATTGTCAGCGGAGTTGTTTTCACGCCCACAATAATCATGCGGGTGATTATATCTGTGCTGACGTTTTCAACCGTTACTTTTTCGCCCTTACGCTCAACGGTCGCGGTGAATTTGCCGTCTCCGTCAAAATCGCGTGAAGCGAGATAGTATATATCTTCATAATAAAAGACGTTTTTTCCGTCTATTTTTTTGATTTTGTCGCCGGATTTAAGTCCCTCAAATTCGGTGATTTTTTTCTGCTGTTTTTCCGTCTGACTTTCAGGAAGAAAATAGTTGACATACGTAGTGCCGGAAAGCTCATCGCTGTTGACGGAAAGAATAACGCATATAATTATAAGCCCGATGATTATATTGACAACCGCGCCTGCCGCCACAATGATAATCCTCTGCCAGCACGGTTTTTTACCGAAAGCGCGTTCATCATCGCTGTCTTCATCTTCTCCCTCCATGCTGACGTATCCTCCGATTGGGAAAAGCCGCCATGAATATGCAGTTTCACCTTTTTTACGGCTTATGATTTTCGGACCCATGCCCATTGAAAATTCGTTGACCCTGACCCCGAAAAGCTTCGCAAATGTAAAATGTCCCGCTTCGTGAACCATGATAATTATGCCGAAAAACAGGATTGCGACAAGTACTGTCCATTTGCTTAAAAGCCATGAAATAACTGCCAAAAATAATCACCTCTTAGTTTATTTGCGTTTTGGAATCAGATATTATCCACAACATATTCTCTTGCCCACGTATCGATTTCATTAACGTCGTCAAGAGTGTATCCGCCCTTTGACGGAGCCGCTTCCGCCGCGCCGCGCACAAGACGTTCAATATCAAGAAATTTAATTTTGCCCTGTCTGAAAGCAAGGTTCGCCGCCTCATTTGCTGAATTTGCCGCCGCGGGATAAAGTCCGCCCTTTTCAATAGCGTTTCTGCAAATATTTATACAGCCGAACGTATCATAATCCGGCTTTTCAAATGTAAGAGTGCCGTAATCCGTCAGTGAAAGCTGTTTTACAGGCGACGGAATACGGTTGGGGTAAGTCAGAGCGTACTGAATCGGTATGCGCATATCAGGCACACCCAGCTGCGCGATAACCGAATTATCGCAGTATTCAACAAGTGAATGAACCACACTCTGCCGGTGAACAACAATATCAATATCACACGGCTTCATATTGAAAAGCCACACCGCCTCAATCAGCTCAAGACCTTTATTCATCATTGAAGCGGAATCTATGGTTATTTTCGCGCCCATGCTCCAGTTGGGGTGATTGAGAGCCTGCTCAACGGTAACGTCAGCGAGAGATTCTCTGCTTCTGCCGAAAAACGGACCGCCCGATGCCGTGAGAATAAGACGTTTGACCTCTTTTTTATCCTTACAGCCCTGAAGCGACTGAAAAATCGCGGAATGCTCACTGTCAACAGGAAGAATGCTGACGCCGTTTTCTTTAGCTTTTTTTGTAACAAGCTCGCCGCCCGCCACAAGGGTTTCCTTATTCGCAAGGGCGATTTCATTTTTGCTTTCGATTGCTCTGAGTGTAGGTTCAAGTCCCGCCATGCCGACAATACTGTTGAGAACGTAATCAGCTTTAAGTGAGGCGCAGAAGCATATGCCTTCTTTACCGGAAAGCACCTTTGTTTCTGTATCCGCAACGCTTAAAGCCAGCTCCTTTGCCTTTTTTTCATCCGCAAGAGCGGCATACCGCGGTTTGTATTTTCTTATCTGCTCCTCAAGGATACCGGCGCTGCCGTTGGCTGTGAGCGCCAGAACCGAATATCCCTGCATATCCACAACCTCAAGAGCCTGTTTGCCGATTGAACCCGTTGAGCCTAAAATCGTAAGTGTTTTATTCATAACTCACACCCCGCCGAAGCGTCTGTTACGGTTATTGTAATCGTCTATTGCCTTATCAAGGTCATCTGTTGTGAAGTCAGGCCACAGAATATCCGAAAACCACAGCTCCGAATAAGCCGACTGCCACAGCAGAAAGTTTGAAAGTCTTAATTCCCCGCTGGGTCGGATAATAAGGTCAGGGTCGCTCTGCCCCGCTGTATACATATTTTCCGAAATATCGTCTTCGGTAATATCCTCAGGCTCAATTTCACCGTTTTTGACTTTTTTCGCAATTTTCTTTACCGCATCAACAATTTCAAGTCTGCCGCCGTAGTTAATGGCAATATTTACCTTGATGCGGTTTGCGTTTTTTGAATTTCCCTCGGCGGTTTCCATAAGACTTACGATATCGTCAGGCATATCGTCACGCCTGCCGATGAAATGCATCTGCATTCCCTTTTTAATATTTTCGTTTTCTCTGTCTTCCGCCTCACCGAGATAATCTCTGAAGAGATCCATGATAGCCGCAACCTCCTCGGGAGGTCTGCGCCAGTTTTCTGTTGAAAAGGCATAGAAGGTTATACTTTTAATTCCTATGTCGCATGCGTATGAACATATTCTTCTGAATACGTTCGCACCCTCCTTGTGACCGTCCCAGCGGTTAAGTCCGCGTTTTTTCGCCCAACGGCCGTTGCCGTCCATTATTATTCCGATATGTTCGGGAAGCTGACGTTCCATAACTCTCTCCTATGATTTTTCAGGGGAGCATTGCCCCCCTGTCAGTTAATTTTTATTATTATTGTTTTTTCTTCTGTTATAAAAAACCGAGCCGAAGCACAGCAGAACAGACCTGAGACAAAGGAAAAGTACGCCCACAGAACTGTCTGACAAAAAAGTTTATAGCCGCGCTGATATACGACAACCCAGCGGAACCGAAAAAAGTGCCGCTGTTTTCTTATCGTTCACACGAACACATCCCTTGTATTCTTCTATGTAAAGATGACAAAAAGATTCGCCAATCTGAGAATTAAACCGAGTAAAATTCTGCCGAAAAGCAACAGCTTTCCCTTGCGAAAGATTTTTGCTCATATTCAAGACATCACTCCGCAGATGTATGCAGATACTTCAAGGAGTGATAACGCAGAAGATGACAAAAAGATTCGCAAGTCTTATATTTCCATTACTTCGGCTTCTTTCGCCTTTGCTACCTTGTCGATTTCCTTGATGAAATCATCGGTGATTTTCTGAATTTCCTCTTCGCCGTCTTTAAGGTCATCTTCTGTAATTTCCGATGCCTTTTCCATCTTTTTGAGCTTATCCATTGAATCACGGCGGATTGAACGGATTGCAATCTTTGATTCCTCCGCCATTTTGCTGACATCTTTAACGATTGTCTTTCTGTGGTCCTCTGTAAGCTTGGGGAATGTAAGGCGGATAACTACACCGTCATTCTGGGGGTTGATTCCCAAATCAGATGCCTGAATCGCTTTTTCAATACCGTGAAGAACCGATTTATCCCACGGCTGAATTGTAAGAATTCTCGCCTCCGCGACAGACACTGAGGCAAGCTGATTTATCGGCGTGGGAGTTCCGTAATAATCAACCGTGATTCTGTCAAGAACGGCGGCACTGGCTCTGCCGGCACGGATCGCGGCATAGTCGCTCTTAAGATGAGCAACGGTCTTTTCCATTTTTTCTTTAGTATAAGCAAAAACTTCTTTCATAAGTAATTCTCCTCTTAAATTATTCTTTAACAAGCGTACCTATATTTTCACCCTTGACCGCCCTGATAATATTTTCGGGGTCTTCAAGGTTAAATACCAGAATTGAAATTCCGTTATCACGGCAAAGCGAAGCCGCGGTGCTGTCCATAACCTTAAGTCCTTTCGCAAGAACCTCGGAATGAGAAAGGACATCATATTTAACCGCATCTTCGAACTTATTTGGGTCTTTGTCATATACACCGTCAACATTCGTTGCTTTGAATATAACATCAGCCTCAATTTCGGCGGCTCTGAGCGCGGCTGTTGTATCTGTTGAAAAGAACGGACAACCCGTTCCGCAGCCGAAAATCACAATTTCACCGTCATCAAGGTGCTTAACCGCGTCACGCGCGACATACTGCTCGGCAATGGGCTGCATACCCACCGCAGACATTACCCTTGCTTTCACTCCGAGCTGCTCAAGAGCTTCGCACAGAGCAAGGGAATTCATAACAGTCGCCAGCATTCCCATATTATCGGCACGGGTACGGTTCATCTCGCCGCTGCTTCTGCCTCTCCAGAAATTGCCGCCTCCGACAACAAGTCCGACCTGAACGCCCATATCGGCAACCTTTTTAACATATGAGCAGACATCTGTAACCATATCAAAATCTATTCCGCTGCCGTTTGCTCCGGCAAGTACTTCACCGCTTAGCTTAAGCAAAATTCTCTTATACAATAAAATTACCTCCAAATACAATTATACACAGTTATTTTAACCTAAAACCGGATTTATGTAAAGAGAAAATCATATAAAATTTACATATTTTTAAAGATTTTTAAAATCAGGAAATTTTTTCAAATTAATTAAACTTTTTCGCCGATATATATGGACAAATTCGTGTATAAAATGTATAATAACAATTAATGTTAAATTGGGGGGGTAGTGTATTGTGAACCCAATGGTAAGCGTAATCACTCCGACTTATAAGCGTGCGCATTTTCTTTCCCGTGCAATAGATTCGGTGCTCAACCAGACGTATGACAATGTTCAGGTTGTTGTTGTTGATGACAACGCTGAGCTTCCGGAAGCCAGAAAAAATACGGAAAAAACAATGCTTAAATATAAAAACGATTCACGTGTTGTTTATATTCAGAACAGCGTCAATTTAGGCGGCGGTCTTTCAAGAAATGTGGGTATTGATGCCTGCGGCGGCGAATACATCGCTTTTCTTGACGATGACGATGAATTTGAACCGCCGAAAATAAAAACAGAGCTTAAATTCATGCAGGCGCACAATCTGGATTTCTGTTTCACAGACCTTCATATGTATGACGGCAGCGGAAAGCCGATTGAGCACAGAACTCACCGGTATGTTACGGACTGGTCTCCTGATATTCTTATAAAGCAGCACGTTCTTTATTCTCTTACGCCGACATCAACCTATATGATAAAGCGCAGATTCATTTCCGAATTCGGCGGATTCAGAAAAGTTCCGATGGGTCAGGAATTCATGCTTATGTGGGATGCGCTTCAATACGCCTTATTGCACCCTGAGGTTAAAATCGGCTACATTCCGTGCTCATATATAAAAGCGTACCTTCATAATGAGGGCAGAATCTCCGTAGGAAAAAACAAGGTTCAGTGTGAAGAAAAAATATTCGCTCTTAAATCCTCTCAAAAACCTTCGCTTACCAAAAAAGAGGTTCGTTATATGGACTTCAGGCATTATTCCGTTCTCGCCGTTTCTTATTTCAGAAGCGGGGCGAAAGGCAAATGTATTCTGAATTTTTTCAAAGCCTTTAACACATCTCCGCTTGACTCAATAAAAGAAGGATTTCAGTTTATCAAATAAACTGTTTATATATTATCAGGAAGGAGGAAACATATGATTTCATTCAAAGGCGGAATCCTGCGAATAGAAAAAAATAAGAATCGCGACCTGTTCCGTCTCCCGTTTGAAATATGCCTTTTTCTCGGAATAATTTTTTATTTTTCCTACCAGCGGGTAATACACTATTCAGGAGTTGCTCTTCTTATTTTAGGTCCTGTCATTATTACGGCGGGCAAGCTGTATAATAAACAGCTGAACAACCCCATACTCTCCGTCTGGTATCTTGCGTTTACAGCATTTGCGGAGCTGTCTTCCTCGTGGGCATACTCCCCGCACACAGCCGCTCTCAAATTCATAAAATTCATGCTTATATCTCTTACGGTCGGATTCGGAATAACGCAATATGTCAACAGCAAAAAGGATATTGAACAAATACTCAACATTTATCTGTATTCCTCACTAGTGATAGCGTTGTCAGAATTTATAGGCACCCCTGTCGACAGATGGTTTTCCGGCTACTTCGGTTCTGTCGTAAGCCACAACAATTCCAACCTCTTCGGATTTATTATACTTTACGCGGCGATAATTGCTTTTTATAAAGCCTATCTGCTTCATAAACGCTATTGGTATCCGGCGGTATTGCTGTTTTTATTCGGATGTATACTTTCAAGTTCCAGAAAAGCTGTTCTGATGTCCTTTTTCGGAATTATCATCATTATTCTTTTCGCGTTTAAAAGAAAGCATCATATTTTTCACTTTTTTCTTATAGGCGGTGCAATAGCTGTTCTCTTCACCTTGTTTATGACAGATGACATTCTGTACGACACCATCGGTCAGCGGCTTGAAACACTTATAAAATTCGCGAATAACGAACAAACAAAATACGGCAGTCTTCAAATCAGAGAATATTATATAAATTTTGCCAAGACGCTTTTTGAAAGGAACCCCATTATCGGTCAGGGCTTTTTAAACTTTTCAAACCATCTGGCAATCGAAACTGACTTTGAAATAAACTACGCTCATAACAATTATTGGGAAATTCTCGCAGATCTCGGAATTGCAGGCTTTATTCTTTATTATTGGCTGTATGCTTATATACTTATAAAGCTGGCAACAGATTTCTTTAAAAAGAAATTCACAAGTCTGCGCCTTCTTGCTTTTTCCATGCTTACTGCAGAACTTATCCTTGAATGGGGTGTTGTTTCGATGTATTCTGTATTGTATCAGGTAGCGGTTATCTTAATATTTCTTTGTGCCACAACAGACGACACCGAAAACCCGAAGCAGTTTTATTATTCAAACAATACTTCCGGTCTGTCAGGAGGTTGATGATTTGAAAAATGTTTTGTTTATAATGAATTTCAACAGCACTTACGAAGGCAGCTTTATCCGTTCGATGCTCGCCCTCGGTGAGGAGCTTCAGCGTAACGGAGGCAAAACGGTATTTCTTATGCCAGAAGCATGCAGAGCATTTGATTGGACACACAAGCTTTCCGCTGCCGGAATGCGGGTCTGTTATTTCAGTCCGGACATCAAATCGGTAATAAAAAACATCATTCTGATTAAAAAGCTGATTGATGATTTTGACATTCAGATAATTCATTCACATTTCGCGGATTACAGAATTCACATTCCGGTTTACGCCGCAGCGGCAGGCAGAAAAAATATTGATTATATCGTTCACGTTTATCAGCAGCCGCAAAATAAAAAGTCTTTTTATGATAAACTGGCTGTACTGTTCACAAACGCAACGCTTTATGTAGCGGTAAGTGACTCAATAAAAAACGCGCTTACGATTACAGGAAGAAAAGCGGTAACCGTTCCGAACACTGTCGACTTTTCAAGACTTGAATTTATTGACAGAAATATAAAAAAGAGCGATTTCATTACGAAGTCAGGGCAAAACACAGTATTCATGTTCGGGCATGATTTTGAATCAAAGGGCGTTGATTTTGTTGCCCGCTCACTTGCGGAATATGACACCGGGCATAACTTTCAGCTGCTTATAGCCGTCTCTGATAATAAAGACAGGATAGAGAGAAGTATAAAATCAGTTTACGGTGATATCCCGGAGTGGATAACCCTGCTCCCTCCGAGGAATGATATCGCAACATATTTTTCACTCGCTGACGTTTTTGTTTCCGCGAACCGCGTTCAGGGAAGTCCTTATACAATGATTGAATGCGCTTATCTCGGAATTCCGATGATTTACTGTGATGTTCCGGGGCTTAACGAATTAAATATTCCATGGTCGGTCAAAATAAAAAGTGATGATTCCGCCTCGCTTTATGAAGCGTTGTGTGAAATCGTTAAAGAAGAGAAGAACGAAACCCGCCTCATGGGTGCTGAATCCAGAGAGTATGTTATAAATAATTTCTCAATGGGCAGCTGGGTTTACGAAATAATCAATATTTATAAAAATATAGGAAAGATGTAACGGAGGATAAGAATATGAGTTACGAAAGACAGGAAAGGAACAACGGCATAGAAATCAATGTTTTTGCTTTCTTGCGCGTTGTTGCTAAAAAAGTATGGATTATCATTGTTCTGGCGCTTATTTTCGGAATCATCGGTGCAATGGCCGCTTCAATTATTCAGGAGGATATTTACACGGCAAGCACTTCGTTTGTTGTTAATACTCTTAAAAATGATGAATCCGAAAAAGTGGAAAGTTCTGATATAAGTGCATCAATCAGTGTCGCGGCAACTTATAAGTATATTCTTGAGGGTCGTTCCGTTATTCAGGCAACAGCCGAAAAGTGTACCGTTCCGGTAACCTTTCAGGATGTAAAGGATGCCTTAAGCGTTAATATTGTTTCAGGTTCGAATGTTATTGAAGCGAAAATAAGAACAACCAACCCCGAAAAATCTTTTGCTATAGCAAAGTCGCTTGTCGAAAACTATAACAATATAGCTTCTGAAATTTATTCAAACGCTCATCTTAATATATGTGACTATCCTGTTCTTCCCACACACCCGGACGAATCGTCAAAAACATTTCTCCTCACCGCCGTCGGTGCTGTGTTGGGAATGCTTTCAGGTATTGTTATCATTCTCATTTTCTACATTGTTCACGATACTGTAAGAAGCGTTGACGATGTTTCAAGAAAAGTAAACATCAATGTTTTAGGCGCAATCAATAAAATAAACAACAAGTCCAAAGGTCTGCTCATAACGAATAAAAAGATAGGCTTCGCCTTTATCGAAACATTCAAAGCAATACGAACAAAGGTTGAAAGCAATGCCGCAAAAGAAGGAAACAAGGTTTATATGGTAACAAGTGCCTGTGAGAACGAAGGCAAAACAACCATTTCAACAAATCTTGCGATAACTCTTGCGCAGAACGGCAAATCGGTCCTTCTTATAGACTCTGACCTGAGAAAACCATCAGTATCTAAAATACTCGGAATGGAAAATTCCTCCGGTCACGGACTCTCAAGCATTATAACGGGAAAAGCCCCGCTTGAATCGGTTATTAAATATGTTGAAAAATACCGCATTTTTGTAATTGCAGACTCCCACTCAACCGAAAATCCGTCAGAGCTTCTTTCAACTAAAAAAATGACCGACCTTATTAAAGCGGTCAGGTCGGAATTTGACTATATTATTATTGACACCGCCCCCGCAAGCGTTGTTACCGATGCCTCGATTATTTCTTCATTTGCAGACGCGACAATTCTTGTCGTCAGCGAGGATTCCGCTCCCGTAGGCAGAATCAGAATGTCAGTTAACGATATTGACGCTAACGGCGCGTACGTTATCGGCTGCGTTTATAATAACGCCTCGATATCAAGGAAGCGCTACGGCGGCGGATATTACGGCTCATACGGCTACGGTTACGGCTACGGCTATGGCTACGGATACGGATATAACAATCAATCGGAAGATAACAGCAGCCGCAATAAAAACGTGCTGAACGAAAGCAGCGGTAATTCCGGGAAATACGAATGATTTTCCTGAATCCTCATATACTCCTTATCGCACGGCACTGAATTAAGGTAAACAAAAGACCTTCTTTGCATATTATAAAGCAAAGGAGGTTTTTTTATGGAAGAATTTGATAACATAATAGAAAAATACCGACGTGAGCTTCTGGAATTTTCAAAAAATAATCCTATGAGAGAAGAAAAATGCGACGGACAGTGCGACAGTGAAACAAACGATGCTGAACAGCCGGAGTTTTCAGCTGTAAATGCGGTGAGTAAAACAGAATCATTTGATGGTTTTGATGCTGAAGACGTACAAAATAATACGGAAACAGCCGATGCCCGCAGTACCGTTCAGAATACGGAGGATAACACCGCGAACAGCATTCAGTCTGAAGAATATAAGGCTCCTCAATTTGATAATTATGATGACTTTTTAAGGAATAATCCTCAAAGCGGACTGCTTCGGGTTCAGGTTTTCGCCGCCGGTCAGGCTTTTCCCGTTGTGAATGCGAGAGTAGTAGTGGTGCTGGAATTGAAAAACGGTTCACGTCAGATGTTTGACGGCCTAACCGATATAAACGGAATCGTTGACAACATAAAACTTCCCGCTCCGTCAGCGGAAATGTCTCAGTCGCCGACAGAATCACCGGTTCTGCCTTATTCATCATATACTACTTATATTGAGCATCCGGAATTTGTAAATGCGGAATTTATTAACGTGCCTGTTTTCGCGGGAATAAAATCAATCCAGAGTGTCGAGCTTATACCGACCGTCAACGTGGGCAATCAGCCTCAAATCGCGGAGCTTAACGAGGGCGAATCATTCACACGTCTTAAGGGGGCTGAATAATGGCAGCACCAGTTATACCCGAATATATAACCGTTCATCTCGGAACACCTCAGTCAAACGCAAGAAATGTACGCGTGACATTCCCGGATTATATCAAGAATGTCGCGTCAAACGAGATATACCCCACATGGCCGGAAAACGCACTCAGAGCCAACATTTACGCGCAGACAACATTTGCCCTCAACAGAATTTACACCGAGCATTACCGCTCTCAGGGCTACAATTTTGATATAACCAACTCCACCGCATACGACCAGTCATACAAGCAGGGGCACGATGTTTTTGATAACATAAGTAAAATTGTTGATGAGCTTTTCAACGATTATGTTGTGAAGCAGGGGCAGGTTCAGCCGTATTTCACACAGTACTGCAACGGCACTACCGTAACCTGCGCCGGACTTTCCCAGTGGGGAACCGTCACTCTCGCCAGGCAGGGTCTGACTCCGTATCAGATTCTGCAAAGATATTACGGAAACGATATAAACATAGTTTTTAACGCTCCGATAAAAGGAGACATTGCTTCGTATCCGGGTACCGCGTTAAGACTCGGCACCGCGGGAGAAGACGTAAGAACCATTCAGCGTCAGCTTAACAGAATAGCCGCAAACTACCCCGCGATTCCGAGAATCACTCCCACAAACGGTATTTTTGAAAGCAGAACAGACGCGGCGGTAAGAGCGTTTCAGCGTATTTTTAACCTGACGCCTGACGGAATTGTCGGCAGAAACACATGGTACAGAATCAAATATATATACAACGGAGTCAAGAGACTTTCAGAGCTTTATTCAGAAGGCATAACTATAACTGAAAGTCAGCGTCAGTATTCCAACGTTATCAGACGCGGCGACAGAGGCAATGAGGTTAGAATTATTCAGTATTACCTTAATTTTCTCGGATTTTTTAATCCGCGGCTTTCTCAGATAACCGTTGACGGGATTTTCGGCAATGAAACATATAATGCCGTTATTAATTTTCAGCGGCTTTACGGTCTTAACGCTGACGGAATTGTCGGCAGAACCACATGGAATATGCTGCAAAACGCTTATAACGGTGTACTGAACGCGCTTCCGAGCGAATATAAAAGCTACGCCTCACTGCTCTACCCCGGATATTTCATCACCACAGGAGCGACAGGCAACGTGGTAACGCAGCTGCAAACCTTTTTAAGAGTGATTTCGCAGAATAATTCCAACGTGCCGTCTGTTACCGTTGACGGTGTTTACGGCCCTCAGACAGCCGCGGCGGTCACTGCCGTTCAAAGACTTTACGGTCTTCCTCAGAACGGTCAGGTGGGTCCGCTGACATGGAACGCCATTGTAAATCTTTATAACGATTATAGATAAGAATATTTCTTTTCATACGGAAAATAATAAAGTTAAAATTAAGTTTAAAAGGATTTTTATATGAACAATGTAATTCCGTTTAAAAACACATATCCGGAAAATGTCACTCTTCTTGACGGGTATTTCAGAGTAGCTGAAAATTTCGATGTGGTCGCACGTGAAATTAAAATCGCGTCACGTTCGGCAAAGCTTTATTTTATCGACGGCTTCGCGAAAGATGAGATACTCGAAAAAGTACTTGAATTTTTAATGAAGCTGACAGACGAAGATATTAACTCCGTCAGCGAAACAAGAGAATTCGCGAATAAATTTCTGCCGTACATTGAAGTTGATGTCCACAGTAATGTCACCCCGTTTTCAACCTATGTGTATTCAGGTGCCATCGGCATGATTGTTGAAGGCTTCGCTGGCGGTATGCTTGTTGACGCAAGAACCTACCCGACAAGAAGCATAGAGGAACCCGACAATGACAAGGTGCTTCGAGGCTCGCATGAAGGCTTCGTGGAAACCATGATTTTCAACACCTCGCTTATACGCAGAAGAATACGCGACCGCGACCTCACAATGGAAATCCACCAGGTCGGCGAACGCTCTCATACAGACGTTGTGCTGTGCTATATGCAGGATAAAGCAGACAAAAAGCTGCTCGAAACTCTTCGAAAAAAACTCGACAGTATAGACGTAAAATCCCTCGCCATGGGTCAGGAAAGCCTCACGGAATGTCTTATTAAAAAGCAGTGGTTCAATCCGTTCCCCAAGGTAAGATACACAGAACGCCCCGACACTGTCGCCGCCTGCGTTTATGAGGGAGATATAATCGTTCTTACCGACAATTCGCCGTCCGCTATGATTGTCCCCACCGGATTTATGGCTTTTTTGCAGGACACAAACGATTTTTATTT